>JBDNAW010000026.1:0-35100 GCA_039768255.1 Akkermansiaceae bacterium | reverse complement strand
CTCACCAAAAGCCTCACCGAAACACAAAGGCTCGGAGCCTCCTTATTTGCCTGATCAGAGACCCTCAAAATCATCCAAGAAATCATAACCTTCTGTGATTTCATGAATCTAGCAGCCATATGCCGCTACTTGGAATGCTCCAAGCCAAGACACAAAATACCACTTTATGAGCCGAAAAAGAGACTCTGCTTAAAAAAACTTAATAACTTGGTCATTCCAAATGATCTGCAGAAAACCCACCCAGTTGGACATTTCTACAAGAATCCCCTGAAAATCGTAAAAATAGTCTTGCTTCCAGCTCAGAACCACGTAGTTCTTCCCGCCCCTATGGCTAGAAAATGCTGGATCGCGCGCAACGAGCGCAAAGCTAAGACCGTTGCAAAATATGCAGACCTTCGTCACAAGTTGAAGAAGGAGAAAGACTATGTTGGTCTCACAATGCTTCCACGTGACGCGAGCCCAACTCGCCTCGTGAACCGCTGTGAAGTAACCGGCCGTCGCCGTGCTTTCCTTCGCCGTTTCCGCCTCTCTCGGATTACTTTCCGTCAGATGGCTTCACACGGCCTCATTCCTGGAGTGACAAAATCCAGTTGGTAGGTTACTGCATGGGGCTCCACAGTCAGTGAAGTGCCCCGCACGGACCTCCTCCTTGGACCCTCCCATGCCAATCTACGAATACATTTCAGAAAGCCCGGAAGACCCGGACTCTAGCTGCACCGTTTGCCGTAAAGGCTTTGAACTGCAGCGCTCCATCGAACGGCACGCTCTTGAAGCGTGCCCTCTTTGTAGAAACGCGGTAAAGAAAAAGATCTCTCAGATCAACACCCCTAAAATCACAAAGCCCTTCTCGAACTCAGATGCAAAGAAGGCAGGCTTCACCGTTTTAGAAAAACGGAGCGATGGAGCTTATGAGAAGATGTAAGGCCGAGAAATGAGCACCTCATTTTTAATCCTCGCGAATCCGGACCCAACAGTCCCGACTCAGTTCCCCGAATGGTGGATGGTTCTGATCTACGTTTTTGGGATTCTATTTTTCCTTCTCGTCAACGCCTTCTTCGTTGCCGCAGAGATGGCCATTGTTAAAGTCCGGCCTGGCCAGATCGAAACCGAGCTCTCCAGAAAGCCCAAACGCGCCGGCACTGCGAAAAAGGTCATCAATAATCTCGATCGCTACCTCTCCGCGAACCAACTCGGCGTCTCTTTTGCCTCTCTGGCCCTTGGAGCACTCGGTCAACCATTTGTCGTCGCAATCCTCGGGCCGACTTTTAGCTTGATCCCCTGGATGAGCGAAACCGCCATCCTCATCACCTCTACGTTCCTTGCTTGGGTCTTTTTTACCTTCCTCCTCGTCACCGTTGGTGAACTTCTGCCGAAGTCGATTGCATTTCGGAAAGCGGTCTCCACCACCCTCCTTCTCGCACGTCCGCTCCATGTCTTTTACTTTTTAACTCGTTTCATCACTGTCACCTTTACCAACACCGCGAATTTTCTTCTCAAAAAGATCTTCAAAGTCGACCCAGTATCCGAAGGCGAAGCTGTCCACTCTGCTGAAGAACTCGCACTCCTTGTTGAAGAAAGCGAACGCCAACAAGAGGTCACCGAAACTGAGCGAGAAATCCTCATCAATGCCCTCGAGCTCAATGACATCACCGTCAAAGATGTCATGACGCCGCGCAGCGAGGTCATCTTCCTCGATATCGATCAACCCTTCGGTGATAACCTCGAATACGCAATCAAAGCGACCCACACCCGCTTCCCACTCGTACGTGGTCATCTTGATGAAACACTCGGCTTAATCCACATCAAGGACGTCCTACGGCTCATGAACGAGCACGATCAGGATCTGATGCACATCAAGCGTGAGCTGAAGGAAGTCCCCGAGACAATGAAGCTCGATAATCTCCTGCAATTCTTCCTCACCGAGCGCGCACAGTTGGCCCTCGTCGTCGATGAATTTGGTGACCCCTCTGGGCTCGTCTTCATGGATAACATCATGGGCGAGCTCGTCGGTGATATTCACGACGAGTTTGATGAAGGTGAGGACACCGATTTCGTCCGTATTTCCGAGACTGAATTCATCGCCGAAGGCGGCCTAAGCCTCAACGAACTTTCTGACCATGAGGCCTCGATTGATCTTGTAAGTGGCGAGGTCAGCACCATCGGCGGCTACGTCGTCCAACAGCTAGGCCACCTTCCTGATCCGGGTGAAACGATCGAGGTCGAAGGCTTCAATGCCACCGTTACTAGCACCGATGGCCGAAAAATCGAGCAGCTCCGCTTTACTCGCACGGAGGACGAGAAGGTCAGAGGCACTGAAGAATAATTCTGACGTTTTTCATTTATTTGAAACGCTTCTCAAGAAAATCGTTTATTTAAGTTAAAATATTTCACGCTAAACTTCCTGAGAAATGAGCGTTAGCACATCACAAGAGAGAGATTTTGAGAAAAAGAACGTCCTCAAAAAACGAGACTCTTACTTGAAGCGCAATCCTGTTGCGCGACTCTCGACCGATAAAATCTTTGCTTCTAAAACTCAGTTTTTTATCGATGCACTCACTGAGCCCACAGGCTCTATTCCCGAAGGATGGGTTTTGGATTTAGGAGGAAACACCGGCGGAGAAGCACTCGTTTTCCAAGATAAAGGAGTCCATATCGCGGTGTGTGATATTAATGAAATCGCTCTTATAGTAGCTCAAGAACGTGCTCGAAAATTCGAACTCCCAGTGCCTCCGGTCATCACGGCTGACGTGCATCATCTCCCGCTTGAGACAGATAGCTTTGAGGCAGTCACGATCGTCGAGGCCCTTCATCATTTTGAAGATTATCATGTCTCTCTGAAAGAAATCCTGAGGATTCTCACTCCCGGAGGGCAACTCGTCGCTTTAGAGCCCAATGGCTGGAATCCATTCAGACGAATCAGCGAAATCAGAGACCGCTTCCGGGGCACGATCGAAAAGAGCTTTACCACTCGTCAACTTACTCAGCTCCTCACCGCAGCAGGTTTTGTAAACATTAAGATCTCCCATGCAACGAGCGGCCGCCCAAAAGACAAAATGCACGAAGTTCCGTTCTGGAGACGTCCTGCCGCGATCCTTCATGCATGGCTCCAACAAAACTACCCACGATTTTTCGGCGCTTATCTGATCCAAGCCCATAAAAAAGGAGAAATCACCAAAGAAGCCAAGAAGCCTTTCAATTCCCTGCTCAGAAGCCCAGGAGGCCATTCAACCCTCACCTTGATGAATGATCATTACTGCGATTCTGAGTATTGCTACCCCGTTATCAAAACTGTTCCCGTCTTGTTGAAAGAAGACAGGGTTCCAGCAAGATCAATTCAGCTTTAGAATTATAATTTCTTGGTGACGAAGCTCTGTATGATGGGGGTAGAACTGAACTTCCCATCACGAATGTCGATTGAAACTTCACCCTGGAGGTCACCCATTGAACCATAAAACCTCAAGGCGCATTCATGCAGCTCGCCTTTTGCTTTACTGCCGTCAACGCAGCTGATTTTTAGGAATATAGCGCCGTCTTTAATTTCGTCAGAACTGAGTTTATCAAATAGAGGAGTGAGATCGATTCCACATTCCAGTGGGGTCTCATCCTCCGGACCGGCCATGGGAACATTCCCCGGATGACTCGCCCCGAAAAGAGGCCAGCCGTTAAAGGCTTCCGGCATGATTTCATGTTCTGGAGATTTGGCATTCTGATCCTTTGAAAACCCGATAGCCATCCGAAGGGAGGAACGATTATTACAGGAGAGCTTCAGCTTGAGAGTCGCAGTCGGCAGAGTTCGTTTCACTTCAACTCGCCCAAGATAATTTCCACGCTTCCAAGTAGGATCGATCATCGCGCTATAGAGGAGGTAAATCTTTCCATCACCCGACCACTTTTCGCCCCAAGAGTTCACTACGATGTAAGCACCGCGCTCCCAATCGGCGAGGGTAATTTTGCCATCATCGTTGATATCGAGATCATTCGTGATCCTCCCGTCTCCATTCAGGTCGTAGCCCACTTGATCATCATATCCCGCACAGGTGATCCCATGTCCATAGCCGCTTGGCCCCCAGCGCGTCCAGAGGTCACGTCCTTGTTCATATTCGCCATCGGGAATCGTAACGGTGACTTTTTTCAGCTCTCCCATCCGACCATCAAGTTGGAAAAGTCCGCCAGGAGATTTCTGGTCAGGCTCGTTCCGATCATAAAGCCAGCCTCTCGCTTCGTTCAGTTGCGCGATCGTATTTGCGGGTGAGTATCGATAGCCCGCGACACGATATTCCATGGCTTCGCGCCAAATGTGATAGCCGTTAGGCCACTGGCCAATCTGATCGAGACGGATCCCGCCGTATGACTGAGCTGTCGGAATCCCGATGCGCTTCGCAACCTCCCATCCATGGTAAGCTTCTGAACCCACGTTTTGTGCTTTGTTCATCATGTTCCAAGAAAAGTGCGCTGGAAAACGAGTGGCATCTGAGTCTGCAATCGTTCCATTGAGCACATTCATTTCGTAGGTGAAAATCGAAGCGATCGCGGTGAACTGTCCGCAAGTCCCCCACTTCTGTTTGTAGATTGGTGGAAATTGTGGTCGCACCGAATGATCAACACGTGAGGGAAGACGCCGCACATCCTGAGCTTGAAGTCCGACATCTGCGCCCTTCGAACCTTTCCAGGTATCATAACCATCGCCCAGAGAAGCGGGGCGGGCGAAAGGCTTCGGATAAGCGGCCCTGGCTTTGCTCTCATCAGCATGTGAGAGATTGAAAAAACCGTGGACAGTTAGAAGGAATAGATATCGAAAACGCATCAGAGAAAAATCGCACAAGGAAAAATGAAAGATCGCTTAAGCGAACGTGTTTATTCCGCCTTCCCTTTCACTTTGATCACTCTTCTCGTTGTGGCCGATTCGCCTTCGTGTGTCCTCCAGTAGGGCTGGTGACAAGGCCGGTTACCCTTTTCAGCTTCTGATCGATTGATTTTACGGGGAGGGCTAGGGATGCTAATTTTTAGACGAAATGAAATTCCCGATTTTTATGGCTGCTCTGATGACCCAATTCATTGGGCTAGCTCATGGATTAACCCCAGAGGAGATTCGCAAAATCGCCGATGATCCTCATAATCGTACTGGTATGACTCGTCAGTTAGCGATGATGTATCCCGATGCGCGGGAATACCAAATCACGATGGAGTTCCGGGACGGCCAAACCGGCCAAAAATCCAAATCTAAGACAACCGCGAAAGAAAAGGTGGTCAAGGGGCGCTATGTTGTCTCCCAGCCTGTTCGGGAAAAAGGGGAGCCGTCGTTTATCATGATCGTGACTTTTGACAGAGAACGTGAGCTATTTATCAAATGGATCCTCCTCGAAGGAGGCGTCCTCATGAAGCAAACTGGCGTCGGAGATTTACGATATCGCTCGATTGCCTGGACCGGAGAACATGACGGGATAAAATCTATTGGCCTTGAAAACCACGATGACGACACGACCACCTGGAAAAGTTCCAGTTTTAAGGATGGAAAGCTGGTGTATTCTGAAAAGGGAATTGCTCGTAAATTGAAGTAGGAGAAGAAAATCTCCATCTTTCTGATCATTGACCAGTGACGAATGGCCTGACACGCACTAGATAAAGCGGCGTTGAGATTGACTTATGCAGACCTGCCGGTTTCACGGCGGAGGGACGAAATTCTGGAGGCCTTACGGGCTTCTCAGGTCGTCGTGATTGTGGGTGAAACGGGCTCTGGAAAAACGACGCAGCTTCCGAAGATGGCAGTGGAGTTAGCGAGTGAATTGAATCTCGAAGGTCGGATCGGCTGCACGCAGCCACGGAGGTTAGCCGCGACTTCGGTGGCGCGACGAGTCGCGGAGGAGCTGAAGGTTGAAGTGGGCAAAGAAGTCGGGTGGCAGGTTCGTTTTACGGAGGTTTGCTCGGAAGAGACTCGGGTGAAGTTTATGACAGATGGGATCCTACTGGCAGAGACGCAGGGAGATCGTTTTCTGAAACAGTATGGCACGATCATTGTCGATGAGGCGCATGAACGGTCGTTGAATATTGATTTCCTGCTGGGATATCTGAAGGAACTGACGACGAAGCGGAAGGACCTGCGGGTGATTATTTCATCGGCGACCTTGGATGCAGGGCGCTTTGCGGAGTTCTTTGGGAATTGCCCAATTGTGGAAGTGGAAGGAAGAACCTTTCCGGTAGAAGATGTTTTTTTGCCGGCCTTTGGAGAGAGCGAGGTGCTGCGGGAGCATGTTGTGCGTGGAGTAGAATATCTCACAGACCTCGATCCGAATGGCGATGTTCTGGTCTTTCTTCCGGGGGAGCGAGAGATTCGGGAATGTGCGGATCGGGTCGATGGATTTGGGTTTCCCAACACAGAAGTAGTTCCGGTTTTTGCAAGACTTTCGCTGGTTGAACAGGAACGGATTTTTCGGTCAAGCGGACGGAGACGGATTTTTATGGCGACGAATGTCGCGGAGACCTCGCTGACGATTCCGGGGATTGTCTCGGTGATCGATAGCGGCTTGGCGCGGGTGAGTCGATTCAGTCCGCAGCGGCAAATTCAGAGCCTACAGGTGGAGATGATCTCGAAAGCTAGTGCGCGGCAGCGCCGGGGCCGCTGTGGTCGCGTTCGAGAAGGAATCTGCGTGAAGCTATACGGCGAGGAAACCTACGAGCAGACGAGTGAATTTACCGATCCGGAGATTAGACGCAGCGCGCTTTCGGGGGTGATTTTGAGGATGCTCAATCTTGGCCTCGGTGATGTACGGGATTTTCCCTTCATCGATCCACCGAGTCCGAAGGCGATCCAAGAAGGCTGGAAGACGCTCGAGGAAGTGGGAGCGGTCTCAGGAAATAGTAAAGGGGCCCAAATACTCACCGAGGTTGGACAACGACTCGGCAGGTTGCCGCTCGATCCGCGCTTGGGGAAGATGTTGATTGAGGCGGAGAGTCGCGGGGTGGTTCACGAGATGTTGATCATTGTTTCGGGGCTCTCGGTGATGGACCCGCGTGAACGACCGCAGGAGAAAAAAGATGCGGCAGATCAGGCGCAGCAGAAGTTTCTCGATCAACAGTCGGACTTCGGGGTGTTCTTGAATCTTTGGAAGGCGATTGGAGAATTTCGGAAGGAGAAAGGCGGCTTTGCTTCGAACCAACTTCGGAAGTTCTGTGAGAAGAATTATTTGAATTTCCGTCGTGTGCGGGAATGGGATGGCGTGCACCGCGAGTTACGGCAATCGCTCAAAAAGAAGCGTGGAGAAGCTCCGGCACCAAAGGCCCTAGAAAATGGCGCGGCCATTTATGCGGAGGTGCATAAGGCGATTTTATCTGGGATTCCGAAGCAGATCGGAGTGTGGGATAAGGAGAAGCGCCATTACCACGGAGTTGCGAACCGACAGTTCGCGGTCTTCCCGGGATCGGGACTCTTTAAAGCGAAACGGGCGCTTTGGGTGCTGGGCTTTGAGCTCGTAGAAACGTCACGACTCTGGGCGCGAAAGGTGGCGGAGATTGATCCGAAATGGTGTGAAGAAGTGGTGCCCCATTTGTGTCGCAGCCGGTATCACTCACCCTACTGGAATGAGCAGCAGGGCGCGGTCTATGGGATCGAGGATGTCTTACTCGGTGGGCTTTCGGTGGTGGAAGGACGCCCTGTCTTTTTCGGGAGAGTCAATCCGAAGGCCGCCTTCGAGGTCTTTGTGCGTGAAGCATTGGTCGATGGAAAGATGCGCGGGAAGAGCGAGGTCGTGCGGAATCTTCGTGCGGTGAAGAATGAGGTTTTCGGAGCGGAGCGGAAACTTCGGCGAATGGGGTATCTTTGGAACGAGGAAGCGGCTTACGATTTCTTTTTTGAACGACTTCCGGCGGAGATCAATACGACGAAAGGCTTCTTCGATCACACGAATGATCGGGCGGTGCGGGAGAAATTGATGGTTCGATTTTCTGATCTGATTTGGGAGGAAGGAATCGAAGAACGACTTCGGCTTTTCCCAGATGTGGTGGAGGACGGAGAGCGCAAATGGAAGGTGCGCTACGTGAGTGATCTGGATGCGGAAGACGACGGGCTAACCTTTGAGGTGGAAATCGGCGAGCTGCTGAAATTTCCTGACTATCTTCTCAGTTGGGGCGTGCCGGGGACGCTGGAAGATCGAGTCGAATTATTGATCCGAAGTTTACCGAAGGATTGGCGTCGGGTTTGTCAGCCGATTAGCGGGATGGTGACGGAATTTCTAGAAGAATGGAAAAACTGGGAGCCGCAGGGAGACTTGGAGGATGCGATTTTAGATTACCTTAAAGAGCAGACGGGGCGCGACATCGAAGGCATCGATGCAGATCGCTTACCGCATCATTTAAAGCCGAGAATTCGCGTGCGCGATGATGATGGAGAAGTCCTAGCCTTTGGAGAAAATGTGCGAGTGATCAAAGAAGAGCTCGCGGGAGTGTTGCGGAGTCGTAAGGAAGCAGCGGCGAACGAACAATGGGAGATGACCGGCGGAGAGGTCTGGAGTTTCGGCGAAGTGCCGGAAACGGCAGATGGAATTTTTCCCGCGCTGGTCGATGAGGGTGAGACGGTGGGGATGAAAGCTTTCCTCGATCTCGAAGAAGCGGTCGAGAGTCATCGTGCTGGAGTGGTGCGCTTGTTTCTCCTAGAGCACGCCGAGCATGGAAATTATGTGCGGAAGAATTTCCCGCTGAAGATGTCGGGCCGCTTCATGTTGCCACTCCTGCCCGATGGCGCGGCGGAAGATTTTCTACGCGTAAGTGCAGAAGGCGCACTGGGGAAAATTCCACGATTGGCGGAAACCTTTGAAGACCTCTCGCCCATTGCGAAGGGAGAATGGTTCGCTAAGGGCGAGGAAGTCGCGGCAGCCGTCGAGGGTATGGCGGATGCAGACGGGCGGGTGCGCGAGTGGATGGACAGACATCGAGCCGACCGCCATTTGGGCGAAGTGGTGCATCAACTGGAAGAGCAACGCACCTGGCTCTTACGCTCTGGCTTTGCGTGGAAGGCTGGGTTTGATCGGATGAAGCGCTACCAACGGTATTTCTTCGGAATGGAAGAGCGGATTTCCCGACTCGAAAGCCAACCGATCATTCGCGATGAAGAGAAGCAAGATCAGTTTTTACCCCTCTGGGAAGATTGGCTCATGCAATGGCAAGAGACCCCTGAGGCGGTTCGTCTCTGGGACATCGGCTGGATGCTTGAAGAATGGCGCCTTCAGCTTTTCTCACCAGGTGTCCCACACGTCGGAAAAGTGAGTGCGAAGCGGATCGAAAAAGCGCTGTATCGCGATTAAGCGGCCCTGCCTTTTTAAGACTGATTTTTGTCATTGAATACTCACGGAAATCGACGAAAGCTCATAGTCATGAATCGTCTTTTTGCCATTTTATTTATCGTGCTGGCTGGGAGTGTTTCTCTTCCCGCAAAGACTCTGATTGAATGGAGTGATCTGGGAGATTCTCTTAGTGCTGCACCTCTTTCTCCGAGAGCGGAAAAGGATACAAAAACACGTTTCACGAAAATCGAAGGAGCAACTGTTGGCATCGAATTCCAAAACTTCCTTAAGCGGGAAAACATCAAGAACTACCTCCTTACCGGAGCGGGTCTGACAATAGGAGATTATGATCATAACGGCCTCCCCGACCTCTTTCTCGTCTCGCAAGATGGAGAAAATAAATTGTATCGCCAAACGGCTCCTTGGCAATTCGAGGATGCTACCGCGAGCGCGGGCCTAACCGAAACAGAGCGATGGGGAGCTGGAGCGGCCTTCGCAGATGTTAATAACGACGGTCATCTTGACCTCTATCTATGTAATAAAGGGGCCCACGACATCCTCTACATCAACCTGAAGAATGGAACATTCAAGCGCCACGAATTTGGTAGCGGCACCGCAATTTATCGCGCTCCCACAATGGTCGCTTTTTCGGATTTCGATCGGGATGGTGACCTAGATTTCTACCGCACCGAGACTCGCCTCCTCTCAATCAAAGAGATGTTCGATTACAAAATCGACATGATCAAAAACGAGCAAGGTCAGATCGTTCCCGCTCCTCAATATGCACGAGATGTCGCTCAGCTAGGCGGAGGCCTTGTCGAGCAAGGCACCTTCGATCACTTATTCCTAAATGAATCTGCCGAAAAATTGGTTTTTCGCGATGTGACACGCAAAGCTGGCATTTCGATCACACGTGAACATGGACTCGCAGCAGTGTGGTGGGACTACAATAACGACCTCAATCCCGATCTTTACGTTTCCAACGATTTCCACACTCCTGATCATCTCTACCATAATAAGGGTGACGGCTCTTTCTCGGACATCATCGGAAGTTCCCTTCCCTACACGTCATGGAACTCGATGGGCAGCGACTTTGCCGATATCAACAATGACGGTTGGTTCGACTACTTAAGCACCGACATGTCCGCTACCACCCACTTCAAGCAGAAGACGATGATGGGCGCGATGTCGGCCACTGCATGGTTCCTCGATAACCTCGAGCCACGCCAATACATGCGCAATGCGATGCACCTCAATACAGGCACTGGAAGTTTCCTCGACGTCGCCTTTTTTGCCGGGCTCGACAGCACTGATTGGACATGGACTGGAATTTGGGGCGACCTCGATAACGATGGCTTCGAAGACGCTTTTTTTACCAACGGAATCGAAAGAAACGTTCAGGATAGTGATCTCAATAATGAAATGGATCGCATTAAGCAACAGGGCGGAAAGTGGGATGACGTTCAAAAAGTCTTCCTCGATTCACCTCGGTTCAAAGAGCAGAACCTCGCCTTCAAGAATGACGGTGATCTGACCTTTACCAATGTCTCGAAAGAGTGGGGCGTTGGTGACCTTACCGTTAGTCACGGAGCAATCTTTGCCGATCTTGATCGTGATGGCGACCTCGACCTCATCGTGAACAACATGAACGATCCAGTTGGAATATATCGAAATGAGGACACTAAAAACAAAGCAGTTCTCATCAGCTTACGCGGTGAGGAAAGCAATCACTTCGGACTTGGAGCACGGGTCGAAGTGACTTTAGAAAATGGCACCACCATAAGCCGTCTCATCACAAGCTCACGCGGCTACATGTCGGGTGTCGAGCCACTCGCTCACATCGGCATCGGAAGTGCGAAGACGATTAAAACGCTGAAAGTCACTTGGCCAACTGGGCGCGTGCAGACTTTCCAAAACCTCGAAACTGATCACCACTACCGCATCACCGAAAAATCAAACGCTCCTCAACAAGAAGCCGCCGCTACTCTCACTTCTCTTTTCTCTGAAGCCTCGCAAACGCCCGCTTTTACTCATAAGGAGAACGATCACAATGACTTCGGTGATCAGCCGCTCCTCCCAAATCGTCTCTCAAAATATGGCCCCGCCATCGCGCTCGCGGACGTGAATGGTGATGGCCGAACCGACCTTTTCGCCGGCGGAGCTGCGGGACAAGCTTCCGTTCTCTTTTTTCAAACCCGAGATGGCAGCTGGGCCCCTCAAGCCTCCCCTGCTCTCTCCGCGGATCAAAGTCAGGAAGATACCGCGGCCCTCTGGTTCGATGCTGATCAAGATGGCGATTTAGACCTCTACGTCGTTTCCGGTGGCGCGAGCGAACTCGCGGCTTCCACCCACTATCGCGATCGTCTCTACCTCAATGATGGAAAAGGAAACCTTACGAAAAGCGAACTCCCCGACCATCGCGCAAGCGGAAGTTCCCTCGCCGCGCATGACTACGATGGCGATGGCGACCTCGACCTTTTTGTCGGCTCCCGTTTTGTCCCGAAACGCTATCCCACCACTCCCGAAAGCATCCTTCTTCGAAATGACGGCGGAACATTCACCCGCGTTCCCACTCCTGCTGATAAGATCGGAATGATCACCTCTGTCACTTGGGCCGATGTCAACGGCGACAACCGCGCTGACCTCATTCTCGCTCTTGAGTGGGGCCCTATTCGTATCTTCCTAAACGGTACGGAGGGATTCACCGATGGCACTGAAGCTGCCGGACTCACACCGCACACGGGGTGGTGGATGTCGGTAGCTGCGGGTGATCTCGATGGTGATGGCGACCTCGATTTGGTGGCCGGAAACTTCGGCTTAAACACAAAATACCATGTTGACCCCGAGCACCCTGCCACACTCTTCGCCTCGGACTTCGGAAAAAAAGGTGAGCTCCAACTGGTCGAAGCGAAGTGTAAGGACGGAAAGCTTCTCCCTGTTCGTGGCCGCTCCTGCTCAACCTCTGCGATGCCTCACCTTTTAAAGCGCGCACCAAGTTACACCGCCTTTGCGAGTAAGACCCTCTCCGAGCTTTACTCGAAAAATGCACTCGAAGGAGCCACCAAATTCGAGGCCAATACTCTCAGCTCGATGATCTTCCGGAACGATGGCAAAGGACAGTTCACCGCTGAGCCACTCCCTACCCTCTCACAGCTCGCACCCGTGATGGCGATCGCGCTCGCCGATGTGAATGCTGATGGTCAGCTCGATATCACCCTTGGCCAAAACTTTAACGCCGCGCAGCGTGAAACCGGCCGAATGAATGCCGGACTCTCGGTGCTTCTTCTCGGTCAAAAAGACGGCACTCACAGAGAACTATGGCCTCAAGAGAGCGGCCTCAAATTCCGCGATGACACGCGCCAGCTCGACGCTCACGACATCAATGGCGATCAAAAGCCCGACCTTGTCTTTGGAGTCAATGATGGTTCTCCCCGCATCCTCCTTTCAAAATGATCCTCTTCGAGAAGGCCGACCTCACTCATCCCGCTCATGGCGAAGCCATTCTCTTTATCATGGACGAATATGCCAACGGGCTCATCGGAGGTGAAGGCGCACTTCCTCAGGAGACACGTGCCAACTTGATCTCTACCTTAAATGAGCGGAGCGATTGCCATGTTATTTTAGGAATGGACGATGGCACCCCGGTTGGCGTCGCCATTTGCTTCGAAGGTTTCTCGACCTTTGCGTGCCAACCTCTTTTAAACATCCACGATTTCGCGATCTCCCCTCCTTACCGTGGGCAAGGTCTCGCAACCGTGATGTTGGTAAATGTCGAGGCAATGGCACGTGATCTAGGCTGCGGTAAACTCACTCTCGAAGTGCGCGAGAGAAATGACGTCGCAAAACACGTTTACGAAAAATACGGCTTCGCAGGATACGATCTCGATCCCACCATGGGAAAAGCCCTCTTCTTAGGCAAAAAAATCAGCCGTTGATCCGCCTTACTTCCGGCCCGTCATCATCGTCCAGTGCCGCCCATGAGGCCCCGCACCAAGGAGATTAGCTCCTTTTCCATACATGATAAAACGGTGCCCATCTGAGGCGAACCATGCATCGTAAGCTGCCTGGGGAGAGGAGGAACCCATAAAGATATTTTCCCCCATCGCACGGTGCTGGAATTTAGCAAGACGCGCCCGATCCCACGGCGTCTTTTTATCCTTCACCGGTGATTCGTGTGCAAAGAATCCAAGATTCGCCATATCGACAGAATGCCCCACACAAGCTAGCGAAAGCCGCTCTTCTAGTAAGAGTGGGCTGATCCCGAAAAGAGTCCGCTCGGAATTCAGGACACGGGCAAAGTCTTTCTGATTTTCTTTAGCCCAGTGACTTTCGGCGTTCCTCCTATTCGTGGAATCGAGAAGCGCGACTTCTTTTCGAACGAGATCAATTTCTTCTTTCGTCTTGAGGTAAACTTCACCATCGAATGAGTCGTTCAAAGCCTCTTTCTGCGCCTCGGCACTGGCAGGAAGATTTTCGGAAGGCTTTTCCTCATCGAGAGATCTGAGCTCCCGCGCTACCTCTGCCATCGCCATCGCGATTCCTGAAACAGTCTGATCAAAGGCCTTCGAATCCTGCTGGGCGACCTTACGGATCCGCCCATTAAGACGCGCGAGTTTTTTAACTTCATCGCGTAGCATGCGAACCTTAGAGCCTTCTTTTTGATAATCAGTCCGAATGAGGATGAAGATCCGTTCGCGCTCGGTCTTGAGTTCCTCCGTGAGCATATCGATTCCATGGTAGGGGTTTTTCACCTCATCGTTTAGAATTCGGTCGAGGCGCTTTTCGTGACCTCGCTGCGCAGCCTCAAGAGTGTTCCGATAAATATCGCGAGCTGATCCGCCGTAGAGCTGAAAAGTGCGATAAGCTGCTTCGCGTTTTTCTGGATTCTTATCCTGCATCCACTGAAGAGCCTTACGGACAGCGCCAGCAGGCAAAACCGCTTCTTTTTGAACCTCTGTATCTTGGGCTGAGAGAAGGCCTATTAAGGCAGCCAAGATCAGGAAAAGGGATTTCATAGGAATCATAAAAAACTACGGCGATCGGAAAAATTTTCAATATCCGAGTTTTTCGCCGCTTGACCACGGCTAAAGATCGGCATTTTGTGAAGGCATGCAGCGCATTCAACTTAAGTCGAAATTCCACCGTGCGATCATCAGCCAAGCCGATATCGAATACGAAGGAAGTATCGAAATCCCCGGGGACCTGATGGACAAAGTCGACCTTTGGGACGGTGAGCGTGTTTTAGTCACCTCAATGACTGCGGGGGGACGCCTAGAGACATACGCGCAGCGTGGTCCAGAGGGCACTGGTCAAATTATCATGAACGGTGGCGCCGCTCATTTGATCAAAAAAGGGGAACGTGTCACGATCATGGCCTTTGGCATTTCCGATGAGAAAATCATCGCGAAGCGGCTCGTCATGAATGATGATAACGAAATTGTAAAATCATCTGGGATGGACCACTGATTTTTCCACTTGCTAGGACAATCATCTTTTCCCGTTCCATGACTCACTGGGCCCATTAGGCTTCCTTAGAGGATGTTCGGGAGGATGTTCGGCTTTCTTCGGTCTGGCTTAATCGTATGTGCAATTCACCGATAGACCCATTACCGCCCCAAAGTCCGGCCCTGCCCCAGGCATCAGCTTAACACGATACAAATATCCAAAACCACCCCCCAAGCGGACAAGTCAGCGCTGAACAACTCCAGGCCTGTGCGGCCGTGTGGAAAAAACCTTGAGATAAAGGGGCATTTTCAGATCAACGGTCTTTAACAAAACCTAAAAATCATCAACCGCTAAGCCCGATAATGAACGAAAGTGTGACTTTACAAGTAGCCGCTTTCGGCTAGTTTTCGCTCTCCCATGACTCTCGCGTTTCTTGATATCTCGATCTGGATCAATCTTATTGTGATCGCTCACGTCGTTGTGAGCGCTCTCCTCATCCTTGTGATCCTGATGCAACGTCCCAAACAAGAAGGTCTCGGTGCCGCTTTTGGCTCTGGAATGACTGATGCTGCTTGGGGTGCTCGCACCACCGACGTTCTCCAACGCGGAACCGTTTATCTTGGAACTCTTTTCTTCGTATTCTCACTCGTTCTCTCCATTCTTGTGGCAAAGAAAAATGCTCAAGAAGGCAAGCGTGCTGACTCCGATGGTGCAACCGCCAAGGTTGCGGTCGAACAAGTTGAAGAAAAAATCGAAGAGAAGATCGAGGAAGTCGATCCAACCGCTGGCTTCAGTGAGGAGCTCAATGAAGACGCATCTCCTCCCGCCGTCACTCCCGCTCCCGCCGAATCTCCCGCTCCCGCCGAATCTCCCGCTCCCGCCGAATCTCCCGCTCCCGCCGAAATTCCCGCTCCCGCCGAATCTCCTGCAGGACAATAAAGCCTTAAACCAATGAGCGATCCCGCGTTGCCAGCTTGGGCTCGCGAGGATGCCTTCCCCGCGAAGCCGAATACCGAGTCGGACGATCCCTATGGATGTCTCGATGACAAAGGTCGCCTGACCGGCTTCGCCACCCTCAGGGAACTCCGCACCTACCTCTCAGCGGGAAAAGGACGCCTCGCTTGGATTTGGACTCCGGAGAACGAGCGCTTTGTCGCTCCAGAAGAAGTCCCTGAGCTCGCTAAGTCTCTCAACAGACGCCGAGCTCTCCTTGCGCGCGATGATAGCGAGGCTGCAAAGCGCGGGCTCCTCGTGTTCGGTGCTGCTCTTGCTTACTGTATTTTTTCCGCACACACCCGCGGGGGGATCGATGCCATCCTCGCCTCACAAAACGTCGGCATCACCGCGATCCTCTTTCTCATCTTCGGTGTCCGCCCGTGGTGGGAAGGCCGCCAAGGGCAAAAGGAAACCGAGAATTTTTCAGGCAATACACTCAAAGAAGAAATCCCCGAAGCTCGCTTCGAACTCTGGCTCAGCACTCAACAAGCCCGCACCACCATCATTCTCTGCGGACTCATCATCGCCGTCTTCGTTGTGCAATTTTTCACCAAGGGAATCGCCGACGCGGCACTGGATAAGTCCCGCTATCCAATCGAGAAATGGCGTCTCTTCACCGGCCCCTTCCTGCACGGAAACATCCTCCACCTTGGCATGAACCTTTCCGCACTTTGGTATCTCGGACGACGTGTTGAGATCTTAGCCCGCTGGCCGCATCTCGCCCTCGTTTTTCTCCTCTCAATCATCGGCGGCGGATCAGCAAGCTTGGCATGGATCAAAGCTCCCTCCGTTGGCATTTCAGGAGCAGTCTGCGGACTTCTCGGTTTCCTCCTCGTCTTCGAGTTTCTCCATCAACAACTCGTCCCAAAACCCGCGCGCCAGCGAATGCTCGGCATCCTCTTTTCCCTCATTGTCATCGGCTTCTTCGGCTTCGCTCTCATTGATAACGCAGCTCACTTCGGAGGTCTTGTCACCGGGATCATTTACGCCGCCATTGTCTTTCCAAAATCCTCATCACCCGAACGCCCCGCCATTCTCGGCCAAGACCGCGCACTCGGAATCGGAGCACTCGCTTTTATTTTTCTCTCTGGAATCGGAGCCATGATTGTCATGCTCCATCCTTTATAATCATCCAATGCTTCCCGAACTCCAGACCGTAATCCCTGGCCCCGAGTCCCTCCGGCTCGCCGCCGAACTCCGAAAACATGAAAGCCGCAATATCACCTACGTCGATCCCTCGTGGCCCGTTTTTTGGGAAACCGCGCAAGGAGTGAATGTCTGGGATGCTGATGGAAATCGCTTCCTCGATCTCACCAGCGCCTTTGGAGTCGCCGGCCTCGGACATCGCCATCCTGAGATCATCGCCACAATGCATGCGCAATCCGACCGCCTCCTCCACGGCATGGGTGATGTCCACCCCACCGCCCTCAAAGGTCAACTCTGTGCTCAGCTTTCAAAAATCACCTTCGAACGCTGGACCGATTCAGCGGGCAAAGTTGTCCTTTCTAACTCTGGATTTGAATCCATCGAAACCGCACTTAAAACGGCACGACTCGCCACCAGAAAGAACGGAATCATCGCTTTCTCTAACGGCTACCACGGCCTTGGCTACGGCAGTCTCCTTGGAACCGATCTCGCAAAATTCCAAGGCCCTTTTACGGAACAACTCGCTCCCATCACCACGCGCCTTCCTTTTGATGGCGATGAGATCGAGCAACTCGACGGCTCAACAATCGGAGCCGTGCTCGTCGAGCCGATGCAGGGACGCGGCGGAAAAAACATCCCCTCTCCTCAGTTTCTCAAACGTCTGCGCAATTGGTGTGATGCCAACAACGCACTCCTCATCTTTGATGAAATCTACACCGGCTTCTGGCGCACGGGAAAGATGTTCGCCTGTGAATGGGACGGTGTCGTTCCTGATCTCATTTGCCTCGGCAAAGCTCTCTCCTCCGGCTTCCCAATCTCCGCATGTGTAGGAAAGAGCGAGGTTATGGACGCTTGGCCTGAGTCTCCCGGTGAGGCTCTTCACACCTCCACCTTCCTCGGTCACCCCGTCGGCTGTGCGATGGCGCTCAAGTCACTCGAAATCCTCCAGCGACCTGAAACTGAGGAACTCGTCGCTCAAACGAGCCAGCTCCTTGAAAAAAAGCTGCGCACCCTCCGCTCTGATCAAATCATCGACACCCGCGGGCGCGGAATGATGTGGGGAGTCGAACTCCCTGAAAACGCTGGCCCACTTTTGGGTGCTCTTTTAAAAGACGGGCTCCTGATGCTCGCCGATGGCCCGCAAGGAAACGTCCTCGCCTTCACCCCTCCCTTTACCATTTCGGAAGAGGAACTAGAGTTCGCGATCCAAAAAATCAGCGCCCATCTTAATCGCTCAGGAACTTTCCGGGATTGAGAATCCCCTTGGGATCGAGCGCTTCTTTTACGGTGAGATGAGTCGCGTAGCCCACCTCGCCGAGCGCATTTTTGATCCAGCGCTTCTTTGCCATTCCGACTCCGTGCTCTCCGGTAATCACCCCATCGTTTGCGAGGATCCACTTGAAAAGAAGGTCGAGGGCGGCATCGGCTTTTTCTTTAATCACCGGATCATCGTAATCCGCGACCATGAGGTTCGTATGAATGTTTCCATCGCCAGCATGTCCGAAACAAGCAATCGGAATTCCTGATTCTTCCTGCAGACCTGCGGCAAAGTTCGCGAGGTCCACCAGCTTCGAGCGAGGCACTACGATATCTTCATTCAGCTTCGTGAGCCCGGTCGCGCGGAGCGAGTATGAAAAATCACGACGCAATTGCCAAACCGCTTCGCAAGCTTCGGCATCTCCGTGAAGATCGACGGCAATTGCACCGACCGATTCCAGAAGCTTTTTCAACTCCGGAAGCTCACCCGCAATCGCGCTGGAACGGCCATCGATTTCAACAATCAAATGCGCATCACCTTCTGGAAGGCAATCTTGCCCGAGATAATCGCGGGCCGCTTTTAAAGTGAATTGATCCGTAATCTCTAAAGCCGAAGGAAGATGCCCTGCGTTGAGAATCGCTTGGACGGCTGCAGCGGCATTCGCGAAATCTGGAAACGTCGCGGTGAGCATTGCTCGCTCTTGTGGATGCGGAATGATTCGAAGAGTCGCCTGCGTAATCACCCCGAGCATCCCTTCGCTCCCCACAAAAAGGTGAAGGAGATCAAAGCCGGTCTTATTTTTATGACAGCGGCCACCGACATCGAGCACCTCACCATTGGCGAGAACGACTTCGAGCCCTAGCACATAGTTTTTCGTCACCCCGTATTTTAAGCAACGTGGCCCGCCTGCATTGGTCGCAAGGTTTCCGCCAATCGAGCACTCTTTCAGCGACGCCGGGTCAGGCGGATAATACCACCCAATCTCTTGAGCCGCGTCTTGCAGGTCTTTTAAAATGACTCCTGGCTGCGTCACGATCACACCATCCTTTGCGGACAGCTCGATGACCTGATTCATCCTTGCGACCGAAAGTGCAATTCCACCTTCCAGCGGCACACATCCACCGACGTATCCCACGCCCGCTCCGCGAGTCGTTACAGGGATCTTTCGCTCACTCGCGAACTTCATCACCGCAACAACATCCTCCCGTGATTCCGCAAAAACCACGACCTCCGGCAGGTGCGAGAAATTCCATCGGTCCGTGCCGTGTTCTTCCAGCACATCCGCCATGGCAGAAACTTTTCCCTCGCCTAGCAAGGATGTCAGCTCAGTGATCACACATGATCTTTAGCCACGGTTAGCGATTCTCGCAAGCCTCGTAGCTTTCAGAAAAAAGCCGAAATACCTCTTGGGAAAAATAACCAGCTCACCGGAAACCACCGTGCCATGATCACCAGCGCTCAATATGCCTGCCGGCCTAATTTTTGATAGCCATCTGGCAGGAAGGTCGTAAAACGGCATATGCGCTTTGCCCTGCCAGTTTTCTTGCTTGCCTCGCCGCTTCTCGCGGAAAATTTCGCTCAAAGCCCAAAGCTTCACGCTCAGGACACACAACGTATTCATCATCTCTCGGCCGAATTTTCTGGCCTCGAAACCCTTGAACTCTTTGTCAATGACCTAGACGGGCACACCTGTGATTGGGCCGCATGGATTCATCCGACGTTTCACACCGCCGATGGCCAAAAAATTCCTGTCTCAAAAAAACATATCGCACATTCCAAGCAGCAATGGCGAAGTCTTCAAATCAACAAGTCAGTCGGCGGAGGTAGCCTCACCGTTAACGACAAGACCTATCAGCATGGCCTTGGGACCCATGCCAAATCCACCATCCAGCTGAATGTTCCACAAGGTGCCGTCAGATTCACCACACAAGTCGGAATCGATGACGGCGGTGCCAAAAAAGGCGGATATCTCACCAATGCTTCTGTCCAATTTACCATCCGCACTCCCAAAGAGCCGAATGACGCATGGGAACCCAAAATTTCCCCAGAGGTTATCGACACCTCCGCCTTCATCGCCATGGATGATCTCGAGGTCACCGTCTGGGCCTCGACTCCGGATCTCTACAACCCCACGAACATGGATATTGATCACAAAGGTCGTGTCTGGGTGGCTGAAGGCGTCAACTACCGTCGCCATAATGGACGCCGCCCCGGGGGAGATCGCATCGCAGTTCTCCAAGACACGAATGGCGATGGCAAATGCGACTCCTCTCACACCTTCGTTCAGGAAAAAGGCCTCATCGCTCCACTCGGTGTTGCCGTTTTCGATAACGTCATCTGGGTTTCCCAGCCACCCGATCTTATCCGCTACACAGATGTGGACCGGAACCTAAAGTTCGATCCTGCCATCGACAAACGTGAGGTGATCCTCACCGGATTCAACGCACGAAACCATGACCACTCGCTCCACTCCGTCACTGCAGGGCCTGATGGGAAACTGTATTTCAACAACGGAAACTGCGGCGCCGTTTTTAAAGACAAAGAGGACCGTAATTTCTACATGACCGGCGTTTATAAAGGCGGCGGCGGTGAGTTCCTCGCCGATCATATCTCGGTCGCTGGTAAACGCTCGGATGACGGCTACATTTGGTCTTCCGGCTTCACCGTTCGCATGGATCCCGATGGCTCGAATCTCGAGATCACCGGCCACGGGTACCGGAACTCCTACGAGCAGTCGCTCAGCTCCTTTGGAGATGCCTTTCAGAATGACAACGATGATCCTCCAGCGTGTCGGGTCTCTTTCATCATGGAATATGGAAACTTCGGCTACTTCACTCGGAATGCTCGCCAATTTTACAAGAACGCGCGCCGTCCCAACCAAGAGCATGGCAGTGCCCACTGGCGCCAGCTTGACCCCGGTACGATCCATGCCGGAGACATCTACGGTGGCGGTTCTCCGACCGGTGTCACCATGTATGAAAATGGCGCGCTCGGGCCGGACTTCATCGGTTCTTTTCTCGCCTGCGAGCCAGGCCGAAATGAAATTTTCCACTACAAGCCCACTCCTCAAGGAGCAAACTTTGAGTTCAATCGACAGATTTTCCTGACCACGAATGATGAAGGCGAATTCTTCGGCTCCGACTTCGTCGGCGGCTCCCGAAAGCTCGCGAAAGAAAAGAAATTCAAATTCCGTCCCTCCGATATCACCGTCGGCCCTGATGGTGCCCTCTACGTCACCGATTGGTTCGACCCACGCGTTGGTGGCCATGCCGACCTCGATGACTCCTGTTCGGGCACCATCTACCGCATCGCTCCAAAGGGCTTCATCCCTAGCATCCCCGAGCTAGACTTCACTACGGTTGCTGGTGGCATTGAAGCCCTCAAGTCTCCCGCGATCAACACCCGTTACCTCGGCTTCCAACAGCTCAAGAATGGCGGAAACGTCGCCCTAGCTGCCGTAGAAAAGCTCATCACTCATGAGAACAAGCTTATCGCCGCTCGCGGCATCTGGCTCATGCCTCACCTTGGGCCAAAGGGACGCGCTGCTTGTGAGAGAATCCTCGATCACGCCGATCCACAGTTCCGCGTCACCGCTTATCGTGCGCTCCGCCGCGCTGGGATCGACATGATTCCTTACGCCCAGAAACTCGCCACTGATTCGGATGCAGGAGTCCGCCGTGATGTCGCCCTTTCCATGCGCCATCTCACTGTGGATCATCGGGTGGAAGCCATCTTCGCCACCCTCGCTTCGCAAGTTGATGTGAACGATAAAAACGCGCTTGAAGCCATCGGTCTTGGCGCGGAACTCCGCGAAAATGAAGTCTGGCTCGCTCTCAAAGCGGCCATGAAGCCCGGCCCCCCTGAGCAATGGAGCGAGCGTTTTACACGCCTCACTTGGCGCCTCTGGCCGACCGAGGCGCTCGCTGACCTGGAAGCTCGAGCCCTTTCGAAAACCCTCAGCCCTGCCGACCGTGCCTTCGCCATCGAATCGATTGCTTTCATCGAGGACCCCAAGGCAGCTCAAGCAATGCTTAACCTCGCCGATAACCCCCTCACCAAAGTGGATGCCTCCTTTTGGCTCTTCCGCAACATGACTGGGGATTGGAAAGACTACGGACTTCGTGACGATCTCAAAACGCGCGGCATCTATGATGAGGATAAAATTAAAGTGACCGCAATTTCTGTCCCTAAAGCGCAGAGGCCCAAATTCTCAGTCGCAGATGTCATCGCGCTCAAAGGCGATGCCGTAAAAGGTCAGGTGACGGCTTTGCGCTGCATCATGTGTCACGAATTCAACGGCCAAGGAACCAACTACGGTCCGAATCTCAAAGGCTGGGGCGGCGCGCAACCTGCGGATGTTATCGCTCGAGCGATCATTGAGCCCTCTGCTGATATCGCGCACGGCTATGGCGGAACATGGATTAAGCTCAAGAATGGTGACGTTCTTGAAGGGCTTTCGCTTGCTCCCACTGATCCCACCACTGTCGTTTCGACCGGTGGCGTTACGCAGCTTGTCCCGCGTAAAATGATTCAGAAGCAGCGGAAAAAGAAAGAATCTCTCATGCTCTCTGCAGATCAAATGGGGCTGACTGCGCAAGACGTCGCCGACCTCGTCGAATTCTTAAAGGTCTACAAATAGATGCCGATTTTCGAACTCCTGCTCCTCACGCAGCTGATCGCCTCAGCGGCGATGACGGGAGTTGTCTGGATCGTCCAACTCGCGATTTACCCGCTTTTTGCAAAAATTGGTGCTGAGGAATTTCAAGATTTTCATGAGCGCTACATGTTCCGCGTAAGCTTCGTCATCATGCCCCTCATGGCGATCGAAGCGCTCACCTGTGCCATGTGCTTTTTCATGGGCGATCAGCTTGCCCTTTTCACGCCAAGCCTTCTCTTCGGTATCATTTGCGCCTCCACCGCCTTCATCCAGATTCCACAGCACAACGCCCTCACCATCGAACGCGTTCCCGCTTTAGTAAAAGGAAACTGGATCCGCACCATTGCGTGGACCACCCGCACTCTTCTACTGGCTTACCTCGTCTTTTGAAATACAGTGCTGACGCAGATGTAGCCCATATTCCTGCCAGTCTCTGGCACGACGAGCAGAACTACCAGAGCGGTAAGGGCAGGAGAACAGCTTCCCTTTTAAGGAGTTGGCCCAGATGTGAGCATCAATCAGCCTAGTCCTCTTTCACGTCCGGAACAAACTTCAAGACCGTGCCATTGATACAGTAGCGTTGATCAGTAGGAGTATTATATCCTTCGCCTTTAAACACGTGCCCTAAGTGACCATCACAAGTTTTACACCGGACTTCCGTGCGTGCGTAGCCAATGTGATAATCAGTATCAAGAATCACATTATCGGCATCAGCCGGATCGTAAAATGAAGGCCAGCCACATCCTGAATCAAACTTCTCTCTAGAGCTGAAGAGCTTCGTATCACAACCCGCACAGTAATAAGTGCCCGCGCCTTGCTTCTTAAACTCTTTATAAACCTCTCCGTTTGAGCGCTCTGTGCCTGCTTCACGTAAAATGTGATACTGCTCAGGAGTGAGCTTAGCACGCCACTCTTCCTCAGTGAGTTCAACAGGCTGGGTCGGTTCTTCAGGCGGCGTTTCTGAGGTGCTCATCGATTGTTGGGCTTGCTTAGTGCAATTCACAAGAAGGAGGGGCAAAAATGCGGTGAGGAGGGCTGCCATCTTCATGTCGGCTGGAGTGTAGGCACGGAGTTCTCGTCCGTCAAATTTCCGGAGCTTGTGATTTGATCACAGACACGGGATGATTCCATCCATGAACTTACGGAAGCAAACGATGATCGTCGGTGGAATCGCGCTGCTCGGGATGATTTTTTTACTCATCGTCTGGCTGATGAAGGAAGATGACCCTACCTACTACGCCCACTCACTCAGGAATTGGCAGGAGGCAGATGCCGTCGCGGGACACCCGATGATCCTTGATGCCGAGGCAGAGGACCCCCAGTTCTGGACCGCTGAATACGAACCTCGGGTCCAACTTTTTCAAGAGACCGAACGATTCAAGCTTCCCATTGCCACTGAATTTTCAAATCCGCTCGGTGACTTTTCTAAAGTCGAAGAAGCATCAGAAACCTCAGTCCGCTTCAACAGCTGCGCTGGAGGAATTCTAGGAGCCGGTGATCCAATTTATGCTGCGGGAACCGGACGAGTTGTCTTTTATCATCCTAAACTCCAGCTCATGATCCTCGCTCACCGGGTCAGTGAAAATCAGGTGGTGACCACTTCTTACGGAAACCTCTCGAATCCATCCGCACGTGTTGGTCGCATCGTAACGCGTGGGGAAAAGCTTGGAGAGCTGACCGCGAAAAAAGAAAAACCGGGCCTCCTCTTCGAAGTACGAGAAGCCGTCGGAATCGATCTTCCCGAACACGGCGGGCTGAACTATCTCGATCCTCTAAAATTTCTCAAATCTCACGCAGCCTTAACGCGCTGGCCAGATGGAATTGCCGTCGAGCGATCCGGGCAAAAAAAAGGCATCGAAAGTCTCCAATTCGATGCCGAAAGCGCCCAAAAGCTGAGCGAAAAATTAGCGGAGTAAATCAGCCCCCCATCGAAACCTTTTGAGGGTCTGGATTAACGAACTCTTCCCAGACTTCATCATTCGTATGCTCTTTCATCCCGAAGAGTGGACGCCAGCGCGGAGCTTTGGGCTGGCGCGGAAGTTGCATGTTCGCTTGAGCGGGTGTGCGATTGGCCTTCCGCGTGTTACACGGAATGCAAGAAGCGACGATGTTATCCCAGCTTGTGATCCCACCGTGATCACGCGGAACCACGTGATCGAGATTGAGCTTACTTTCAGGAAAACGCGTACGGCAATATTGGCAGGTATATTTATCCCGAAGGAATACGTTTTGTCTCGTGAACTTCACCTCCTTCCGTGGGATCCGATCGTAAAGACCAAGAACGATGATCTTGGGAACCTGCAGTGCGAGCCGGACGGTATTGATCACCTCCTCAGCAACCGAGCTTTCTGAATACTCAAGCCAAGACCCAATATCGTGTGTCTGATAGCGCGCCTCACCTTCGGTTTGGACCACCTGAGCGTGCCCAAGGCAAAGGAGTTTCAAAGCCCGTTTCACGGAACATGTGTGGACGGGTTGCCAGAGCCGGTTAAGAACCAAAACAGGTCTTTGAAGCATCATTTCCATCACTCTAAATCTACCCAAGCAGATTAGAGAACCCACCGTGAGGGCGCAATCTCAAACTTAAGATCGCTTAAGGGTCGTCTCATTTCACCACTCGCGGAAACTTGGTATCCGCAAACCAGAGTGTGACTCTGGGCTCAGGTAACTCGCCTCATTCAGGCGCAGTAAAATGAAAGAGATTACTTATTCGATTCGATAAATCGAACCACCAAGATCAAGGAGATAGACTTCGCCATCGTGGTCTTGTCCGAATGATGAAACCGGACCTAGTTTTTTGCCTTTAGGGAGCTTCATCGTTTTATTGTGGTGCATGAAGTCCGTAGCTTTTCCATCCTCTTGCTTAAATGACCAGAGGTGGGTGGAGACAAAATCGGCAAAGAAATAACGTCCGTTCAGGTCAGCACGCTCCCCCCGATGAACGTAGCCGCCTGTGATACTCAGTCCGCCTGTGGGCTTGGACACATCATGGGAGTATTCATAAATTGGTTTATGCTCGGACTTGGGCGCATCACCTCCGACACCATCCTTAGGAGTCTGATGAAAGCCTTCGCGGCGGCGCCAGCCGAAGTTGGACCCACTGAGTTCACCAGATTTGACGAAGTTGATCTCTTCCCAGTGATTTTGGCCAACATCGGCAATCCAAAGATCACCGGTTTTTAAATCAAAGGAACAACGCCAAGGGTTACGAAGTCCATAGGCGAAGATTTCAGGCTGAGCATTTTCCCAGCCTACGAAGGGATTATCATCTGGAACGACTGCGGTTTTTCCAGAGACATCGAACCGGAGAATAGACCCCAGGACATTCGAGAGGTCTTGCGCGCGGCGTTTGGGGTCGTTCGCGGCCCCGCCATCGCCGACCCCTAGATAGAGATGCTTTTCAGGCCCAAACGCGATCCAGCCGCCGTTGTGATTTCCAAAATCCTGCTCGAAGGTGAAGAGGATCTGCTCAGAAGCGCGGTCCGCCACGAGACCGTCCATTTTAAAACGCGAGAGATGGGTGATGCGGTTCTTTGGATCGCCTTTGGTGTAATAAACGTAGGCCCACTGATCCT
Source organism: Akkermansiaceae bacterium (assembly GCA_039768255.1). GTDB lineage: Bacteria > Verrucomicrobiota > Verrucomicrobiia > Verrucomicrobiales > Akkermansiaceae > SW10. The sequence continues at coordinate 8,751 of JBDNAW010000026.1, read as the reverse complement.
TCTCATAATCCGGACTGAAGGCGAGTCCGAGGAGGCCTTCTTCATTATGTCCACGTGAGACATGTCCGGTGAGATCGAGAACTGTCGCGAGAGTTTTTCCACTCGCTTTATCAAGAGCGAGAATTTTTCCGTTCTGTTCTACCACAAAGAGGTGGGTGCTATCTCCAGGAGCTACCGTAAGATCAACAGGACGATCTAAACGCTCCGCTACCGGTACCAAAGCGATAGGAGCAGCCAAAGAAAATTCTGAAAAAGCAAAAAGTGAAAGGAACGCGGCAAATTTCATAAGAACCACGGATAAGGTGGCTTGAAAAATACGCAAACCGTTTAGAGATGTTTCAGATGCAGAATCCGGATTCTCAAAAGTCGGTGCTCTGACAGCAAAAATAAGGCCGCCTCCTGTTTCTTCCTACATAGAAATAAGACTTACACAGGGAACGTAGCAACGAGATCCTTTTGTCATTTATAACTGTATTTTTTGCGTCATACTTTAACATTCCAAAATAATTGGAGAAACATGTTCATGAGATAGTGACTCTAAAAAATCACAATGATACGCTCTTTCCTCATCTGGGAATTTTGCCGCACCAGTGGCAGAAGAGGTTGCTTCTTTAGGGCTCTCTCAATCGCCTAAATCCCTGTTAAATAAAGGAATCACTTCTCTAAACGCACTTTAGGGAACTGAGAATGTTCATGCTGAAAAACCATATTCTCAGTGCGGTAAGACGCCAACTTCATGCAGCCATCATCATCAGCTGTCTGACAGAAGCCACCCTCGTCCTATGGAAAAAGTTTGACACATTTAGGGACATTGTGAGGGTGACTGATAAATCTGCGAACTCGTTATTGCAGGCTGACACACATAGAAATAGAATGAAGCTAAAAACTACTCCTCAACACTTTACGCTGAGTTGCGCGCTTTTTTCGGCAACGCTCCTCTCAAGCTCTCTAGCGCAAGTGACCCCTGGTGGCACCTTTCTAGACAAGGCGATCCTGACCGAATCAACTGGCGGCGAAACAATCGCTCGCGCCACAACTGGCACCGGCCTTGGACCGGCCCTCGTCCATGACTTCGACACCTCCGCCGTCGATGCAACTTATGAACTCACCGCCCCCACAACACTTGCGCTGAGCTCGGGTCGGCACCTCGTGATCTACTCGACGCGCTTTGATAAATCCGCCGGCACGAACCGTGCTGAATTCATCTCTAATCTCACTCTTGCTGGCACTCAACTCCAGGCCGGAACATCCCAAGGCTTCATTCGCCGCACCGGCGGATCCGATGAAACAGTGATGTCTGGGGGAGCGATTATCAATGTCACCGCCGATGATGATATCATCACTCTCGAGACCCGCCGTTCCGATACCAATACTGACACAAACTTACCAGCACGTGAGCCGAATTACACTTCCATGCAGCTGCTGAGACTTGATGATTCTTGGCCTTACCTCAACCTCCAACGGTCCACCAATCAGGCGGGCACCGTTGGAACTGGCGGAGCGAATGTCACCTTCGAAACCGATAATTCTGCCGGCACCCATGGCAGCGCGTTCAGCTACACCGCAGGCAGCTCAGATATCACTCTGAACGAGACCGGCCTCTACCTCGTCTTCGCCAACACCAAATTAGAGAAGACGGCTGGCAATGGCACCCGGACCAACTACTTCCAGACCCTCACCCTCGATAACTCGGAAATTGCGGGTTCAAAAACCACCACCTACCTGCGCGGTAACGCGAACGGGGAAAATGCCCAATCTGGCGTCGCTGCGGTCGGACGCATCGTATCTGCCACTGCGGGACAGGTTTTGCGAGTGCGCGTCGAGATGGAATCAGGTGGTAGTGCCAGCACCATTCAGGGAAACGGCACCGCGATTACAGCGGTTAAACTTCCGGTTTCTGCTAAGTATGCTGAACTGACCGACACGACCAATCAGAACGTGCTCAACACCGCTGCCACCGCGATCGCTTTCAACACTCAGGTCTCACCCGCCAACTCCACCTTCACCCACTCAGGCGGGAGCACTCTCACTGCCAACAATGCCGGTGACTACCTCTTCTTCGGAGGGCTCTTCACTCAGAGTGATAGCGTCAACGACAATCACGATCGCGTGATCCCCATCACCCGTTGGAGGCAGAATAGCTCAACCTTACTCGACCGAGGTCAAGGTGGTGCCTACAACCGCGACAGCGATGGAAACCGCACTAGCGGAAGTTGGAATTCCACCCTCATCACCTTAGGAGCAGGCGACACTGTCGAGATGACCAGCGAAAATATCGGCACCGCGAGTGCCTCCTTTCCGAACACCCCGTTCATGCAAGGACTCGAACTTGCCAGTCTGATCGTGAACAACGATCCCGCCATTGCAACGAACCTTCCCTTCACCGTTTTGCCTAGCGCGACTGGCAACATCATCACAGACGCCTTCCTCGATACCTTCGACAACGACACCGCTCCAGCGAGCTTGACCTACACCCTCGACACCGCTCCTACTGGTGGAACTCTTCGCAACAACGGCGCTGCCCTTGGGGTGGGTGGCACCTTTACCCAAGACGATGTTGACAACGGGCTGGTCACTTTCGACGCCGGAGCCTCCGCTCCACTTGCAGGTGGGTTTGATTTCACCGTCTCCGATGGCTCTGCCACGGACAGCAGCACCTTTGTCATCAATGTCGAGTGGCCCGTCACCACAGTGACGATCACTGGAAACGGCAACGTCACCGAAGGCGGTAACGTTGACCTCGATTTCACTGCGGATGTCGCTCCAATAGGAGCCGATCTCACCGTCACAGTCGCCTACAGCGGCTCGGCCGATGGCTCCGATTTCACTGGAGTAACAACCGTCGACATCCTCGATGGTGCGACCAGCGCAGTTCTCAATATTTCAACAATTGCCGATGGCTTGTTCGAAGGAGCCGAGTCCGTCACCGTGACCATCACCAACGTATCAGGCACTACGATTACCGGAGCAATCGGAACCCCTTCTGCGGCCACCTTCCTCATCAATGATGGAGCCAATTCCGCTCCGAGCGGCACCAACCTTTCACAAGTCATCGCTGGTGCGGGAACGATACCAATCACGGACATTGTCGTCACCGAACCGGACACTTTTTACAATTCGGAAGTCACCGGAGCCGGTGCGCCGCTCTTCGTCACTAACGGCATCGCCAACACGACTGTCTTCGGTGATGGTCGTGCTGATGATGACACCAGCTTCGATATCGATAGTGGAGGCCCTGCCCTAAGCCAAACCGCAGGCTTCTCACTCGAAATCGCTTTCATTCCAGAGGCAGGTGATCTCACTGGAGTTGTCGATTTGTGGGAGATTGGTGGTTCAAGTAATGGTTCCGCTCTCCTTCTCATCGATGGCGTTCCGCACCTCCTCTCTAAAGCAGGTGGTACTTCAGCGAATGCTCCCACTGACGACGGAAGCGTTGCGGGTGCCTTCACTGATCTCAGCTGGACAACCGACAACACCGTCGTGATTCCCTTGAACGGAGCCACCACTCTGACCGCCGGACTTCCAGCCCGGCTCGCAGTAGTCTTTGATATCGCTAGTAACACCGTAAAAAGTTCGGTCAACGGCTCATCGGAAGCCACCGCGACCCTCACTGGAAATGATTCGAACAACTGGATTGGCGATCACACCGTAAACACCGGCGCTAACGCCGGGTCGGGAACAGGTGGATCGAGCACCCCTAGCGGACTTGCACTCCAGTCAACTCTCAAGAACCTCGCAGGTGGATCTGGAACTGTCAGTAGCGTGCGCTTCTGGAACAATGCCACGGGATCAGCAACCGGAACCGCTGGTGCTCTTGATTCGGTGACCGCGACTCTTACCATCGATGGTTGGGCCTCCGCCGCCAATGGCACGCTCACCGCGGCGAGCGGCAACGGCGAAACCTTCGTTGGAGGTGTTTGGTCCGTCACGGGCGACATCACAACGGTCAATGCTGCTCTCGCAGCCGTCGAGTTTATCACCGGTGGTAGCACCGCAGACCCAACTGTGATCGACGTCTCCATCGACGATGGCGACGAAGACGGAGGCGGACCAATCACCGGCGCGATCATCTACACGGCGGTCGCTCCGGATCCAATTTACGTCGATGACAGCTTCACCGGCACTATCGGTGATCCCGTCGCTGACGGCGACCTCGGTGACGCTGGAGCGCAGCCCGCGACTCTCGGACTCAATGCCTTCACCACTTTGACCGGCGCGCTCGGTGCGGTCACTCCGACTGGAACCATCATTGTCAACGACGGCGACTACAGCACAGAAGACGCCACTCTTGCCGATACGGTGACCTTGCAACTGACAGACACCGCTGGTCCGGTACGGATCGGAAACCTCGGCGCGGGAGAGACGAACAGCATCGTTCTTCAGGGTAGCAATACCCTCGAGGTGGGCGCTCTCAATATCGATACTCCTGGAGTGGACTCTCCTATCTCCGGCACAGGTAACGTTACCAAAGTAGGCACCGGAGTCTTCATCATCCGAGAGACCGCCACCTACACTGGTATTACGACTGTCCTTGATGGTCGCTTCCGGATTGGCTACATCGGTGGCTCCGACTTGCAAAGTGAGCTCGCAGGCGACGGGCCGGTTGTTGTGACTGCCCCCGGGCGGCTCGAATTCAATACCGGTGCCGACAGGACCCTCAACCAGACCGGTGTCATCAGCGGCACGGGTTCGGTTGGAACCCTTGGCGATGGAACTGTTGTATTCGACGGACCAGCAAATACCTTCTCCGGAGGCTTTGAGCTGGGAGACGGAAGTGGCTCGACCTTCAACGGAACGACTGGTAATAAAAACGGCTTCGTTGTGGTCAACCACAACGACCACCTCGGAGCAGGTCTCGTGCGCTCTCGTGGGGCCCAGCTGCAGGCTGGCACCACCGGGATCGTGATTCCAAATGACATCACCATTGATGCCGGTGGCTTCCGCTGCGGTGGTTCGAATGACTTTGAATTATCCGGAAACCTTACCAATATTAATAACGACCCGCGCGGTTGGGGAAATTACGGCCTTGAAGGGCTCGACCTCACCGCTAGCGGTAGCGTCACACTTCCCACTGCGACTGGCACCTTAAACTTCGAAGGAACAGAAGGAGCAGACAACGGCACCTGGACCATCAGCGGAGACATCAGTGGCATCGGTAACGTTTTACTCCAGAACAACTTCGACAATGGTGACGTCACCATTTCCGGAACCAACACATACACCGGAACCACCACCACGGGCGGAAGTGCTGTTAATGCCTCCCTGACCTTTAATGGAAATCACACCGGAGGAGGGGACTACGTCGTAAACAATAATGCCATCTTTGCGGGAACTGGCACAATGGACTCTGTGCTTACAGTCAATTCTGCGGCTACCCTTTCACCAGGTGTCAACAGTACTGGCCTTCTAAGCATCGGTGGCCTTGTGTTAAACGGAACCCTCTCAGTCGATGTCGACAACACTACTGGCGTTGCAGGAACTGGCTGGGACCAAGTTTCGGTTACGGGTGCAGTTACCCTCGCTGGAGGGCTGGCAGTCACTCAATCTGCAACCGTCGAAGCAAGCCCCACAGACATTGTGGTCATTTCTAATGATGCTGCAGATGCAGTGACAGGGACATTCTCTTTCGGAGTCCCCTTTACAAATGACTACCTAGGGTCCGCTACCAGCGGAGGAGTTGGATATGTCAACGGTGATGGCAATGACGTTGTCTTCACTGCTGGCGCCTTGAATATCATTGGGAACTGGCGCATGACCAACTTCGGAACCGGTGCGAATTCTGGAAACGGAGCAAACACCTCCGACGCTGGAGACTCAGACGGCCTTGTGAACCTCTTGGAATTTGCCTTTGGAACCGACCCCAACGCGGCAGACCAAGTAGGCTTAGTGATCGATGGATCCGTCAATGGAGTACCAATCGTTAATGCCGACTTCTCAGGTCCTGGTGTGGCCTTCGATGCAATCTTCGTTCGCCGGGATGACTTTGGAATTTCCGGTAGCCTTGACTACACCGCTCAATTCAGCGGGGACTTAATCACCTGGCATGATAGCACAGACACACCAACGGTGGTCGCGGATTCAACTGATGACAGTGATTACGAGGTTGTCTCGGTGCCGTATCCGTTCTTCACCCCAGATGGCAAAAAAGCCCGATTCTTCCGAGTGAAAGTCACCCTTGTCCCTTAGGCCTTTATTGAAAAACAACCTCATAAGATCATGATGAACACATCACGAAATGCACGCTCATTGGCCTTAGCGCTTTCCTTTGCAGGAATGGCTGTAGCCTCAGCAGTGGTCACTTATGTCGATAATGTCAATGCTTCCATTCCCGCAACCTTTGGCGGGGTCTACATTGACTTAAGCGCAAACAGCACGGGTGCTTCAGCTTCATCTGGGGCCCCGGACCCAAGCGGTGATTCCTACACCTTGAGCTATACAGAACCAGCTTCAGGAGAGTGGGATTTCAACTTCTTTTTTGGAGGAACCGGAATCGCTCACCATAGCTCCGCAAATCCATATCGGGATGATGCCTCTGATAATCTCTCCGTCATTTATGCTTTAGGCATTGGAGAATTAATCGATGGAAGCACCGCAACTTCTAGCGGTGCGGTTCCACTCATGACTCCTAGCTTCGGTGGGTCGGGGACTGGCTCCGGTGGAGGCTCTGGGGTTTCTACCAGTGGCTCTCATATCGGAGTGGGTGCTGATCAATTCGCTCCCAATACGATGGAGCATTTCGGTTTCGTTCTCGATCCGGGAACGCCTAATGAGATGTATGGCTGGATGAAGGTTACCTTTCAAGATGACGGTTCAGCGGGAACAATCCACGAATTTGCTCTCTCCGATAATCCGTTTTCCGTTGGATCGATTCCAGAGCCCTCCATCTCGCTTCTTAGCTTGAGCTCACTCCTTGTTCTTATCGGACACAGGCGCCGCATCTCGTAGTTTTTTAGAACACCATAACCTCTTCAAAAACGGCGTCCTAAGCGACGCCGTTTTTTATGCCCCTAGTTATCTCTATGAGAGCTTACTTTTTAATCTATCAGAAAAGAACGATCGCCCTTAACCTAGTCCTCGCCTGAAATGAACCCTCTCTGCCTTTTCTCCTTCTCCGTAAGCCTAGTGCTCTCGGCTCCCGTCTCACTGATCAACCCTTCAGCAGAGATCCACAACGGTAACGATGGTCTCTCAGTCGCAAGCCCTCTTCTCACCGGCTGGAATGGTGACGGTATCCTTTCCGATGGCGATACCGATTACGGTAACGGCCGCTGGAAACTCAGCTTCAATGAATCTGAATATGTTGAACACCTCACCAGTCACCCGCTCGAAACCGGCTCCGCATACTCAATCCGCTTCGATGCGGCGCTGAGCCCAGACAATTCTTATATCCCCGTAAATGCCATTGTTGGAGGAGCGCTTCTCAATGGTGACTTTAATGCTGATAGCTCCGAAATAAGTTCCCGCAGCTTCGCTGATACTCCGAGTTGGTTCAACTTCGCCGGAGACCAATCACTCCAAGCCACCACACTCAACGGCGGCCTCCTCGGCCCGGATAACTCTCGAAACGCTCTCATCACAGACTCTGGTGAACGCCTTCTCGCGATCGATACCGGATACACCCTCACCGCTGGCCAAGTTCTTGAACTCAACTACCAATGGCGCGATGGCCCTGGCTGGGATGACTTATATGATCAGGTTCAAGTCACCATTTTCACCAGCTCGGATGATACTCCCTCTGGCACTCGTACCGACCTTCAGTCCCTTCTCTCAGGTCGCTCGATCATCGATTCCACTTACCAGACATTCTCCAGAAGCTTCGATCCCATCCCCGTTTCAGCCGATGGTAAAAAACTCTTCATCCTGATCGAGGGCGTCGATGGAAACTCCAGCACCGACGGCACCGCTAACCTCGAGAACTTTGTCCTCTCACTTTTCAGCCCGCTACTCGTAGGTCCGAATCTTCGAAATGGCGATTTTAATACAGACGACTTCATCGGAGACATTCGCACCTTCATCCAGACCCCCAACTGGCACAACCTCACCGGAAATCAAAACTACGAGTGCACCCGCACCAACATCCTCTTCGATGGCACCCGTTGCGCGGTCCTTCGGAACAATGGAAACAACACTCCAATTTTCGCCAATGACACAGGCTACGCCGCACAACCAAACGACATTCTCACCGTTTCCTTCCGCTGGCGAGATGCCTTCATGTGGAATGATCAAAACGACCGAGTCCAAACCTACCTCTTCACCACCCACAATAATCTCATCGAAGGAACCCCCACCATCCTCCAAACCCTCACCACCCCCGCCTCCACCAACAATAATTCCTTCCAGCTCTTCACCGCAAATTTCGACCCGATTCCTCTCTCCGCAAATCGCAAGCGTCTCTTTATTGCCTTCACCTCTCTGGACGATGGCGATAACGCAGGCTACGGACGGGTTGAAAATTTCACCCTCTCGGTGAACGACGACAATCCTCCCATCCCGCCGGACCCGCCCGCCTCCCCTACCGGATCACTCATCGCCGAGGCTTTCGTCAATGACAACGGGACCGAACAAGTCATCGCCTCCCGCACTTTTAACCTGACTTCAAAACGCGTCACCGAATGGAAACACTACCAGCTCATTATTCCCGCCGGAATTACAGACGCACACGCTGGTAAAGAAATCGGCATCCGCTTCCGTGGCCCAAATTCTGGTGACTCTTTGGATCGCTACATCGATAACCTCCGCCTCACTCACTAT
>JBDNAW010000025.1:0-29222 GCA_039768255.1 Akkermansiaceae bacterium | reverse complement strand
TCACTCCCCCTGTGAGCGATCCGAATATGATTAGAGTGGCAGTAATAGCAGCTAATTTACGTGTTGCTTTCATGATTTTTAGTTACAAGATTTTAGGTAGAATAATACTGAAAGACTGTCAAATAAATATTTGTCGACCGTTCCAGCCGCATCTGATGCTTTATTTTTCCATACAGATTGTCGGCCCCAAAAAAACGGCCCCGATGGAGAATCCACCGAGGCCGTTTGAGAGTTAATCGAGGTTGAGCTTACTCGCGCTCTAGAGAGGCGGAATCGCTAGCCTCCATGATATTGAGCGCGTGGTTTGCCATCGCTTCGAGCTGGTTGTTGATATCGGTGTAGAGCATTTCAATCCGAATATCACCTTCAGCCATACGCATGACGGCTTCCTTGTTGTAGCGCTTACGCATGTTGTCGGTCTGGACTTCGAGGCTTTTGACCGCGCTGATGACGTCAGCAGGAACTTTCTGAAGAAGGAAGTTGTCCACTGCGCTAAAGGCCTGAGCGACGACGTCGGCGATCTCATTGACACGCTTGGTCTGGTGCTCAGTGAACTCGTGCCCTTTATTGTATTTCCGCTCGATGAGCTTTACTAGGCGATAGGTGCAGTCGGTGCTTTCCTCCAGCTCACCGACGATGCGGATCATGGCGGCGATGTTTCCAGCGTGATCTGGGGTGAGATCACGAGCAGAGCACTGAATGAGGTATTCGGTGATATCCTGCATCATGAGGTCAGCCTCATCTTCCATCTTCTTGAGACGAGTGATTTCAGCTCCGATGTCGGTTGCGGGGTTTTCGAAGGCGCTTCTAAAGCCTGCGAACATCTCTTGGGCGTGAGCAGACATCTTACGGATGGCGCCTTCAGCTTCAACGACGTTGAGCTCGCCGAGATCGACGAATTTTTGAGAAATGTAGCGGAGGCGTTTTTTATCACCGTCGTCCTCATCGTTGCTTGGAACCCATTTTTGAACGAGACGGGCAATTTGTGGAACAAACCACACCAGGACTCCGATATTAATCAGGTTGAATGAGGTGTGGAAAATTGCGGTGGCGAAGGCGACCTCGTTTGACTGAAACTTCTCGTCGATTTCGCGAATGCTATCCGGAAGCATTGCTGCGACCTTCCAGACGATTGCGGTGAATCCTACAAAAACGATGAGCATCCAAGTCGTGCCGATGACATTGAAGAGGAAGTGGGCTCGTGCAGCTCGTTTTGCTTCGGTGCTGGCACCAAGGGATGCGAGCCATGCGGTGACCGTTGTTCCGATGTTTTCTCCAAGAACAACGGCTGCTGAGATGCGGAAGGATTCGTAAGGGTCCTCCGAGAACCAACCGTTCATGGCGCAAGTGATGGTGATGGCCATCGCTGCTGAGGAAGATTGCACAATCAAGGTCAGGATAATCCCACCGATCATGAACAATACGTAAGAGAAGTAGCCTTTGTTTCCGATGGTTTCGATCCAGTAACGAATTGTATTGATGGCGTCTTGGTCCTCTTCCTTAGCGATTCCGCTTTTGAGATCGGGGACCGCGTCTTTAAGGAAATAGAGTCCAAGGAAAAGAATTCCGAAGCCGACAACGAACTCTCCGAAGGATTTTAGTTTTCCCTTGGCTAAAAAATAAACCGGAAATCCAAGGCCAATGATGGGAATCGCGAGAGCAGTGAGCTTCACTTTAGTTCCGACTGCGGCAACAATCCAAGCGGTTACGGTGGTGCCGAGGTTGGCTCCCATGATGACGCTGATCGATTCGACTAGAGTGAGGAGGCCGACGTTCACAAAGGAAACGACCAAAACGGTGGTCGCGGAGGATGACTGAACAAGGCCAGTCGTGAAAACACCGGTCAGGATGCCTTTGAAGCGGTTGCCGGTGATCGAGGCCAGTGCGGCTCTCATTTTACCGCCTGCGAATTTCTGGACGCCTTCTGACATGACCTTCATTCCGAAGAGGAAGATGCCGAGAGCGCCTAGGATTTGGAGTGCTGTTGCCATAGAGTATGTGTATTAAGGAAGGGCCATTCAGCACGTTCCAAAGAGACGATGCCAGCTTAAATGTGTCAGAAATGTGACAGTTTCGTCACATTTCGTAATTAATTTTAAAAGAGTGAGTTATGGGGTATCTGGCTGATAGAGGTGCAGATTAAGGTTGTTTTGGCCCGCTCAAATAGGTTTTGGCTTAGGAGCTCAAAGCTAGCCCCTGTTCTTGAGAATATGGCGCAAAAAAACAGCCGTCAGAAACTGACGGCTGGCGAATTCTCCGCCAGAAAAGATGGGCGAAGGTAGTTGTGGCGGATTGCTGCTTAGGCCTTTTTCTCGTTTTTGAGGAAGGAGAAGGTTCCGACAACGAAGAGAAGAACGAGGAAGCCCATCCCAATCATTCCGGCAGGGACGTCTCCGAATTTCTTGCCGGAAGTAGCCCACCAGGTTCCGACGGTCGCAACAGTGGTGGCGAAGATCATGAGCACATTCCAAATAATGCGTGCAGTTCCTTCAGGACGCTTATCTCCGAGGACCTTCTTGGAGTTCATCATAAGGAAGAAGGTGAAGTAGGCGATTGGGATAAGGGAGCCACCGATGACAGAAGTCGGAATCGCGAGGGCGGCCTTACTTTGGCCTGACCACAAGATCGGGAAGAGGCAGCCGGAGCCACCTGAAATGATACAGCCGAGGAAGTAAGCTTTCGTATTTCCGAGTGCTTCACCAAAGAGCTCACGGAAGGCGAGGCCGTTAATGAGCATAAGGATGATGATCGTGGAAACGGCCATGCCGAGAACACCGACCCCGAAGATTTTTTGAGCGACGACTTCGCCAGTGAAGGGCTTGAGGGTGATGGCGAGTGCTCCAGCGTCACGAGAGTAGAGCATTCCGGCGAGTTTGTGATCGGCTTCTGGAAGAGCGGCGATCGCGGCAGCAGTAGCAGCTTCTTTTTCTTCACCCTCGAGGCCTTTAACAGCTTCTACCACTGCAGGAACTTTGGCTAGCATCCCTGCGCGCTGAGCATCGGTGACATCATCAGCTTTTCCGTGGAACGCGGAAGAGGAGGCGATGACGACTGCCGCAGTCGCGAGAAAGAAAGGGACAAAGAGCCCGATTGAAAGGTCGGTGATGGAAAGTCCACGGTGCTTGGTGCCCCACTTCTTTTTCAGAAGAGTGTAGGGGAGGAGGAAGGTCATATTAATACCAACCGCAGTTCCGAAGGCCGCGAAGATTTTAGACTTCTGGGTGCTGACGATATACTCATCCCACCATGATGCATTAGAGGATGCGGCGATATCAGCTGCGAAGGTTTTCGAAGTTGAGCCGAGAAGAGAGAAGTCAGGAACGAATCCTGCAAGGATCGAGCCAAAGTCGATACTACCCTTGGCAATCAAAGTGATGACCACGGCCATGAAGGAAATGACGATAACGCCGACCATGATTTTGATGATTTTGTCGAAGAGCTTGGCTCCGCCACCTCCAGCCTCATAGAGGTAATTTACGTAAAGGCCGATGGCGAAGAAGACGGCGATAATGGGCCAGGGTGAACCTTCGTTGCCAATGAGGTTTTGTTGAATGGCTGCCGTTCCTAAAGAAAACTGCGGCATGGTCCAGACGATGTTGGCCATCACGGTGGCGACAACCCAAGACCAACCGAGAAGTGGGTGAAGGTGATTGTTGATGAGCTGCAGAGGCTTCTTCTCAGTAGAAAGAGTGACGTATGCGATGGCTGAGAGCATGATGATACCACAGATCATGGCGAGGGGCTGAACCCAGAGGAGAGAGTTTCCTGCGACAATTCCAAGATAGAGTGCTCCTGCGAGAGAACCTCCACCTAGTGTGATCGCGCCTTGGAGCCAACCGGGTCCAGAAATCTTAGCGTAGGCGAAAAACTTAGTGAGTCCGCTTTTTCCTTCAACGGATTCAATGACATCGAGTTCATATTGATGACGGTCGTTTTGACTCATGCGAGTGATGATGAGGAAAAATGACAGGAAGGGGAGATTTTTTTAGCCTCGTGATTGCGAGAAGTGAATTGAGCAGGCATTGTCGCTCCCGATGGATGACGCTGCGCCCAAATTCAGTAAAGATTTACAGGTCCTGACGAAGGTCCGGCTGAATATCTTTGTGCTTATCACGACGCTTTTTGGTTTCTTCTTAGCCGCAAAAGGACTGGGGGGAATGACTGATCAGTGGTTGCTGCTTTTACATACCTTGATTGGAACAGCAGCAGCAGCTTTTGGGTCAGCGGCTTTCAATCAGCTGATGGAGATCGAGGATGATGGGCGGATGCAGCGCACGGCGGATCGTCCGCTGCCTTCGAAACGGATGGGGGTGATGAAGGCCTTTGCGATTGGTTGGGGCTTAGCCGCTTTCGGTTGTATTCATTTGGCGGCGAAGGTGAATGCCTCGGCGGCGATTCTGGCTGCGGCGACGATCGCAATTTATGTCTTTGTTTATACTCCGATGAAGAAATGGCATTCAACTAATACGCTCGTCGGGGCGATCCCAGGCGCAATTCCTCCAATGATTGGTTGGGTCGGTGCGGGAGGTTCGTGGATGGATGCGGGAGCGTGGTTTCTTTTTGCGCTGTTGTTTTTTTGGCAGCTTCCACACTTTGTGGCGATCAGCTGGCTGTGTCGTGAGGAGTATGAGGAGGCGGGCTACCAGATGTGGTCGAATGGCGATGTCTCTGGATTGAAGACGGCGCGCCTCTTCAATGTTTTCTCGATCATGATGATCGCACTTGGCGTGCTAGGGGCATTTTACGGTCTTTATCCGCATTGGGTGGGTATTGTGCATGGCGTGATTGTCCTGGTGATGATGAAGCCAGCCCTGACTTACGGGCCAGAGGCAGATCGTAAAACGATGCGGAAGGCATTTTTCGGGACGCTCTTGTATTTGCCAATCGTGCTGGTCGGTCTTGCGTTTACTTGGAGCTAGGCTAGCTTGCGCCACATGGACGTCAGCAAGTTGGAACCAGCCGACCGTGACCCGGTAAAACTCCGGAATACCGCGCTCATATTGACCGCAGTGATGGTGATCGGGAGCTTCTTTATTTTATGGGCTTATAATCGCTTTACGGAGAAAACGCTAGATACGCAACGTCCGAGCTTCTTGACCGCGATTGGTGGGGCAGATGAAGTTCATATCATCACTTCAGATGGAGAGCGTCGCACGCTTGAAGACCTGAAGGGAAGTGTTGTTTTGTCCTTCGCCGTCACCAAAGAGTTGGCACAAGAGTCACGGCCGACGATTGAAGCAGTTCGTGAAGTTTTAGCGGAGTTTCCAGATGCGAAAAAGCGGCCGAAGTTGCTCATTTTTGTGCTGGATGGAGACGAGGGGAATCCGGCATCGGTGGCGCAGGTCCTGAGCGATTTTGGCCAAGAACCAGATGTTTGGCGCGTGCCTGCGAGCGTGGATCGAAAAGATTCCTTACGAGCTTTTTTGAAGAGCAAGATTCGCTTTGGAATTTATCCGCACGAGAAGGATGGGAAGCTGATTTACGATTCTCAGTTGATTCTCTTTGATCAACATTTACAGATTCGTGGAGCGGTCGGAGTGCCGATCGGATGGGATTTCGAAAAAGTAGTCGGCTGGGAAACTGACTATGAGGAGGCGAAGAAAACAAACGATGAAGGCGATCTCCTAGCGCCTCCAATTTCTACTGCTGAGCTCCGTGCGCAGCTGAAACAATCCATTGATTACCTTTACGCAAATCCAGAAGAGAAAGGCCAAAAATGAACGAGAAAAAGCAAATTCAAATGATCTATATTGGAGTGGCCGTGATTTCGGTGCTCATTCTTGGGATGTCGTTTTTTCTGCATTCCTTGAGGAAAACGAAGGAAGACTTACGTGATCCTGCGGAGGATTATGGAAAAATCGAAGTGGAGGATTATAAGGTGCTTGAAGTTGATCTTGATCTTGTGAAACAAGACGGGGAAGCGGTAAAGATTTCTGATCTAGACGATAAGGTCTGGGTCGCGGCTCAGTTTTTCGCGGTGTGCCCGATGTGTGCTGAGAGAAATGGAAAGCGGCTCTTGCAGATTTATGAGCAGTTCAAGGATGAGCCCAATTTTAAAATTGTCTGTATGTCGGTTGATCCTGATGCGGACACGCAGGAGCATTTGTTGAATCTCGAACGTGGTCTCGGGGTTGATGGTGATCAGTGGTGGTTTGTAAAAACGGAGCGAGAAAAGATTCACGCTTTCATGCGTAACGAAATGTGGTTCGGCGATGTGCGTGAGCGGACGGTGCCAGAAGAGATTGCGACGAAAGGGAAGTGGTCGCACGACATGGGACTACAAATTTGGCGTGGAAACACTTTAATGAAAAAGTGGCACGAGGGACTCGATCCGGAAGTTCTGCCACTCATCATCACGAAAGCTTTAAACGAACTTGAAAGTAATGAATGAGATTTCTGAATACCGCGAACGTCCGATTAATAACGCGCTTGCCCGCAAACTCCGGATTGGAGTTTGGGGAGTGACTGGTTTGGTCTTTCTCTTGGTTGGTGCGATGCGCTCGCCTTACAAAATCCCGTTGCCGGAAGGAGTGAGCGTTGCGCTCCTCCCTCAGGTTCATGCGGGTCTGAATACCTTGGTGGCCGGTTGCTTACTGTGTGCTCTTTTCGCGATTGGTCGTGGTGCGGTGAATTGGCACCGGAGGTTTATGACGGGAGCATTGGTCCTCTCTGGGCTCTTTTTGCTGAGTTACGTCGCTTATCACTTCACCACGGTGGAGACGAAATTTGGTGATGCCAACGCGGATGGGATCTTAGATGAGAAAGAGATCGAATCGATTGGAGGCATGCGGACACTTTATTTGGTGATTTTGATCAGTCACATCGCGGCTGCTGCGGTGAGTTTGCCGATGATTCTGATGACCTTCGTGCACGCTTGGACGAATGATTTTAAAAAGCATCGGAAGTTGGCGAAGATGACCTTCCCGCTGTGGTTGTATGTCGCCGTGACAGGGCCGATTTGCTACTTCATGCTGAAGGCTTATTACGTGTTTTAGATTTCCCTGCTGGGGAGAATGCTTTTGCTCCGTATTGATCTTGTGAATAAGGTAAAGAAAAACCCTGAGAGCATTATGCTGACAGGGTTTTGGGGTAAGAATAAGTTGTGAATAATCTGGAATAAGTCAGTCTTATTTTTGCGATACGAGTGATTGTTCAGGAGCTTTGGGCGGCTTCATTTTAGTGCCGGGTTTATGAACTGCAAAATAAGCGGCGACTGCTCCGAGGACGATGGTCAGCATCCAAGCGGCGCCTGCTGGAATGAGACGGCGCTTGAGGATGACGAGGGATGCTCCGAGAAGTGCCCAAATGACAAGCTTCGCAATGAGCCATGTTGATCCAAATGAGTAGCCGGGGCCTTTTGCTTGTAGTCCAAACCCACTGATGAAGAGCAGGAGTAGCGAGATGCCATGGGCGATGGTGAAGACACGTAGGCGTGCAGGTTTGGTGATATCGGCTGCGACGAGACCGCCTAGCGCTGAAAAGAGCCCCAAAAGGGCGATGATGTGGATGATTTTGTAGGTGAGGACGTCCATAGGAAGAGTGGGTTAGGCGGTGGCTTTGATGTGGGGGATCGCGGAAAGGAGTTTCTTGGTATAGTCAGCTTCAGGCTCGTGGAAGACACGCTCGGCATCGCCATATTCGACGATTTTTCCAGAATACATTACCGCGATTTGATCGGAGATGTAACGCACGACGGAGAGGTCATGCGAGATGAAAATCATGGTAAGATTGAGGGTCTTACGCAACTCCAGAAGTAGGTTGAGGATTTGAGATTGAATCGAGACATCAAGGGCCGAGACAGGCTCATCAGCGATGATGAGCTTTGGTTCGGGAGCGAGGGCGCGGGCAATGGCAATCCGTTGACGCTGTCCGCCCGAGAACTCGTGAGGATATTTGCGCATGTGGCGCGCATCGAGACCAACGGTGGCCATAAGCTCGGTGACGCGGTTGTTGAGTTCGGCTTTATTTGACGTGGTCTTGAGATGCGGGTGACGCTGGCAGATCGCTTCCGCTAGTGTCGAAAAGACGGTCATGCGGGGATTGAGCGAGGCGTAAGGGTCTTGGAAAATCATTTGAAAATCCAATCGACGAGAGCGCACGAGCTGAGGCGCAAGCGCAGTGAGTTCCTCGCCGTCAAGGATGACCTTTCCGCCAGTCGCAGGCTGGAGCTGCATCACCGTACGGGAAAGGGTGGACTTTCCGCAGCCGGATTCTCCTACGAGCCCGAGGATGGAGCCTTTTTCAATTTTCAAAGAGACGCCATCGACCGCTCTGATCGTGTTGGTTACCTTTGAAAAGAGCCCGCCTTCTTGCTGTTGGAAGTGGGTTTTTACGTCATGAAGCTCGAGGAAGGCCACGGAGAGAAACTAGGGCTTCAAGGAGTGATGACAAGCGTGATCGACAGTTATGATGCTCTTTCGATTTCGCGGAGCTGGCGGAGTCCTTCCTGAAAATAGGCGATACCCGATAAGACGGTGAAGACTGCGGCGAGGATGGTGGGGTAGACAGGAGAGATGTTGAAAAGCTTAAGCATGACCCAGCCCAGCGCGATCATTTGGGTGACGGTGCAAACTTTTCCGGTCCAATGAGGGTTAATGGGGACGCGGCGGTTGAGGAAATAGAGAATCCAAATACCGACGATGATTTCGATGTCTCGCACAATGACGAGGGCGATGAACCAAGCCGGGAGATGCCAGTCTTGCCCCCAATCAACAAAGGTCATGGTGATGAGGCCAGTGAGGAGGAGGGCTTTGTCGGTGAGTGGGTCGAGAATGGAGCCGAGGAGGCTTTGTTGGTTACATTTTCGAGCGATCCAACCATCGAGTCCATCGAGTGCCGCGGCGAGAATGAAAATGCCCACGGCAAGCCAGCGGAGGAGTTCGTGCGGGCTACCATGCTTGATTGATTCACCGTATTCGATAGCCAAGACACAATAAACCGGCACGAGCAGAAGCCGGAATAAGGTGATTTGGGTGGCGAAGGTCATTATTGGAAACCGGATTTTAGTCGACATTCAGGGTCTCGGCAATTCAAAGGAGAGGCGTGACCGCTACTGAATTGAAAGAAGTTCTCGCTGAGGTTGGAGTGACTCCATCTCGTAAGCTGGGACAGAATTTTCTCGTCGATCAAAATACGGCGGAATGGATCGTGGATCAGCTCGAGATCCAAGAGGGCGATACGGTGGTCGAAGTTGGACCTGGAACGGGTGCTTTAACCGAGCATGTGGTGAAGAAAGCGAGTCGTGTGATTTTGGTAGAATTCGACCGTCGGCTTGCGGACTATCTCACGAGAAGATTTGCGGATCAGGATCACGTTACGGTGATCAGCGATGACGCGGTGCGGATCGATACGAGGCAGTTTTTTGCGGAGCGTCCGGTGAAGCTGCTGGGTAATTTACCCTACTCAGCAGGGGGGGCGATTTTGCGAAATTTCCTCAAAGGGCCGTCGGCTTTTTCAAAGGCGGTTCTGATGCTTCAAAAGGAGATGATTGATCGAATCTTGGCCGGGCCACGTTGTAAAGATTATGGTGTTTTGACTCTCCGAATGCAGTGCGAATGGGTGGGGCGGAAAGTCAAAATCGTGCCGCCAAGCTGCTTCTTTCCACAGCCGGTGATCGACTCCACGGTGATGACGCTGGACCCACGTCAGAATGATTTGCCGGTGCATGATCGGAGGCTCTTTGATGAGCTTGTGCGACGTGGCTTTGCACAAAGGCGTAAGCAGTTACGTAAAAACTTACCTGCCAACACCGATTGGGTAGAGGTTTGTGAGGAGTTGGGCTTCGCGCCGACCGCGCGTGCTGAGGAGTTATCGATGGAGGACTGGATTGCGTTGACGCGAAAAATCGATCCCGCTTTTGTTAAAGAAGAAGGGCAGGGCGATGGCGAAATGTTAGCGATCGTGGATGACAATGATAAGGTTATCGGTGCGGAGCGTCGGGACGTAATTCATCGAGACGGATTAAAACATCGAGCGGTGCATATTTTCGCCTTCAATAAGAATGGCGAGATTTTTCTTCAGAAGCGTTCGCGGTTGAAAGATAAATGTCCCGGTCTATGGGATTCTAGTGCGGCGGGGCATGTTGATGCTGGAGAGGAATACGATGTCTGCGCCGCGCGCGAGCTGGGCGAAGAATTAGGACTG
This sequence comes from Akkermansiaceae bacterium, assembly GCA_039768255.1. Lineage (GTDB taxonomy): Bacteria > Verrucomicrobiota > Verrucomicrobiia > Verrucomicrobiales > Akkermansiaceae > SW10. The sequence continues at coordinate 19,079 of JBDNAW010000025.1, read as the reverse complement.
ATTAATCACGATGTTCGCGAGGTTGGGAAGCTAGGCGCTCATGCCAATACCGGATGGGAGCATGTGCGCCTTTACGCAACACTCGCACAGGGGAAGGTGAATTTCCCTTGTGTCGAAATTGAATATGGCCAGTGGTTCTCGATGGAGCTCGTTGATCGCTGGGTCACCAATGTGCCTGAGGATTTTGCACCAGGTTTCATTTCTTGCTGGAAGGTCTGGAAAGAGGCAAATCCGGTTCGGTTCGAATAGAACTCGGTGAGAGCGTTCTAAATATTATCGGCGACCGAGCCAATGTGTGATCGGGCGCGCCAATAGTTTGAGAGACCCATTCCGATTAAGATGAAGCCAAGCCCAGATACAGCGGTGAGGAGATAAAGGATCACGTGCTGTATGTAACCCAAGCCGAACCAGAAGGTGGCAAACACAGCGGCCGCAAGAGCAATGAGTCCAATTCCTCCTAGGATCTTTTTGAATGACTCTCCCTGAATAATTTTAACCCGTTCCTTCATCGCGTGTCGGTAGAGTGTGTCCGCTTCGTCTCCAGTCACGCCATTAACCTCAAGGCGCTTGTAGATACGGTCTTTCGGGTCTCCTTGCAGGACCATTTTGTGAACAAGGCCAAAGCGAGGGTGTTCTTCAGGGGCACGACCCGAGGGAATAAATTTTACGGATGTTTCGTTAGCTTCGGAACTCACAACGGGAAAAAGAAACGTCACATCACGGAAGATTTCAACTGGGAAAGCCGTATCAATGAGGCTCATGAGAATCGTATTTTCAATTATGTTGGGAGGAGTCTGTGCTGCAGGTTCCCTCAAAGCAGAAGAAACTTTTAAGCCAATCTTCGATGGCAAAACCCTCAACGGTTGGAAGTCCAGTAATGATAACCCCGCCGCTTTCTCGGTGGAACCTGATGGTTCGCTGAAAGTGACGGGCGACCGAGCGCATTTGTTTTATGTCGGGGAAAATGGCCATGCCGAATTTCGTGACTTCGAACTGAAGCTTAAGGCAAAGACAACCAAGAACTCCAACTCGGGGGTTTATTTCGCCACGCAGTATCAGGAACGTGGTTGGCCCTCGATCGGTTATGAAGCGCAGGTGAATTCTACTCAAAAAGACCAGAAGCGCAGTGGAAGCCTCTATGGTGTAGTGAATCTCTGGGTTGATGAAAACCTTAAGCAGAACCCATTCGTCGAGGTGAAAGATGGCAGCATCAACATGCACATCAAAGAAGCGGTCACGAAAGACGAGGAGTGGTTCGATTATCACATCATCGTGAAGGGCTCAAAAATTACCCTCAAAATCAATGGGGAGACCACTGTTGAGTTCACCGAACCCACAGGTTGGGAAGGCCCGAATAAAGGGATGAGTGGTCGTAAGCTCGGGAAGGGAACGATTGCTTTCCAAGCGCATGATCCCGGCAGCACGGTTTTTTATAAGGATATTAACCTTAAGATCACGGATTAGAGCTGCTTTTCACCAAAAATTTACCGCTCCGCACTCGACAAAAGACGCGAAATAGGCATAACCGCGCCCTTTCCAGAGAAAAACAATCATGACTGACCTCAGCAAATACCGGAACATCGGCATCTTCGCGCACGTGGATGCTGGAAAAACAACGACTACCGAGCGGATCCTTAAGCTCACAGGTAAGATTCACAAAACCGGTGAGGTTCACGATGGTGAGTCCACCACTGACTTCATGGAGCAGGAAGCTGAGCGTGGTATCACCATTCAGTCCGCTGCGACCACCTGTTTCTGGAACGACCACCGGATGAACATTATTGATACTCCGGGACACGTTGACTTCACGATTGAAGTTTACCGCTCTCTAAAGGTCCTTGATGGTGGCGTCGGTGTCTTTTGTGGTTCTGGTGGTGTTGAACCACAGTCCGAGACGAACTGGCGTTACGCGAACGACTCTGAGGTTGCTCGTATCATTTTCGTGAACAAGCTCGACCGGATCGGCGCTGATTTCTTCCGCGTGATCCAGCAGACCAAAGACGTCCTTGGTGCTAAGCCGCTTGTCATGACTATTCCAATCGGCTTCGAGGACTCCTTCGTTGGCGTTGTCGATGTCCTTGAGAAAAAAGCTTATGTTTGGGACGACTCCGGTCTCCCTGAGAACTTCGAAATCACCGATGTCCCCGAGGACCTCGTTGACAAGTGCAACCAGTATCACGAAGAGCTCATCGAGACTGCGGTTGAGCAGGACGATGAAGTCATGGAAGCTTACCTCGAAGGAAACGTCCCTGACATCGCGACGATTAAGCGTTGCATCCGTAAAGGAACCATCGCTCTTGATTTCTTCCCTGCGTTCTGTGGCTCTGCCTTCAAAAACAAGGGTGTCCAAAACGTGCTTAACGCCGTTGTTGACTACCTTCCATCACCTCTCGAGGTCGATCCTGAGCCTGAGTTTGATGACGAAGGTGAACTTACCGGTGAGCACGCAACTGTCGATGCGAACGGGCCTCTCCGCGCTCTTGCATTTAAGATCATGGACGATCAGTTCGGCGCTTTGACATTCACTCGTATTTACTCCGGAACCCTCAATAAGGGCGACACCATCCTGAATACCTTCACCGGTAAGACTGAGCGTGTCGGACGTATCGTGGAGATGCACGCTGATGACCGTACTGAACTCGATAGCGCTCAAGCAGGTGACATTATCGCACTTGTTGGTCTTAAGAACGTTCAGACTGGTCACACACTCTGTGATAAGAACAAGCCTGCAACTCTCGAGCCAATGGTCTTCCCCGAACCTGTGATCTCCCTCGCCGTTGCCGCTAAGGACAAGGCGAACGCTGAGAAACTCGGTAACGCTCTTGGTAAGATGATTCAGGAGGATCCCTCCTTCCGTGTTGAGACTGACTTAGATTCCGGCGAGACCATTCTTAAGGGCATGGGTGAACTTCACCTTGATATTAAGGTCGATATCCTCAAGCGGACCCACAAGGTCGAGGTTGAAGTTGGTGCACCTCAGGTTGCTTACCGTGAGACCATCACGCAGGAAGTTTCCGATAGCTACACCCACAAAAAGCAGTCCGGTGGTTCTGGTCAGTTCGCTAAGATTGACTACACCCTAACTCCTCTCGAGCCAGGCGAAGGTTTCCAGTTCGAGTCTGAGATTGTAGGCGGAAACGTTCCTAAGGAATACTGGTCCGCTGTTGAGAAAGGCTTCAAAACATCTCTCGATAAAGGGGTCCTTGCTGGATACCCTTGTTTGGACTTTAAGGTGACTCTTACTGATGGTGGCTTCCACGCGGTTGACTCCTCTGCAGTTGCGTTCGAGATCGCATCTCGTGCTGCTTACCGTCAGACCGTGCCTAAGGCTGGTGCTCAAATCCTTGAGCCCATCATGAAGCTCGACGTCTTCACTCCAGAAGATCACGTTGGAGACGTCATCGGTGACCTCAACCGCCGTCGTGGCATGATTCAGTCACAGGATTCCGCTTCTGGTGGTATCCGTATTAAGGCTCAGGCACCTCTTTCTGAGATGTTCGGCTACATCGGAGATCTCCGCACCATGACCTCTGGTCGTGGTCAGTTCTCCATGGAGTTTGAGCACTACGCAGCTTGCCCTAAAATGATCGCTGATAAGGTTATTACCGAGGCCAAGGAGCGTGAGGAAGCAAAGAAGAAGTAATTTCTTCATCCTCTGGTTTTTCAAAAGCCCTGTCCGTTCTGAGCGGACAGGGTTTTTTGTTGAATATAAAATCCATCCTGAATTCTCATCGCGGGAATCATACGGAGTGGTTATATTGACACACAATGAAGTGGTCACCAACGCGAGGAAAGAAGCCGGTTAATCCGGACAATTACTCGGGGGTTTATCACAAAGGTTTGCGTCCAAAAAATCGAGGAGTCTCAGGCGGTGATGATGCGCCGAAACTGTCCGAAAAGGGGGCGCGAAATATTGGGCGTGGATTTTTAATGATCATTGTGAGCTTTTGGCTGCTGGCGATTTCTGAGAAGATGATGGATTTTTTCAATCCCGGTTATCTTACAGATGCTCCATATTTCGAATTTTTTGAAATGGTGAGGGGGATCTCGTTCTTTCTAACACTCCTGATGGTGCCCAGTTTTTTCTTAGGAGAATTAATGATGCGTCGCGAGTTCCCTCAGCGTAATTTGATCCTGGGGTTAACGCTAGGGCCTCTAATTCTGATCATTGTTGGGGCGCTCCTCTATGGGCTCATCTCAATTTTCATTTAGATGAGATGCTCAACTTCTTTGTTGAAGAAGGAGCGTGAAATTTACAGAAAAATACCGGCGATGGGACTCGAACCCATACTTCCGAGGAAACTCGATTTTGAATCGAGCGCGTCTACCAATTCCGCCACGCCGGCTTTTTATTCTGTGAACCGGCCAGAGTGTCTTTTTCTCCGCCCATCTTGTCAAAGTTGTTTCGACTAAACTTTCTCAGTTTGGTCACGCGGTCGGTTGAGAACCAGCGTTATCGTTTTTGGCGGATCTTTCCTTTGCTCGGCCTTGTGTCCTCATCTCGACACCGTGTCTATGGCTTTGAAATTGGCTGCTTTTAAAAAGAGCGCTTCGGAGCTTCTAGAGAAAGAGAGTTTAAGGTGTGAAAATCGTTAGCTGGAGTCTCAAGATGAGATTGGCAATGAGGTCTGTAGGATACGGGCGCCTTTTGATGACGAAAGAGGCGAGGCGTTTCGTGGAAGCAGAAGGAAGTCACCTGCTTTGAATGTTCGCCCTCCAGCTGAAGTCACATCACCTGAGACGACGGTGATGATGGAAAAGGCGTCGCTGAGATTGGAAAAGCTCGCCCCACTTGTGAGGTCGTGTTGATCGACGATGAAATATTCGCACTTGGCCAAGGTCATGCCATCGGGGGTGTCCATGGTCGGTTCGTGGTCATTAAAATCAATCGACTTCATCGATTCCTTGACGTGGAGTGCACGCGGATTGCCATCGAGCCCGACTCGATTCCAATCGAAAACTCGGTAGGTGGTGTCCGAGTTTTGCTGAATTTCATAAATGAGAAAGCCGGCACCAATGGCATGGAGGCGACCGGATGGGATAAAGATCGAATCCCCCGCATTCGGCTGAACGGCGTGGACTTTTTCGGCGCAAGTACCATCGATGAGTGATTGCGCGAAATCCTCCCGACTCACACCATTTTTAAATCCGAGGTAGAGGTTTGCGCCAGGGTCGCAATCGGCGATATACCACATCTCGGTCTTCGGCTCACCGCCGAGGCTCGGTGCGATCTCTGCCGGCGGGTGAACTTGGATTGAGAGGTCATCGCGGGCATCAAGGATTTTGATCAGAAGAGGGAAGCGCTCGCCAGTGAGATTTGTGCCGAAAATTTCCTCACGATGGTTCGTCCACAGATCGTTCAGGCTCTTACCTGCCAGAGGACCTTCCGCAACAATGGATTGTTCATCCGGGCGATCTGTCAGTTCCCAAGATTCCCCGTAAGGTTGGTCATCGGGGAGGGGGCGTTGGTAAATTGTATCGAGTGAACGGCCTCCCCAGACACGGGTCATGTAGAGAGGATTAAAAGTGATCGGCTCCATGCCGGAATTCTCAATATCGTACTCGTTAAGGCAAGGAATGAAGGAATTTTTAGTGAAATTGACTGTTAATAAACCAGTAACTTCTCTCTTGCTCCTATCCTAGGTCCTGTGGCAGTATGAGTCATCGCCATTAATGGTGATATAAAGATCATGGCCAATCGGCAACAGAAGGGCAAGAAACAGAACGTTGTTCTTGAACGCGAAGGCGGGCAGGAACTCGTTGGTATTGGGTTGATGGTGGCAGGGCTTTTACTGTTTGTCTCGCTACTACGCTTCACTCCGGTTGACTTTGTGGGTTGGAAATTTGTGGGGAGCTTTGCTCCTGAAGGGGCTACTGATGGGCCAACTCGAAATCTTATCGGACCAGTGGGTGCGATGCTTTGCTTTGTTTTCGTCGGCCTCTTCGGAGCTGCTGCTTATTTGGTATCTCTCGCGACAATTTGGTTAGGTGTGGCCGTCGCTTGGTTTAAGAGCAAACTGGGATGGCGCACTTTGTTCGGATTTATTTCCCTGATCTTTGCGAGTGCGGCCCTCTTTAACGTCTTTGGTTGGGGGGGCGATATCTGGAATGCAGTTTCCGCAGGGGGAGTCCTCGGAAAAGGTCTCGGTGAATACATCTTCAAAAATCTCCTCGGCGCACTTGGTGCCGTGATTGTGTTGTTTGCGCTCTATTTAGTGAGTCTGATTTTGCTAACTGGGCTTCATCCGTTCTCTTTCGCCCGCGCTACGGTCGCGGGAATCGGTGTCTGGTTGGTTGCGCGTAAAGAGGCATTTGCGAGTCGTAAAAAGCGCACGACGTCTTCTTGGCGTTCGCGTGTTTCTCGGTCGTCTTCGCCGGCGGTGGACAAAGACTTTGAGTCGGAGCCTGCTCCTAAGAAAAAACGAGCACGTAAGAAAAAGGCTGAAACAATCGCTGAAATCGCTAATCCAAATCCGATTGTCGAAGATGGGACCGGCCAGACTGTCATGCCACTTCGCGAAACGCCGAAGCCTCAGATTATTGACGCCTCGACTCGTAAGACTCCATTGCAAAATTTGGGTGCTCGTCCATTCGAACGTCCTAAAAAGCCCGAACATATCGGGTTGAGCACAGATGGCTTCGAAGATTATGAGCTTCCCGGTTTTGATCTCTTAGAGTTTGACGAAAATGAAGTGCCAGCGGAAGACCACAGTGCAGAGCTTCTTGAAACTCAGATCACAATCATCGAAACCTGCAAGGCGTTCGGCGTTGAAGTTTCCGCAGGGGATATCACGAAAGGTCCGACTATTACGCGCTACGAAATTTATCCAAGCCTCGGGCTCCGCGTGAGCCGTATCACGCAGCTTGAGGCAGACCTTGCTCGTGCCACTAAGGCTGAGCGGATCAACATCCTTGCGCCGATTCCAGGAAAAGACACTGTGGGTATTGAAATCGCCAATGATAATGCGGTTGCGGTTCCTCTTCGTGAGCTTCTTCAAGACGAAGGCTTTCGCTCCTCGAAGCGCAAAATTCCTCTCGCGCTTGGTAAAGACGTTTACGGAAATACGGTTATTGGTGATCTTGCAGCGATGCCACACTGTCTTGTCGCTGGTGCGACTGGATCTGGCAAATCGGTATGTATTAACTCCATCATTACCTCAATTCTCTACAAATTTGGTCCTGATGAGCTCCGCTTCATCATGATCGATCCAAAGGTGGTGGAAATGCAGGTTTACTCAAAGCTTCCGCATCTCGTTGTGCCGGTGGTGACTGATCCTAAGAAGGTGGTCGGCGCGCTCAACTGGTGCGTGAATGAAATGGAGCGTCGCTATAAAGTCTTTGCCAAACTCGGAGTTCGAAATTTCGATAGCTTCAATAGCCGCGTCCGCCCTGAGCCAGAAGTTCTTACGAAAGAGGAGCAAGAAGACGTTGATTCCATCGTTGATGAAGAAGCCATCGAGTCGATGGCCCGCGCCTTTGAAGATGGTGATATCGGCCCAATGGCAACTCAGGAGGAAAAAGAGCAGGAAATTGATGAAATCCCTGATCGTTTCCCATACATCGTGGTTATTATTGATGAGCTTGCGGACCTCATGCAGACCGCTCCAGCGGATATCGAAGTCGCAATCAGTCGAATCGCCCAGAAAGCCCGTGCGGCAGGAATTCACCTTATCGTTGCGACTCAGACTCCACGTGCGGACGTCGTCACTGGAATTATTAAAGCGAATATTCCAAGCCGAATGGCTTTCCAGGTTTCCTCATCGCTCGATAGCCGTGTCATTCTTGATACTAAAGGGGCCGAGAAACTTGTCGGGAAAGGAGACATGCTCTTCCTTCCTCCGGGATCGGCAAAACTTGAGCGTGCCCAAGGTGCCTTCGTTTCTGATGAAGAGGTTGAAAACATAGTGAACTACTGCGCCCAGCAAGGTGAACAGAAGTTCGAAGAAAGCATTCAGCAGAGTATTGAAAAAGGCGGGGCTAGTGGTGATGGTGGCGAGGAGGTCTCTGATGCCGATGAGGAAACAATCCTCAAATGTATCGAAGTCATTACGACCGAAGGAAAGTGCTCTACTTCACTTCTCCAACGTCGCCTTCGTCTCGGCTACACACGTGCCGCTCGTATGGTCGATATTCTAGAGTCTCGCGGCATGGTCAGCTCTGGTGATGGCGCGAAGCCTCGTGATGTTCTGATCGGTGCGATGTCTGGGGAATGATGCTTCGGTAGATTTTGTCCTCTTGAGATGGGGGTGCTTGGAAGGTTTTTCACGACGACTCGAGGAGATCTGCTTTCCGGTGCGGACAACTTCCATTTGTCTTCATGAGGGTCTTCGGTTCCAAACGCAGTTGATTTTTCTCATCGCTGGTGCGTGCGTTCGGGGTAAATTCTAAACGATGAAATGATCGCCTCTCAGAGGGAAGAAACCGGTAAGTCCAGATAGCTTTTCGGGCGTTTATCACAAAGTGCAGCGTAGCCGGTCACGCACCGCTCTCGGGTTTTCTACTCCTGTCAGTGATAGAGTGATGAGCTAAATTTACCTCAGTTTTCACTGGGATTTCTTGGTTTTTAAAATAGTGTTCATTTGAACCAGTTAAGAACCTTTTGAATCATCCTCTCCGCGCTCTTTTTATTGATATGGATAGCTACTTTGCTTCGGTGGAGCAGCATTTCCATCCTCGCTTACGTGGGCGGCCAGTAGCAGTGGCTCCGATGTTGGTGGAGAGCACTTGTTGTATCGCGGCGAGTTATGAGGCGAAGGCTTACGGAGTGAAAACAGGGACGCGAGTGTCTGACGCTCGGCAGATGTGCCCGGGAATCGTCATTCTCAATGCGAGGCCACCACTTTATATTGAGGTGCATCATCAGATTGTAGAACTGGTGGAGTCCTGCATTCACGTGGATGCCGTGCTCTCAATTGACGAAATGGTGTGTTGGCTCCCGACGAACTGGCGAACCGTGGAAAAGGTGACAGAAGTGGGGAGATTGATTCAGCAAAAATTAGAAGAAGAATTCAGTGAAGCGCTCCGGTGTTCGATTGGGGTGGCTCCGAATGGATGGTTAGCAAAAATTGCGTCAAAGATGCGTAAGCCAAATGGATTTTTCGTGATGCAGGCAGAGGATCTTCCGGAGGTGCTCTATGATTTGGAGTTAACCGACCTTCACGGAGTGGGGGCAAATATGGAGCTGAGACTTCACGCGCAAGGTTTACATTCGGTCGCTCGATTATGTGAGGCTCCAAAGAAAATACTGGAGGCAGTTTGGCGAGGCGTTGAAGGGGCGAGGCTCTGGCATCGCTTACGCGGTGAGGATGTTCAGGGACATGATGCGCATCCGGAACGTCGCTCGGTAAGTCATGGACATGTCTTACCTCCAGAATTTCGATCCCCGCAGCGGGCGGTAGAAATTGCTCATCGGCTTTTACAAAAAGCAGCTCTGCGAATGCGGAGCTACGGCATGCGAGCGGGGCGGCTCACGCTGAGTGTGAGGTTCGAGAATTATGAGAAATGGGCAGGGGAGCTGACCTTCGCGGAGACGGAAGATAGGATCACGCTGACTCGGATGGTGAAGATGCTCTGGAATCAACGACCTTATCCGGCAGTTGCGGTGAAGAAGATCAATATCGTGCTCGATCGTCTCGTGACGAATGCCGCTTTTACACCTTCACTCTTCGAGCAGGTCGACCTGAGACGTGAAGAATCTCTCAATCAGGCGATAGATCGCATTACCGGAAAATTTGGTAAAAAGGCTCTCTATCTGGGAGGAGCACATCATGCGATGAAGGCGATAGAGCCTAAAATTGCCTTTAACTATATTCCGGAAGTAGAACTGGAGGGGTGACTTTAAAGCCCGAGCTTCTTCTCCAGTTCTAGGTTTGCGGGCGCGCCGCGGCGGAGGGCCTCTTGGTAATGAATTTTACCGTGAGTCTTACGATCATTCTGAGAGCAGATGAAGGCGAGGTTGTAGTGAGGCTCCCAGATATTGGGATCGATCTCGATGGCTCGCTTAAAGTGGACTTCGGCATCCATCATGCGACCTGATTTTCCGGCCATGTTTCCGAGGAGAACGTGGGCTTGAGCATTCTCAGAGTCCATGCCGAGAGAGCGGTTGATTTCGGTCTCAGCTTCAGCGAAGCGATCACTGCGATAATGAGCATCACCAAGCAGGAAGTGGGCGATGGGTATTTTACGATCACCGGCGTAGAGGATGGCATTCTCGAATTGCTTGGCCGCGAGGGAAAAATCATTCAGTCGGAGATTGACGATACCGAGATTGATCATGGAATCCCAAGAGGCGGGGTTGTCTTCGATGACCATTTCTAGAATGCCCCGAGCGGCCTCAAGGTTGTCTTTCTCGTAGAAACGAGCTGCGAGTTTCTTCTTGTCGTCGGTCTGGCGTTGGAGTTCTTGGTTGGCGCGGATGCGTTCGGTGTCGCTCGGCTTGTAGCGACTCTTGAGGCTGATGTCGGCAATCATTGCTTCTTCGTCCGCAGTAAGTTCGGGAGTGATCGAGCCTTTGAATTGATTGACAGCTTGCGCCCAGGCGGGGTCTTGGAGGCCCATACGTTCGGCTTGCGCGATTAGAAGTTCGGCCTTTTTTTGCTGAGCCATGAGCTGATTACGCTTCGACTTGGCAATTTCACGGAGCATTGTCAGTTCTTCGCGCTGAACCTCGGTAAGGTCGTCGTTTTTGGCGCTCATGGAGATGTCTTGTTCAGCTAGCTCAAGTCGATTTTCGAGATCGCGAATCCGGAGCTTCTGCTGGGCGTTTTCTCGCTGCGTTTCGCGGATTTTAGCCTTTGCCACGGTGACGCCACGCTTTGCTAAAGTGAGCTTTTCACTCGTAGCATCTTCATTGGCGAGGACGGTATCGAGTTTCTTCTTGGCGTCGTTGAATTTTCGATTGAGGGCGACGTTTTGCGCAAGGATGGCAGGGATTCGATCAGCTTCTTTGAGTTCGAGATAACTCGCGAGTTCCTGTTTTTCGCGGATGAGATCTTCACGCTCATCTTGAAGCTCGGCGACCATGCCTTGAGATTGTTCGAGCTGAGCAGCAAGCTGGTCGATCCGTTGGTTGGCGTTGGCGATGGTAAGGTCCTTTTGCTTGAGCTGACTGCGAAGCTCGTCGATCTGGTCTTGTTGGCCTTTGACGACGCGGGAATTGATTTTTCCTTGCTCCCTGATGACCGCTTTGAGTTCAAGCGCTTCTTTTCGGGAGGTGTTGAGCGCTTCACGCGCGATCTCGAGACGTTGGCGGGTTTGAGTGAGGGTGAGGGAAAGGGTGTCACGTTCATGCTTTAAGCCAATGATTTCAGCATTGAGCGCTTCGACTTCAGAACGAAGCGGAGCGGAGGCGAGTCGGTCACGCTCTGTCTGAAGGTCGGCGAGGGCTCTGCGTGCTTTGGCTGCGTTCGCATCACGATCATTCATGGCATTTGCGAGCGAGCGCTTGAGTTGTTCGATTTGTCCTTGGAGATTTTGAAGATTTTGCGTGCGTTTTTGATCGCGAATGGGATCGATGGGGACGACGAGATTCTTCCCTGGGCCTGCCCCTTCGATGAAGTTTCCGGATTCTTTTTGCTTCGCCTTCTGCTCGGCCTCGGCTTTCGGATAGACGGTATCCATCCGCTTACGGGTGAGGTCTTGGCGCATCTTGACGATGTCTGATTTATAAGACGGGTAGTTGATCGTCATGGTGTCGTAGATGGCCTTGGCTTGGCGGAGCTTGGCGTAGGCATCGACATATTCTTCTTTTTCGATGAGTTTCTCGGCCTTTCTTGAAATATTCCACCCATTGTAGATTAGATCGGAAGGGTCCATCTGGGCAAGCTGCTCTTGAGTCTGAGCTGAGACTTGTGTGATCGGAATGAGGAGCGCGAGGAATGCTCCGAGGATATGACGATAGACAGTCATCGGGGGAGGACGCTAGCAAAGCTCAGCGTGGAGGAAAAGTGAGGAATCATGGGTGTGGCGTGTCCTCTGAGAGCGTTTCAAATCGTTAAACTTGTTTGCGATCGAGCGCTTTAGCCCGGAGGGGATCGGAGGCTTGAAGGTGGGAAAGGGCGATGGCGAGGGCATCGGCGGCATCCGAGGGTGGAGTTTCGGGGAGTTTGAGGAGGGCTCTGACCATGAAGGCGACTTGGTTTTTATCGGCGTTGCCTTTGCCGACGACGGCTTGTTTCACCTTTTTGGGTGAATATTCATAGATCGGGAGCGAGAAATTCGCAGCAGCGATGAGGGTGGCTGCGCGGGCAGCGCCCATGGCGATCGCAGTACGGTGGGATTGAACGTAGATGATTCCTTCTACTGCGACTTCATCAGGTTCCCATTTCTCGATGAGGTGCTTAATGTGTGAGCAGATCGCGGAGAGAGCCTTTGATTGAGGAACTTTGGTTGGAATGGAGATGACTCCGAAGTCGAGCGCGCGAGCATTGGAATGATCTCCCTCAAGAATGGCAAAGCCGGTGCTCCGGATGGCGGGATCAATTCCAAGAGTGCGCATGAGCCTACCCACTTTAGCGACGACGGCGTTTCCCGCCACCTCGTCTTGGCTTTTTGAATGACTTAATGGGGGAGGTGTCGAGCATCGCAGTGTATTGATAGTTAAAATCTTCGAGCTTGTCGCGTTTGATTTCTTTTCCAAGGAAGCGCTCGACGGATTCAGCATAGTCGAGCTCATCAGCGGTGAGAATGGTAAAAGCGTCACCTTCTTTTTCGGCACGACCAGTCCGGCCGATACGGTGCACGTAGTCCTCAGCATTCTCGGGGACTCGGTAGTTGACTACGTGAGTGACGCCAGAGATGTCGATTCCACGTGCGGCAACGTCGGTAGCGACGAGGATTTTGAAGCGTTCTTCTTTGAAGCCTTTGAGCGCTTTCATGCGGTCAGTCTGTTTGATATCTGAGTGCATCGCGGTAACGATGTCGCCCACTTTATCCTTCAGAAGAGAGCAGACGGTGTCGGCTTCCTTACGAGTGCGGGTGAAGATCATCATGGAGTCGTAATCCGTCTTCTCGACGATTCCGAGAAGGAGGTCGTCGCGCTGAGTCATGGCGACGGGATAGAAGGCGTGAGAAATGTTATCAGAGACTGATGCGCGAGCGATTTCGACAGAGGTCGGCTCAGTCAGGCACCAGTCGGCGAAGCCTTTGATCACTGGCGGCATGGTGGCGGAGAAGAAAAGAGTTTGTCGAGTTTGCTCTTCATTATTCCAAGGGCAGACATTGATGATTTTTCGCACCTGTGGGAGGAATCCCATGTCGAGCATGCGATCAACCTCATCGAGGATGAGAATCTTGAGGTCCTTGAAGCGGGCTGTCGCGCGGTAAAAGTGATCGATGAGGCGGCCTGGAGTGGCGACGATAATATCGGCACCATTTCCAAGTTGCTCATCTTGCTGTCCGTAGCCGACGCCTCCATAGAGAAGAGCGACTTTGCAGCCAGTATGCTTTCCGTAATGGGTAAATTGCTCCGCGACTTGGTCGGCGAGCTCGCGGGTGGGCTCGAGGACGAGAATTTGAGGTTTGCCGATAGGTTCAATTTTCGAGAGCGAAGGGAGCGCAAATGCTGCGGTCTTTCCGGTTCCAGTCTGGGAGGCGCCTATGAGGTCTTTGCCTTCCAGAATTTTTGGAATGGCTTGGGCCTGAATAGGGGTGGGGGTCTCGTATCCAGACTCGGAAACGGCCTGCAATACGGGGGCGGAAAGCCCGAGCTCATCAAAACGCATGCGGGGTGTTAGGCGATGGGGCGGCGACACTCAAGGCTTGTCTTAGACAATATAAGGGATAGCGAAAGATTGACGAGGGTGTCATTCGTGGTTTTTTAGTGCTAGATGAAACAAGTTTGGGAATGTTTTGTGGTCGCGTTAAGACTCGGTTTGACCTCGTTTGGTGGACCAGTAGCACATGTGGGATATTTTCGTGAAGAATATGTGGAGCGTCGCAAATGGCTTAGTGAAGAGCGTTTTGGTGAACTGACGGCACTGAGCCAGTTCATTCCGGGGCCGGGAAGTAGCCAGTTGGGAGCTGCCGTGGGCTATGAAAAAGGAGGGCTAGCGGGAGGGTTTGCGGCTTGGCTTGGATTTACGCTCCCCTCGGCGCTCGTGATGCTCTTTGTGGCGATGGGGGTGGAGAGTTTATCGGGTGGTGTTATTCACGGAATGAAATTGGTGGCGATCGCAGTTGTCGCAGGCGCTTGGTTGGGGATGCGGGCCTCGCTCGCAACGGGGTTTCGAAGAGGGGGGATCGCTTTGCTTGCCGTGGTTATTCTGTGGTTTAGCTCGGCGGCATGGATGACGGTTCTTGTGATCGCGTTCTGTGCTTTTCTGGGAGTGCTCTTTTTAAATGTGAGTGAGCTTCCCGAAAGGCAAAAGCAGAGCCGGAAACTCGGAGGGGTGCTTGCAATGATCGTGTTCTTTGCGCTTCTGTTCTGGAGTTTAGGATTTCAGCCGAAGAGCGATTCTCACGCACTGGCGGGTATTTATCGGGCTGGGGCTTTAGTCTTCGGTGGTGGGCATGTGGTGCTGCCGATGCTTCAAGAAACGATGGTCGATTCTGGGTATATGTCGAAAGAGGTTTTTCTTGGCGGTTATGGAGCGACGCAAGCGGTGCCTGGCCCTGTGTTTACTTTTGCTTCCTTTCTGGGCGGGCAGACGGAGCTTTTTGGTAATGCTTGGTTAGGCGCAGGCGCGGGAATTGTCGTTGTCTTTTTACCCGGAATGCTTCTACTCGCTGGCACGATGAGTGTGTGGGGGCGCTTACGTGGAAAAGCGTGGGCACAAAAGGCGGTGCAAGGCGCAAATGCAGCTGTAGTTGGCGTGCTCGGGCTTGCGCTGATTCAGATGGCTACGAATGGCTCGATTGCAGGGTTCAAAGATGTAATCGCAGTGGTGCTCCTCTTCTTTCTTTTAAAGAAGAATCTCGTCCCAGTCTGGGCGCTCGTGATCGGAGCGGGTGTGGTGGGAGGATTTTTCGCTTAGACGAGTTGTTCGACACAGCTGTGTGACCAGGTTTCGAGGCGCTCTAACATTTCGCCTTTGAGAGTGTCCGCATCGTAGAAAGCAAGTTCGGCAAGTGCGTCTTCGTTTGAGCTGACCTGATCGGTATCGAGATCGAAAATGTGGACGACACCAAGGTGGACTTTCCCAACGGGGTTTGAGTCATCATTGAGAAGGCCGACGATCCGATTCTTGTGTCCGCCTTCGATGTTGAGTTCCTCTTCAATTTCGCGCTCTACGCCAGCAAGATAAGTGGCGAGACCGAGATGGCCCTCGCGTTCATCGACGGGATTAATATGTCCACCAATTCCCACGGAACCTTGAGCGTGAAGACGGCTTTCGCCACCGCTTTTTCCACGGACATAATGAAGGTAACGCCCGTTGTAGTGGAAAAGGCAGTAAGGGATGATTTGTTTGAAAGATGGGTCTTCCTCCGCTTTGCCACGATCCATGAAGAAGTTATTTTTAGGATCAAGAATCGATTCGAGGTAGTTGTCGATATCAGTCTTGATTCCTTGAAATGAACCGAGTTCATCAAAAAGAGAGCGCGGGATGACGAGGATTTCTTCTCCTTTGTAATCTTTCATGCGTGGAAGCTGACAGAGAGTTCTTAGGCTGTCGATGATTTGACGAAGTTGGCGATTTTTTGTCCGTCACCATCTGCAGCCCAGACGTTTCGGAGGAAATCGGCAGGATGGATATTGTTCTCACGGAGGAATTTGCGATCACCACCACAGCTGAACATGAGATCAGGGTGAAGCTCGCCTTTGAGCTTCGCTTCAGCCTTCGCAATGATACGAGGAAGATAACTGATTCCACTGAGCTCCTCAGCGAATGAAGGAATGTCATTTCGAGTGATTTCGCGAGAACTAGCGACACCGTCTTGCATGACATGGAAGTAGTCACGGCGTACTGCCGCTATTAAAAGGGCCGTGGATGGAGCGGGGACAGACTCATCGCCGTAGTCTTCTACAAAGTCAAAAAGTTCGCGAGGTTTATAGCCAATGGATTTTAGAAAAGCGATGTCATCGTCTGAGTAGTAGCTCATAAAGTGAGAATTCCCTTCCTGGTAGAGATTGAGGCTCTTTTGAAAAAGGAGGTTGAATTGTTCGTTCCAAGTCATGCAAGGACCATTAGAGCGATTGGGGATACTGTCAAATCGAGTTTTAAGAACGTGAAAAAGATGTCATTGATGAAATTACATTTGACTTTAACTCATGCTGAGTGCAGGGTTTTATTTGATGTTCATTGCAGCTAGGATTCTAACTTTTATTATCATTGGATTGGTGAGTGTTTCGTGCCAAAAGAAAGAAGATCTTGGTGAGCGCGCCGAGCTCGACGAGCTAGAAGCGGTGATTGTGGAAAAAGAGATTGAACTCGATTTACTCAAAGAAGAGGTCAAAGAAAGGAAGACTTCCGACCCTAGCGAGGAGCTTGCTTCTACGGAGCTTAGTTTAGCTGACCTCGCAGCTGATATAGAATTGACAGAGCAAGATGCGAGAGAATCGGCTGCAGAGCTCAAGAAAATTCAAAAAGAGTTGAAGGACTATCGGGCTCAGTATCCGATTCGTAAAAAATAAATTTGAAATAAGTATTATGTTTAATGATGTATTTGGTTCGGGGCGAGGTCCGGGCGTGTTGGGCGCGCTGTTAGGACTTTTTGTATTGGCTGCTTTCTGGGGCTTAGCCTTCGTGGTCATGGAGCATGAAGAAGCCTCTGAGATACCACTTTCTGAAAAAATTGATAACCGAATGGCCACTGTGAGAGAGCTTGATGAGGAGCTCGAAACACAGAAGTCTCGACTCAATATGTATCGTGTTTTGAATGATAAAAACGCGAAGCTCAATCAGTTGAGGGACGAAGTGGCTGAAAAGAAGAATGTCCTGAATGCAAAAATTCTCGCACATCAGAATCTTCAAAGTGAAATCGAAGCGCTTTATGCCGAATGGGGTGAATATCGTGAGCTATACCGTGGGAATGAAAGAGCGTTATGGATCGGCCGAAAAGTCGACTTATCATCGACCAAAGGTGATTATTTTAAAGAGTGTTTTGTGACGGGGATTACTCCGACTCTTTTCCGAGTCCGGACTGAAGCTGGTGCGCTTCGAGGTGTTAAATATACCGAGTTGCCTAAAGAGATTCAGGATCAGCTCCAATTTGGAGATGATGAAGCCTCTGCTTATGAGCTTCAGTTGCAGCGCATTGAGAAAGAGAATTTTGAGAAGCGGAAGACGATGGAAAAAGCTGACCAAGAGAAACGTGCACAACGCGAGGCCCGCGATACAGAAATGCAGATTGAAAAGGTCAAACGGATGATTCGTCAAAGAACTGATGAATATCGAAAGAAGCTTATAGAAGCACAAAATTGGCGGAGGAAACTCTCAGACCTTAAGAATAAAAGCAGTCGAGGAAAAAGTGGGAAGAGGGTGATTCTTGATGGGAGTATTTCTGAATACGAAGCAAAAGTCCGCGCTACTCAGAGAGTAGTAGATTCTTTGAAAAAGAAGATTACGCAACTGAACGCAGAATTGAAGAACCTCAGAAGGAAATGAAACTCATTGAAGGTTTTTCGACTTATGAAGAGTTAAGGTTTGACCATGTTTTACTAGCCACACCAAAATGACGGGGTGCACAGTGCTTCGAGTTATTCGCTGACAATCCTCTGTTGCTTGGGAAGTGGGCTTCTGGTCTCTTGTAATGTGGACAAAGAGAAGCTGGCACAGCTTGACGAGCTTAATGCAGCTGTTAATGACAAAAAGATAGAATACGAAATCCTCATGGAATCCAGCTCGCTAGAGCACGTTAAAGATCGCTCACAAGATCTCGCGAACCTTCAGTTGAAGGCTCACGATTTAGCCGCTGACATAGAGCTTCTGCAGGAGGAGGTGAAAGCTCAGCACCTTAAGAAGAAGGAAGCTGCGGCGGATTTTTTGAAATACAAATCTAAGTATCCTCTTCGCTCTGAATAGAATAGGAACGAAACTTCGATGATGATTAGCGATGTTTTAACAACTGGTAAGGGAACCAATATTGTTGGCGTTTCACTTGGCGTTTTGGTCATCTGTGGGTTTGGCGGACTCACAAGCATGGCTTTTCATTACTTGGAGACTTCTTCTGAGAAGAGTATTGAGGAGAAAATTATCGATCAGAAAAAAGAACTTGAGGTGCTAACGGTAGATATTCAGAGGCTTGAACGAAAGAACGAGGCTGAGTTGAAGGTCCAAGAAGTGCGTAAGAAACAGGCTTCTCAATTAACAATTTTAGAAAATACAGTTGTTCAAGCTGAGTTAGCGTTAGCTAGTGAACGTGTAGCTAGCGAAAACCTTCAAACTGAGATCGAAGAAATCTACACGCAGTGGCAGACATATCGTCAAGAGTATCGTGAGAACGAGAGATCCCTCTGGAAGGGTAAGGTCATCGATCTCTCAGAATCAAAAGGCGCGGATTTTAAAGAATCAACGATTACAAGCATCACTCCGACCACTATTGGAATTCGGAATCGGAAAGGTGTTCACCGTGGAGTGAGCTACAGAGTTCTTCCGAAAGAGATTCAGGATCACTTGCAATTTTCCGATGAGGAAGCGGCTCAGTATCAATTAGCTGAAGCCGAGATTAAAGCCCGAGAGGGTGCTGCGCTCCAGAAACATCAAATTAAGGAAGCAGCTCAAAGAAAGGTCAATGACAGGCTTGGAATGCTTGCCCGAATTAAGCGTTTGATTCCACAGCGCGAACGAGAGCTCCAAGAGAAGCAAAGATTAGCAGACAAATGGCATCAAGAGGCCGCTACTTGGTCTGCTCGTTATAATGCGGCGGTTGCTAATGGGAAAAGATCAATCAGAGGACTAAAAGATGTCGAAGCGAGAACCAAAGCACGTGCCGCAGAGCGGACAATCATTGAGCTTAAAAGAAAGTTAAAACTCCTAAAGGTTGAGGAGGCTAAACTCATTCAAGAATAGTCTTTGTTTAGAAACGGAACTCGCTTCCGAAGTAAAGACGGCGGGCGTTTTTATCATTGATGAGGTCATCTGCAGTGCCTTCGATCATGACTTTTCCCTCAACCATGAGAGAGGCACGATCAACAATTTCTA
>JBDNAW010000024.1:0-19356 GCA_039768255.1 Akkermansiaceae bacterium | reverse complement strand
CCCAAACGATGGAAATCCTCGGACAAGCGCTTCCAAGTTCCCCAATCGTCATCTCAGAAACTGCAGGTGGTCCCGCGCTTTCAGCCAACCGTGACAACTTGCTGTATCACACTTCTCTGACTGCGGAAAATACCCAAACCCCGGATTGGAAAAGCCTCTCAGCATACCTTAAATAAGAGAAATGAGTCTTTGGTTAACTTATCTAGTGTCGGCTCTCGGAGCCTCAGTTTTGGGATCTCTAGTCTTGTGGTTCCTAATTGGAATCCATCCGACATCGACAGCAGGATTTACGCTGTCGTTGTATGTGAGCATGCTCATTCTATCTGCGATCGTTATCACGATTTTTTCGTCGATACTGTTGTTTGCCATGAAGCCTCTTGCGCTGAAGTTGTCTCAGATGCCAGTAGTGTCCATAGTAGGAATCACGACCTTTGTAGGTGGATTTTCCTACTTCATGATCAATTTTGCGATAATGCTACTTTCAAGTGACAAAGGAATCGTGAGTAAGTTTTTCGGGACAGGTGGCTTCGTTTATCCTCTCGTTATCGGATTGATTTATGGGTGTGCGTTTGGGCTGGTTTACAGCAGGGTACGCGGTTGATCTTTTGAGGTAGCTCATGTGTTTTTGGCTTCTGAGCACGTCAAATCCTGTCGGCGAAACGGAGGCAACCTAAGTCAAAGAGTACAGCCGCTGCGGCTTAGTGGGGCCAGTAGAGGGGTCAGTCCGTAAAAGTAAGCAAGGCATGTTATGAGAGTGAATCTCTGTTGGCCCTGTGTCTTCGATGTTCTTACGATGTGGGAGTGCGGGACAAAATGGGAGGCTGGGAGGCGGGTCAAAAAAGCGGTAGAATGGCGGAGAGCCTCAGTAAGGGAGGGCCGAAATGAATGAGAGGGAATCTTAGGGTGGAGATTGCTTTATGTGATTGTCCTCATTGATGGGTTTAAATCTCTTCATTTATTTTAGTTCCCTTAATTAAAAATCTCAGGTAAGTTATTCACACCATCACATTATGTTTCATCAAGCCCACCATGACACGATGAGAGCTTCATATGCCGATATTCTGGCATCTCTGAAGCGGTCTGATGGTATGCCGGTCTCTGACTTAGCCCGTGAGCTTGGTAAGAGCTATATGGGGATCAAGCAACACTGCCTCAAGCTCACTGAGATGGGCTACCTTGAAGAATGGCGAGTGCCTCGGGAGAAGAAGGAGGTGGGCCGTCCGGAGAAGCTTTATCGGCTCACCTCAAAGTGTGATCCGCTTTTTCCTACGGCAGGGTCTGAGTTGAGTCTCTCGATTCTTAAGAGCGTGAAAGAGGTTTACGGAGAATCGGCTCCGGAAAAGTTACTTTTTAATCACTTCAAAAAACTGCAGGAAAAATGGCAGCCGAAGGTGACGAAGGGGAAGTCGATGGTGGAAAAAGCGACGCGTCTGACGGATCTGCGGGATCGTGAAGGTTGGTTTAATCGATGTCACTACGAGCCGGAAACAGGATTTCGGATTGAGGAGTTTCACAGTCCGCTTGCGGCTATTTATGAGGTTTATCCGAGCGCAATGAGGATGGAAATCCAGATGATGGAGAAGGTGCTCGGGACTCGCATTATTAAGAGTGATGCGCCTTGTGGAAAAGGTCGCACGCGCGTGGTTTATGAGATCGCAACTCTTGGGGTGCGTGAAGAGGTGGTGAAAGCTCGGCCACCTGTCGCGCCAATTCCTGATATCGCGGAAGCACCGCAGGGCATGCTTTTTTAGACGAGCGGAGTAGGATACTCTCCGGAGTCAACAAGCTGCTGGATGCTGAGGACGACGTGTGGTTTGTCCTCGGGGTAGGTGACGCCGAACCAGGAGGATGACGTTTCAAGGACGTGGCAGTCGGCTTTTCCTTTGGCAACGAGGTCATCGACGACGGTTGGGATGTAGCACTCGCTTTTCATTTCTGAACCGTGTTCTTGCAGAAACTCGGTGAAGTGGGTTTCGATTTCATCGAGGAAGCTGACGGGGAAGCCCCAGAGGTTCATCGAGACGATGACGTCTTCATCAACGAGGACCGCTTTGTCTTCAAGGGAGCGGCCTGCGATTTCGTCCTGGTCCTTACGGGCGATGTTGACGATTTCTTCGACGCCCTGAAGAAGGCCATCGGAGGTTTGACAAATGCCACGATTCACGGAGCCGTGATCGGAGAGGGTGTTGGTGAGCTGGTAGCCGACGAGCGCGTAATGGGCTTTTCCATCTTCAGGCGCATTGCGGGTGAGGAAGGCGGCTGCTTGGAGGTAGGCATCGCGACCGTAGAAGTCATCAGCATTGATGACGGCGAAGGGGCGGTCAATCTCATGGCGAGCGGCACGGATGGCGTGGGTGGTTCCCCAAGGCTTTTCACGGCCATCGGGAATGGAGAATCCAGCGGGGAGGTCGTCTAGCGTTTGAAAGGCATAAGCGACTTCGATCTGGTGGGTGAATTTTGCGCCGACGTTTTCACGGAAGGCATCGGCGAAGTCCTCGCGGATGACGAAGATCACTTTGGAGAATCCTGCGCGGATCGCGTCGAAGACGGAGTAATCGAGGACGGTTTCCCCATTGGGCCCCATGGGGTCCATTTGCTTGAGGCCACCATATCGGGAGCCCATTCCTGCTGCGAGAACGACGAGTGCGGGAGAATCTGCCATGTCAGGGCTGTTCTTGCCTGCCTAATGGGTAAAGGGAAAGGTTTTTAAGCCTGTGATTCCTCGAATTCTTTTTTCGATTGCTTTCGGCATTGGGCGACGAAGAAATTGCAGGCCTCTTGGCAGACGAGAGGGATGGTGTTTGATGTGTCGCCATCGCCCAGGATGCCGTTGAAATTTGAAGCTTCGTTCTCGGCGAGAGGGGTGTCCTCATCAAGCTGCCAAAGGATTTTTTTCACGCATTTGTTCGCGGGGCCACAGAGGGTTTTGATGAGGTGTTGTGCGCCGTCGTCAGAGACATTGCGGGAATGGCGATACATTCCGGTCTGGCGGTTGAGTTTATCGCGGAGGTTTTGAATGCGAATGGTGCCGTTTTTTTCGGCCTGCCAGAGCCCAAGGGAGGCCGGATAAAAAAGATCGATGGTGCGGCGGAGCTCGTCGATGTCATTCAGTAGGAAAACCCAGCCGGATTTGAGCGAGAGCTCGCCTTTGGTGAAGCGGTATTCTCCTTCCGGAGTGTAGAGGCCAATTTCGCGGGCGGGTTCGGCTTCGTGGTGTTGAGCGAGGTCGGTGAAGTCATTTACGGCGACTTTTTCTTCATCATCACGGTGGCAGAGAATGAAGGCGGCAGAGAGCTGGTCTTTAAGAATACGCAGTTGGCCAATGCGGTGAACGCCGGAATCGAGTGCGGTTTGGAGTGCGGTGGAGAGGGACATGGCTAGCGGTGGTCGGAGTCGAAAGATTCTACGAGATCGAGAACGACATCGGCCATGTGTGGCTCGGTGCCGATGGCGGAGGAATAGTAGAGGGTCTTCTCGTGAAGGTGATAAGGATTGTTTCGGAAGACTTCTTTTTGGCTGGCGGCGAGGCCTTCTTCTTTTTCAAAGCCGAGCATCATGGGGATGTCTTGATAGCTGTGGAGGCCGTCGGCGATGAAGAAGGGAACAACGACGGCATTTGGAGTTTCAGTCATCTTACCCCAATCAGCGATGAAGGGTGGCTCCTCCATGTAGGTGTCATGGACGGCGGCGAAGCGGCAATTTGGGAGTGTTTTGATGAGCTCGACCTGATCGCGGATCGCTTTGGTGGAATTCTTATTCAGTCCAGTGCCGTGGCCAACGATGAAGAGGGTGGATTCTTCTTGTGGGACGCCGGGTGCGACTTCGGCGGTGCGTTGCAAGATGAGCGAGGTCATCGACGGGTGAATACCGACGGGATCACAGTAGTGAAGCGTCTTGCCATGAACTTGGGTGGTGCGTCCGTCGAGCTCGAGTTCACGCGGGATGACTTCTTGGGTGAAGTAGCCTTCGGAAATGAAATCGGGGACGATGTAAACCTCATCAGCATCGATCATGTAAAGCGCTTCACGCATTGAGGGTTCTTCTTTCCAAAAGCAGCAATGCACTTCGGCAAAGACCCCGCGCGCTCGGATTTCACGAGCGTGATCGAAGTAAGGGGTCGAGGAATCCGGGTTTTCCGTAGAACCGTGGCCGACAATGAGGAGCGCGGCGTTCGGTTTTGGTTCGAGAGGCATATCGCATGATAGATTGCCTTCTCTGATTCGCAAGCGGGAGTGTCATCGAGAAGTGATTTTGCAAGAGCTCAGTGCCTGGCATGAGCTGATCCCGCGATGGGGGCTGGAGAATTTCTCCGCGTGTTCAATTCTTCAATGTTCGGGAGGCTGACTGCATTTGGGGCAGGTGCCGAAGAACTCGAGTTCGTGGTAGAGATTTTTGAAGCCGGTTTCTTTGCGGATGTCTACCTCGAGTTGGTGGACGGGGCAGGGAGCTTGGATCGGCTCGATGCTGCCGCACTCGGTGCAGATGAGGTAGTCGCGATGGATTCCCGGTAGCAGGAGGGCGAAATAAGCGGCGCGCTCGTGGAAGCCGAGGCGGCGGACCATCCCTTTTTCGGTGAGGCGCTGGAGGAGGCGGAAGACGGTTGTTTGATCGCAGGTTTCGGAGAGGTGGCCACAGCCGGTGAGTTCGGCGAGGGTCATGGGGCGGTTGTGTGAGGCGAGGCAATCGAGGATCGCTTCGAGTGCTTTGGTGCGTCGGAGACCGGAGGCTTTCGCTTTTTCCAGCAGTTCTTCGTGGAGAGACATTTAGAGGAGGGATTGCTGGCCTGACGATTCGGGAGGGAGAGGAGCGCCAATTTTTTCGTAAGCGGCAGGCATGGCGACGCGGCCACGGTTGGTGCGTTTAATGTAGCCTTGCATGATCAGGAAGGGCTCGTGGACTTCCTCGAGGGTTGAGGCGTCTTCACCGACTGCGACGGCAAGAGAGGAAAGGCCGACGGGGCCGCCCGTGAATTTAAAAATCATGGCTTCAAGGATGCGCTTGTCCATTTCATCGAGGCCGTCTTGATCGATGTCGATCATCGCGAGTGCTTTGTTTGAAACGTCGGCGGTGATGGCTCCGTTGGATTTCACTTGGGCGTAATCGCGGACCCAGCGGAGGAGGTTGTTTGCGATGCGCGGGGTGCCTCGGGAGCGTCGGGCGATTTCGAGGGCGCCCGCTTCATCGATGGGAAGGTCGAGGATGGAAGCTGAGCGTTGGATGATGAACGCGAGTTGTTCGTGTGTGTAGTAATCGAGGCGGTTCAGCAGGCCGAAGCGGGATCGTAGGGGCGAGGTGAGCATTCCGGAGCGAGTGGTGGCTCCGACGAGGGTGAATTTTGGAAGCTCGAGCTGGATGGAGCGTGCGGAAGGGCCGGAATCGATGATGATATCGAGCCGAAAATCCTCCATGGCGGGGTATAGGTATTCTTCGATCGCAGGGTGGAGCCGGTGAATCTCATCGATGAATAAAAGGTCACCGCGTTGGAGATTGGTGAGAATTCCTGCGAGATCACCCGCTTTTTCGATTTGAGGGCCTGAAGTGGTGTGCAGCGTGGAGCCAACGGCAGAAGCGACGATGTTCGCAAGGGTGGTCTTTCCCAATCCCGGAGGGCCGGAGAGAAGGATGTGCTCTAAAACGTCATCACGACCTTTGGCAGCTTCGACCATTAACATTAAACGTTCGGTGATTTTTTCCTGACCATGGAAGTCTTCAAACCCCGGTGGGCGCAGGGTGAGATCGGCCGGATTGTCTGGCGCGGTGGCGGTTTCTTGAAAGTAGGACTCGGACATGGACGTTTCTGGAGGCAGAGTGCAGCAAGGGCAGGGAATTTGCACCCAGAAATATTCTCAGCTTTTGTCACGAAAGGGCTTTACAGACCGTGTTCTATGAATAGTCTCCCGCCCTCAACCGCAGGTTTCATGAAAGTTCTTTCCTCCCTCGCTTCCGCCAAACGCCGCCACGCTGATTGCCAAGTCGTCAAGCGTAAGGGCACCCTCTACGTTATTAATAAGACGAACCCACGTTTCAAGGCTCGCCAAGGAACGACAAAGGGCACCAAGATGTCCAAGAAGGGTGTGAACTAGTTCACGGTCCACTTTAAACTTTTCAAGAAAAAAGGCAGCTCGTCATGAGCTGCCTTTTTTTGTGATTTGAAATTCAGTCCGAGATTAGTCGTTGTTGGCAAAGGACATCAGAATCCGAAGGACATACCAGAAGAGGAGTGCCACGGAGGCGAAGAGGCCAAGTGAAGCGGCGACGTGTTGATCTGGGCGGTAGTGATGGATGATGTTACTTGTTTGGTAAAGAATGGAGCCACCAGCGAAGAGGATCATGACTGCTGAAAACCAAGTCCCAAGATTGAGTCCTCCGAAAAAGAAGGAAGCAGCGATGAGGCCGAGGGCGATGAAGCCTCCGATTTTCAAAATACCACCAAGGAAGGAAAAGTCTTTCTTCGTGGTGAAGGCAACAACGGTAAGCCCGATGAAGAGGGCTCCGGTCAAGACTGCAGCTTGCATGATTAGATCAGGGCGTCCCATCATTCGGGAAGCAAGAAGAAGCATTGGAAGAAGAATCAGTGCTTGAGCCGCTACGTAGACGCTGAGACCAAGGTATTGGGTGCTGCGGCTAGCTCCGGAGTTCGCCCATTTTTCTGCAATCCATGAGACGGCCATGAAGGCTCCCATGACGATGAGCCAGCTGAATTGTCCAGCACCGAGGAGGCCGAAGACTTTTTGCTCAATACCGGGAATGGCGAAGAGCATGGCTTCAAGCACGATGAAGGCTCCAATCGCACCTGCGAGGTGCATGTAGGTCTTCTGATAAAAGGAAGTCCGGGCGTCGGCTGGAGCCTCGGCGACAGAGTAGGGGGCGGCATAAGGATTTACGTTCTCCATGGGTCTAAGATATCGGTGATTATTCGGACTGCAAGGTCGAATGGATATCATGAGCGGGCATCAAAAAACGGCCTACACCGAGATGCAGACCGTTGGTTTTTGTTTGTTCGAAAAAGGCTCTATTCAGCAGGCACCGGAGCCTCGTTGAAAATCACGCGGTAGAAGCGTTTATCGACACCATTTGAGCTGTTATCAGTCCAAGTGGTAGTTTCTGAATCATCAAGAGCAGGGAACTCTTCTTCAAGTTCGATCCAGAAATCGAGGTCCTCTGAGAACTCGATACGATAGGTCTGTCCAGGCTTGGATGTCCAAGTGAGGGTAGAAGAGCCATCTGCGTTTTCACGCGCGAACACCGTGATCACGGGATAAACAGGAAGTTCGATGACTGGGACATTCACGATAAAGCTCATATCATCGACGAAGATACGCTGCCCCCCATCAGGGTTCAGGTTAGCATCAATGTCACGAACGCTGAAAATCGGGAAGGCAGAGGTAACTGGGTCACCAGGCTCGATTTCAGGGGTGTCAGGATTAGCGTCCTCAGGCCAATTAGCAGGAACGATCCCTTCTTCAATATATTCGATCCACTCACCTGTTCCGAGTAATCCGCCGCTGAAGCTCGTCCATGGTGGGGAGTCAGGTGTCGTCCCGTTCCATCGCATAATCATTTGAACGGCATCTTCATCACCGATACCATTTTCCGCCGGGCGGTAGTAGAAGCAACGGAAGGTATATGGCTGTCCGATCATCTCAGGGGTGATGGTAATTTGATTTGGACTTCCTTCGACATTTGGAGGGGATGGTTGGTTCAGCTCAAAAGAGCCCCACTCAGAACCTCCAGGAAGGGTATAGGACGCGTAGTAGTCTCCGGATTTTGCCGGAATTGTTGCGTCGCCTGCGATGGCTTCAAACGTTGCTCCGGAGCTAAAGCCAAGAGTGTTACCTGTTTCAAAGCCGCCGTTAATGATCAGCTCTTCACCGCCTGGCTCATAGATGATGGCCGAGAGATCAAGAGTGTAGGTAGGGTCAGAAACATCATTAGTAGTCAATTCAAGGCTTGCCGCATAGGAGGCTGCGTCATTAGCGGAATTGAAAGTGACTTCAATCTGAGCTGAAGATGTTGGATTGATTGTCAGAGGGAACGTCGTATTGACGGTATAAAGGTCGGCATTGTTTCCGCTTAATGCCGCTGATGAAATGACGAGGTCATTTGAGAGGCCTGTATTTGAAATCTCATAAGTGACCGTGACATCACCTCCGGGGCTCAGAATGCCAAATTTTGAGTTTTGAGCACCGGAGAGGTTGGGGTCTTCTCCTGAGGTCTGGGCGACAAACTTAATGTTATCGAAGTAGACGGCAGTGTCATAGGTTTCCAGATCAGTCTGGTCAGGATTTTCATCACGCACTGAGACGATTGGTCGAACATGAGTGGTGGCTCTTCCTCCGAAATAGGTTTCTGGGATTTGACCTGTCAGGGTGACCGTTTGCCAAGTGTCCAGTGTCGGATTCTGACTCATGACGAAGTTGCTCGCTACTTCAAATTTTTCCTGAGGCTGAAGGTTGTCAGTTTCATCAGCATCGATAAAGCGAAGGATGACCCCAGCGCGATCTCTGGCCTCTCCATCTAACAAAGTTGTCGAAGGAATGAAGATGTCTGCGGTGAAGGTGTAGTTGTCGGTTCCTGGGGCAATTCCAAGAGAGACAAGGTCAAAAATTCCGTCAGAGGCACTCAACCCTCCCCATTGACCGACCCCGCTTAAGGAGACTTCAAGGACTGTTCCGCGAGTTCCGCCTGCTTCTGGATCAGGGACCAAGTCGGTTGAGGTGATTGCGGCATTACCTGGAACGAAAAAATCACCGGCACCTTCGAAGTCCTCTTCGAAAACGGTGACCTCCGCGGCAGGTAAAAGACCTCCCACCAAAAGAAGGGGGACGATTTTTTGGAGTTTAAACTTTGTTTGCATATCTGTATCGGCTGGTTGAGAGCATATTTGTCTCACAAGTTGAGTAGAGTTGTATTACATCCTTTCACGGATGCAAAGAAAGGATTTCATAAAAAATCATTTTTTTAGAAGAGTTGGTAAAATCCAGCCAGCGGCAAGGTTTCCAAATGTTGCAGTCAGGTGGGTCGCCGCGCCATAGCCTGAGTCACATTTAATTTTACCGTGCATTTCGTGAGGGCGCTGGTGTGAGACGGAGCCGTCACATTGTGGGAATTGAGGCCGTTCAGGCGAAAAGATGGCAGGGATGTGAAATTTCTCGCTTTTCAGGTTCTCGGCTTTTGGGAAGTGATATTCAGTTCTCAATCTTTTACGGACAGATAAGAGAAGGGAGTCTCCGTGCGTTTTTGCAAGGTCATCAATCCTAATCTGGCTGGCATCAGTTCGACCTCCGGCGCCTCCACTGGTGATGATGGGAATCTCGTGTTCTCGGCAAGTTGCAAGGAGATGGCATTTTTGATGAATGGAGTCGATGGCATCGATCACGGCGTCCGGCCGGTTTTGGAGAAGCAATGCGTCGGCATTTTTCTCAGAATAAAAGCACGGATGGAGGCTGATTTCGATCGTGGGATTAATTTCTCGAAGGCGGTGAGCGAGCACCGAAGCCTTTGATTTCCCTACGGTGCTCGTGAGAGCATGGATCTGCCGATTGGTATTCGTTTGGCAGAGGTCATCGAGATCCACGAGCGAAAGGTGCCCGACTCCGGAGCGAGCAAGGGCTTCGACCGCCCAAGAACCAACCCCACCAAGGCCGATGACCATCACATGGCTTTTGGAAAAAGTTTCCAAGGCCGAGTTGCCGTAGAGTCTTGCGATGCCGCCGAAACGGCTTAGGTAATCGTCAGTCACATGCTTTCAAAAGACGATTTTTGCGATCCTGACAAGTGGATTGATCAGGTGAGGAAATTTTGTTAGATTGTGAAGACGATGGCCGCCACCGAAGAGCAAGTTCAGCGTCACCGCTTTGTGCGGCAGTTCTCGGTGATGCTTCCAAATCGGGTTGGGGCAATGAGTGTGCTCGCCAATCTCTTGAGTTCTCGAAATATCGAAGTCGTTGGGCTTTCGGTTCAAGATTCCAGTGATGCGACCATTGCGCGACTGGTCCTCGATGATCCGGATGCTGGCGAGGAGCTCTTTCTTGAGCAAGGGATGGCCTACACTCTCTCTGAGCTATTAGTGGTGCGGATGAAAAATGCGGGCGCGGATTTAAAGAAGTGCCTCAAGACGCTTCATGATGCGGAGACGAACCTCGACTACGCCTTTTCTCTCACGGTTCAGCATCAAGGTTATCCTCTTTTAGCGATGCACCTCGAAGATCTGGAGTTTGGAGCGACGATGCTCAATCAGGCGGGGCTGACGGTGGTTTATGAGGATCAGCTTTTACGCTGAAGAAATCCTGACAAAAACCACGTTTAGGAAGCGTAACTAAATTTTCCTAAAATTATGTCAGATTCCGTGAATCCTAACCGTCGGTCACTTCTCAAGACCGGAACCGCTTTCGCCGCTACTCTTCCGCTGTCCAGCTTTGCTCAAGCAGGCGGAAGTGATGAGATCAAAATTGCCACCATCGGAACCGGTGGACGTGGTCGTGGAGCAACTGCGCAGTCTCTTAATATTGAGGGGACTAAGCTAGTCGCCGTAGCTGATGCCTTCCGTGATAATGCACAACGTGCGGTCAATGGATTAAAGAACCAGTTTAAGGATAAGGTCGATGTGCCGGACTCACGGATTTTCGATGGGTTTGATGGCTATCGCGCGGCGATCGACGCTGCAGACGTTGTCCTTCTAACAAGCACTCCTGGTTTCCGTCCGGAACACTTCGAGTATGCCGTTGAGCAAGGGAAACATGTTTTCATGGAAAAGCCGGTTGCGGTTGACGCTCCAGGAATTCGCCGAGTCCTCGCTGCTGCGCAAAAAGCAGATGAGAAAAATCTCAAAGTGGTTTGTGGACTTCAGCGGCATTATCAAAACAACTATATTGAGACTCTGAATCAGCTTAAGACCGGTCTCATTGGTGAGATCACCTCGGCCCAAGTTTACTGGAACAGCGGTGGTGTCTGGGTGCGTGATCGTCAGCCGGGGATGTCCGAAATGGAATATCAGATGCGGAACTGGTATTATTTCAATTGGCTCTGCGGCGATCACATTGTTGAGCAGCACGTTCATAACATTGATGTCATGAACTGGTTTAAAGGAGGCCCCCCAGTGAAGGCTCAAGGAATGGGCGGCCGCCAAATTCGGGTTGGTGAACAATTTGGTGAGATTTTTGATCACCATTATGTCGAATTCACCTTCGCCGATGGGAGTGTGATGAACTCTCAGTGTCGTCACCAGAAGGGGACTCTTAATCGCGTGACCGAAGTGATCGGTTGTCAAAATGGACGGGCAATGCCGGGACGAATTTTGGACGCGAAAGGTAAGACGGTATGGCGTTTCCGCGGAAAAAATAATGACGCTTACCAGACCGAGCATGATGTGCTCTACCGCCACATCCGTGAGGATAAGCCGATCAATAATGCTTATTACACCGCGGCTTCTACGATGACTGCGATCCTCGGCCGCATGGCGACTTATTCCGGTAAGGAATTGAAGTATGACGAGGCTCTTGAGAAGGGGCGCTCTATCATGCCTAAAGAATACGGTTGGGATGCTGATCCGGGACCAAAGCCAGGTGCTGATGGTCTCTATCCTTGTGCGATTCCAGGAAAGACTCAGGTTCTTGTATAAATCACAACGAATTCTCTGATTTTATCAAAACGTCTCTCTTCGAGAGAAGGGCGACGTTTTTTATATTCTCACCACCTTTAATCTACAGCATTGCCAGCGCTTCAAAAACTCGACAAATTCACCCTTATGAAATTCTTCTCCTTACTCGCGCTCACCGCAATGCTTCATGCGGGTGTTCCTTCAGATGAGCATTTTGTCGTTGATGAAGTTGCCGGTGGATTTGTCGATGCAATGGAGATTGCGCCGACTCCGAATGGGAAAGTTTTTGTCATCGAGCGCACCGGTGCCTTGAAGTTGGTGACTCCTGGCGAAAAAGAAATCGCACTGATCAGCACCCTTGAGGTCCAAGTGAGGGATGGGGGATACGCTCGGGAATGTGGACTTCTTGGGATCACGCTCGATCCTAAATTTTCCGAGAATAATTGGCTCTACCTCTATTATTCACCCAAAGGGAGGAGCGCGCACCATCTTTCCCGCTTTACCTTCACGGGATCAAGCATCACGGATGAAAAAGTCCTCTTAACCGTGCCGCAAGATCCAGAAAATGGGACGTGTCACGAGGCTGGATCACTGGCCTTTGGGCCTGATGGCTCTCTTTATCTTTCCACAGGTGACAATACCTGCCCCTTTAAGTCTAACGGCTCTGCTCCCATTGATGAAGGGGAGGATCGCAAGTGTTACGATGCTCAACGCACTGCGGCGAACACCAATGATCTCCGTGGAAAGATTCTTCGGATTATGCCGACAAAAGCCGGAGGCTACACCATCCCTTCGGGGAACCTTTTTCCTGTAGGAATGGAAAAGACACGTCCTGAAATTTACGTGATGGGCTGTCGGAACCCTTATCGGATCTCGGTCGATTCTAAGTCGGGCTTCCTCTACTGGGGAAAAGTCGGCCCTGATGGAGCGAAGGATAACAAGCGTGGACCACGTGGATACGATGAGATCAACCAAGCTCGGGCAGCGGGAAATTTCGGTTGGCCATATTTCTCCGGCGATAACCAAGCGTATGCGGATTATGACTTTCAGAAAAAAGAAGTGGGCGCGGAATTTAATCCGGCTGCTCCGATGAATCATTCGGTAAATAACACCGGGCTTCGCCAGCTGCCGCCTGCTCAACCTGCATTTTGGCATTACCCACGTTCGTCTGCCTGTGCAGGGCCGGTTTATTATGCCGATCAATTTAAAGGTTCCGACCAAGCACTTCCGGAGGCCTTTGACTCTACTCTCATCGTCTATGATTGGACGAGTAACTGGCTGCGCCTTTTGAAGATGGATGACCGTGGAAACCTCCTCTCCAATGAACCATGGCTCGCTAAGCACCGTTTCGTGCATCCCAATGATATGGAGCTGGGACCTAAAGGGGAGCTCTACCTTCTCGAGTATGGCTCAAAGTGGTATGATGGTGACGATGGTAAATTGAAGCGGATCCGATACGTCTCTGAACCACAGGAAATTGAGCTGGCGAAGGATGATCCTCGGATGGATGGACTGCCGAAAGATCACCCTGGTTCACAGTTGATCGGGAATTCGACCTGTCTGGCCTGTCATATGGCGACCAAGAAATCGATCGGGCCAAGCTACCGTGATGTCGCCAAACAATATAAGAATGATCCCAAAGCTGTGGAGGCACTCGCGGAAAAAATTCTCAAAGGTGGGGTTGGCGTCTGGGGCCAGCAACCGATGCCGCCGCACCCTCAGCATAATATCGAGGAATCCCAGCAAATGATCGAAGCGATCTTAAAGGTGAAGTAGCTGATTGGATCGTTACTTTTTGGCTGAAGCCATTTTCTTGGCTTTAGCGATGCTTTCTTGAGAGAGCTGTTTTTCGGTAGCGCGGATTTTTTTTCCAGATTCAGTTTCAAAGAGGAAGACCTTGTCGTCTTCGATTCCGACGAGCTTCGCTTTGATGAGAGTTCCTTTGGAGCTGGTCCATTCTTCGACCTGGGTATTTTCAATCCTTACCATTGTTGGAGCTGCGGCGCCGAGGTCGAATGTGCCATCTTTGATGGCCTTCTTAATACTGCTTCTGGCGTCTTTAAAGATGGTATCGTATTTTTGGCTTTCCATCTGCGGGTGATTGAAGGAACCATAAATTTTTTCCATTGCTGGATCGGTAAAGATCACGATGGGAATGGATGCGCCACCTTTACGGTAGGCGTCTTTCACGACGGAGGGAAGGGCTGCAGATTCGGTGATATCGACGACGATACTTTGTGAGAACTTGAGAACTGCTTTGCTAGCCGACACACTGACGGCACCTGGGCAAGCCACTCAAGTCGCAGCCATTTTCTTTGTCGTGATGACAAAGGCAACCGGTTGGTTTTTTTGCGCGGCTTTTTGAGCGACGTCATCGAGTTCACCAAGGTGGTGTGATCCTTTCGGAATAGTAAAACCGCTCGCAATGGAGGTGAGAGCGAAAGTGAGGACGAGAAGTTGATTCATGTGTCCTAAACTGCCTTTTTTCTGAGGTTGGTAAAAGCGAAAAGCTGGAAGGTTCTGATCACTTCAGCTAGAATGATTCTGATGATTATTGCAGCGGGAAATGAGGTGGCACCGGTGGTGGCTTTGCTGGGGTTGGTGCTAGGGAGTGTCGTTTTGGTTTCTCTCGCCTTAGTGAAGGCGCGGCAGTCGCTTTTGGTGGGGTATTTTGTCTGTGGGGTTGTATTGGCGAATACGGGGATGACCTCGTTTCTCGGGGATTCATCTGAGGAGGCGATCACCATTCTCTCTGAGCTTGGGATTGTGCTGCTGATGTTTACTTTGGGAATCGAGTTTTCGATGCGTGAACTGATGCACTTGAAGAAGGTGGTGTTCGGAGGTGGGGGGATTCAGATGGGAGTGACGACTTTGATCGCAATGGGGATTGGTTGGAGTTTTGGGCTGAGCGGCCCGGGGCTCTTAGTCGTTGGGTTTGCGATGGCTCTCTCCTCCACGGCCGTGAGTATCAAATCATTTCAAGATATCGGCCAGCCGGATAGCCCGGGCGCGCGGATGGCCTTGGGGATGGCGATTTTTCAGGATATTGCGGTTATCTTTTTCATGGTGGTTCTCCCTTCTTTGATCGGGGAAGGGGCAGATGGTCTAGGCCCAGTATTTTGGGCGCTGGGGAAAGGTGCGCTTTTCCTCGGGCTCTGCTGGGTGCTGAGCTTATACGTTGTGCCGCCATTGTTACATACGGTGGCGACTTCGAGGAGCCGAGAGCTCTTCACGGTGACGGTGGTTGCGATGTGCGCCGTAATCGCGTGGGGTGCGAATTGGTTTGGCCTGAGTTTAGCGTTGGGTGCTTTTGCGGGAGGACTGGTTGTGAGTGAATCGATCTACTCGCATAAAGTTTTAGCGGATGTGCTGCCATTTAAGGATCTGTTTCTGACGGTTTTTTTCGTCTCGGTCGGGCTCTTGATTGATCTCGAGGTGATCACGGAATCATGGTGGCTGATCGGACTTGGGGTGCTGACGATCATTATTCTCAAAGGAGTAATCGTGGGGCTGATCGGGGTCTGGATGGGATTGCGGTTTCGCCAGTTGCTTCTCGCAGGTGCGGCGCTCTCAAGTAGTGGCGAATTTTCTCTCGTTCTTTTAAATCGTGCTTCTGACTTGGGCGGGCTGACTCCAGAGCTGGAGCAGCTCTTACTCGCGTGCACCGCGGTCTCGATGGCGCTGGTTCCATCTTTAATGAAAGTGGCCGGGCCGATTTCGCAGCGGATTGAAGGGATGCCGTTTTTTAAGAAAAAGAGCTGTCGGGATGATCTGAAAATCTCTTCCGAGGTGGAGTCGCTTCGCGATCACGTGGTGATCTGTGGATACGGTCCGGTGGGCCAGTCGCTGCATGAAGCGATGGATCGTCTTTCGGTGCCAGTGGTGGTGCTTGAGATGAATGCGGGGACGGTTCGTGATCTTCATCAGCGAGGAGTCCGGGTGATGTTCGCCGATGCCACCAATCCAGAGACGATGAAGCTTGCGAAAGTTGATACGGCGAGAGCGATTGCCTTCACCTTTCCGGAGCCAAAGTTAGCGATCGAGGGATGCCGTGCTGCACGTTCTTTGAATGCGGGGATTGTGACCTATGCGCGCGCAAAATTTGTCAGCGGAGTAACGATGTTAAAAAAAGAAGGGGTCCATCATATTTTCCATGATGAAGCGACCAGTGGTGATGCCATGGTGAAGGCGGTGCTCGGTTGTTACGCCGTGGAGGAGTAGCTGAGAGAGTGACTTCGCCACACAAAAAACGGCCGCTCTGTTTGCAGAGCGACCGTTGGTAGGATTGGGATCTTAAATTTTTTGGGTGGCTTTACTCACCAAGACCGAAGCGGATGAAGCGACGGATCGAAAGGGTATCACCGAGCTCCTTGGACTTTGCCTCAAGGAGAGCTTTGATGGTGGTATCTGGCTCACGGATAAAGCCTTGCTCAAGGAGACATTGCTCGGAGTAGAATTTACCAAGCTTACCTTCGATGATTTTCTCAAGGATGTCAGCAGGCTTGCCTGCGCCTTCCATTTGCTTGCGGAAGATGTCCTTCTCAGCTTCGACGAGCTCAGCTGGGATGTCCTCACGAGCGAGTCCGGCAGGAGCGGAAGCTGCGATGTGAAGAGTGAGGTCCTTGACAAGATTACGGAACGCGTCACTAGACGCGGAATCGGCATTTTCAGCACCAACTTCGATGAGGACGCCAACTTTACCACCGAGGTGGATGTAGGAAGCAACAGCGCCTTCACCGTCGACCTCGAAGCGAGTGACACGTGGGAGCTGAAGGTTTTCACCCATTTCGAGGACTTTGGTTTTGATGAACTCGTCAAGTGTGCCTTCTCCCTTGGGAAGGGCGAGGGCTGTTTCAGCGGAATCAGCACCGCCGTCAGCGATGGTTCCAGCCACGTCAGCGACGAAGGCCTGGAAGTTGTCGTTCTTGGCGACGAAGTCGGTCTCGCAGTTGACCTCAAGGATGATTCCGGACTTACCGGAGTCCGCGATCTGTGCGAAGATGACGCCTTCGTTGGCGGCACGGTCCGCTTTTTTGGCGGCTTTAGCTTGGCCACGTTCGCGAAGAATCTTTACGGCGGCTTGGATGTCACCTTCGGTCTCTTTGAGAGCGTTCTTACACTCCATCATGCCCACACCAGTGGTCTCACGGAGTTCTTTAACGAGAGCTGCAGTAATCATGGTATTTGAAAAATTAGCTGAGTTTGGAAATTAGCCTTTAGCTCCGACGAGGATGCTATCGACGAGGTTCTGGAGGACGATGCGGATGGAGCGCATGGCGTCGTCGTTTGCAGGAACAGGGAATTCAACCTTAGATGGGTCTCCGTTGGTATCGACGATGCCGATGACGGGGATGCCGAGGCGCTTCGCCTCTGCAACTGCGATGGACTCTTTGGCAACATCAACGATGACGAGGGCATCTGGCTGCTTTTCCATCTCACGAACTCCGTGGAGGTTGCGGCGAAGTTTCTCCATTTCACGATTGAGGGCGGAGAGTTCCTTTTTAGACATGGCCTTGTATTCAGGCTGCTTCTCGATGTTCTCGAGATACTTCATGCGAGCAACGGACTTACGAATGGTCTCGAGGTTCGTCATGGTGCCACCGAGCCAGCGGTGGTTGACGTAGAATTGTCCAGTGGCTTCAGCAGCTTCGCGGACTGCGTCCTGAGCTTGGCGCTTACAGCCGACGAAGAGGATTTTCTTTTTCTTGGAAGCGAGTCCGGAGAGGAAATCAGAAGCCTTATCAAGACACTGAACGGTCTTCTCAAGGTCGATGATGTAAATTCCGCCTTTGTCCTTCATGAGGTAAGGCTTCATCTTCGGGTTCCATTTCTTGGTCTGGTGACCATAGTGGACACCAGCCTCGACCATCTCTTTAACGAGTTCGTTAATCATTTTTTGTGGTCCTGCGTTAAAGCACACAGGCGCTGTGGGTTGAGAGTCTGCCGCGGTGGACCTTCCTGAACTCTCTTTGTTTATAAAGCGGCCCCTAGCTAAAGGGCGGAATGGAGGCGCGTGTTAAGGTTGAAATGGTGAAATGACAAGGAATTTCGTGAGTTTCTAGTGAGAGATTGTCAAAGTAGTTGTGGAGTGAAGGATTTTCATTAAGATGGCTGTCCGCTCCCCGGGCAGTCGCTGGTTTTCTTAGGAGAACTGGAGGAAAGTCCGGACACTACAGAGCAGTGTGCCTTGTGAAAACGAGGGACGGTGATTCGCGAGGATCACCGGACAGATAGTGCCGCAGAAAATATACCGTCCCGCGCATGCAGGATAAGGGTGAAAAGGTGGGGTAAGAGCCCACCGCGCCGAGGGTGACCGAGGTGGCAGGGTAAACCTCTCACAGTGCAAGACAGAACAGGGGAAGGGCTGCTCGTCCGTCTGATCCCCGGGTAATAGTCGCAAAGATAAATGACTGCCAAGGTTGGTAATTGGGCCAGCTAAACAGAATCCGGCTTACAGGGGAGCGGCCTTTTACCATGAGGGCCTGTGTCATCTGGGACTCAGGTTTCGTGTAAGGCTACGGAGAGGCGTAAGGTGATCAAGCCGAGTAATGAATCTCTGGCGATATTGCGGAGTATCGACTGCAGGAGAGTGAAACCACGGCGGCGGTGGCAAGAATGGGAGGGTGGCAGCTCTTTGGATGACTACTCGACATTCTGGACTTGCTCACGGATTTTCTCTAGCTCCGTTTTAGCGATGACGACATGTTGAGCAATGCCAGCATCATTGGCTTTGGAGCCAATGGTGTTCAACTCGCGATTCATCTCCTGACAGAGGAAATCGAGTGAGCGGCCGATGGGCTCGAGAAGGTCGAGTGATTCCCGGAATTTCATAAAGTGTGAGTGAAGACGGGTCGTTTCCTCTGAAATATCACACCGATCGGCGAAGAGGGTGACTTCTTTAAGGAGGCGCTCGTCATTCAGGTCGACTTCGATTTCTGCTTCACGGAGCCGGTTGTGAAGGTTTTCGCGTTGGCGAGCCACCACCGCTGGCGCGGCAGCTTCGATTATTTGAGTCGCTTCTTCGAGAGTGTTCAGTCTGGTGAGGAAGTCTTCTTTTAAATCATCGCCTTCGCGAGTGCGCATTTCGACAAGGCGGGCTAAGGCATCTTTAAGCGCGGGGGTGACTGCGGCTTGCGCTTGGTCAGGTTCGATTTGGTGGTCTTGAAATTGGAAAACACCGGGTGCGCGGAGAAAGTCGTGAGAATCTGCTTGAACGGTGCGGCCAAGAAGTTTCGAGATCTTTGAGAAGGCGGCGTCGAGAGCTTGTGCACGGGAGGTGTTGACGGAGAGGCCCTCTGCGCTGGTCGAGGTGGCTTCGAGATTAATCGAGACATTGACGCGGCCTCGCGAGATTTCAGTTAGGATCATTTTACGCAAGGAAGGCTCGATCTCTCCAAGCTCGCGCGAGAGGTTGAAGACGATGTCTGCTTGCTTGCGATTGACCGAGGCGATCTCGACTCGAGCAATGAGGTGATCGGTAGCGTGTTCGGCTCGGCCGAAACCAGTCATGGATTGCATGGGCACAGCTTAGGCCATGTGGAGAAAGGAGGCGAGCGGAACGAAGATAAAAAAAGCTCCGAGAGTTTAGGTCATGAGGCCTCTGGATTGTGTCGTTTAACGATCAGTGATTTCTAGTGGCTTCTCCTTGGTGGTTTGTTTCGGCATATCGAGAGATGCTCTGCGTGCGATTGCGAGAACATGTGTTGAAAGCCTTGGTGAATCGATCACCTGTGACGATCACCTGTGACGATCACCTG
>JBDNAW010000023.1:0-9390 GCA_039768255.1 Akkermansiaceae bacterium | reverse complement strand
CGCCAGTTATAAGCCCGGTTTTATCCCATCAGGATAAAGCCGGGCTCTTTTTTTTGCTCAGATCAATGCTCAAATCAATCAAGGCATTTTGAGCTGGAGCTCTAGATTGATGAGCTAGAAGCGTATGCATCTTCAACTAGTCTTACGGACTTCAGATAGTCTTCGACGGTGCTTTCGAATTCTCTTCCAGAGATGAGCGTATCGATGAAATGACGCTGAGTGTTGTAAACGCAATCTCCAGCGAAGTTTTCTTTGCTTGGTGCGTAGGCGTGGAGGTAAGAAGGCTCTCCGAGTTTTTTGATTCGGATCGAGCCATCGAGCTCAAGTTCGAGGTGGCCTTTGGAGCCTTCGATTCTCATGGTGCCGAAGGTGTAGCGCGGATTTTCGGCTTCAGATTCGTTGTAACGGTTGGCATCGAGGAGAGAAGTCACTCCGTTTGCATGGGTGCAGAGGAGGAGTGCGGAGTCCTCTCCTTTGATAACGGGATTTCTACGAGCAATATGCGCATGGATGTTTTCCACTTCGCCAAAGAGGAAGCGGAAGGTGTCGAGAAAATGGACGCCGGTCTCGAAGATGAAGAGACGCTTGTATTCGCGAAAAAAGGGTTGGCGAGCAAGGTAGGCATCGTCTCCCCAACCATCGCCGAGGCGCGTGTGGACATTACAGTGGAAGATGTCCCCGATGGTATCGGCTTGAAGGAGTTTTTTGATTTCGCGATACCATGGCTGCCATCGCCAGTTCTCGTGGACCATACAGCGGACGCCGGATTTCTGAATGACCTCGGAAAGTTGGAGGGTCTCGTCCCAAGTGGGCGCGAGAGGCTTTTGACAAATGATGGTGACTCCCAGTTCAGAGGCAATTTCGCAAAGCTCGAGATGAGTTTCGGGCGGAGTGATGATATCGACGAAGTCCGGCTTCTCGGCTTCGAGCATCTGGCGGAATTCAGAAGCAGGATAGCTCTTGGGAATTCCAAATTCGTTTGCGAAGGCTTCGGCTTTTTCAACCGAGCGATTGCAGTTTGCCACGATCGTGACTTCGGGAATCCGGTTCCATGCTTCGTATTGAAATCGGGAGAAATATCCGGCTCCGATAATGGCTCCTTTAAACTGGCTCATAAGGTGACTCTAAGATTAGCGCTGCTGCTGTTTGGCGTATGGCATGAAATCGCGTAGTGCTTGAATACGAGTTGCGCTGACTGGGTGGGTGCTGAGGAGCTCGAGATTTCCTCCACGGTCTTGCCTAGCCATGTTTTGCCAGAGGCGGATAGCCTCTTCGGGGTTATAACCAGCACGGGCCATAAAGACGGTGCCGATTTTATCTGCTTCAAGCTCTTGCTGTCGGGAGAAAGTCAGACCAAAGGCAATGTTTCCACCTTGGGTTGCGAGTTCTCCGAGATGTCTCCCGTCATCACCAATGACGGCGCCTAGAATCGCTCCACCGAGGGCGATGGATTGGTTACGTTGAATCCGCTTTTGAGCATGGTTAGATGTGACGTGCGCCATTTCGTGAGCGATGACAGCAGCGAGTTGGCCATCAGTGCGGGCGACGTTGAGGAGGCCGGTATTGATGCCGACTTTTCCGCCAGGAAGAGCGAAGGCATTGGCAGATTTGTCTTCAAATACTTCAAATTCCCAACGTGTATTAGGAAGACTGATTACTGGGCGGAGACGATTCGCGACACGGAAGACACGGCTGCGAGCGGCCAAATTGGTGGAGACTTGATGCTTCTGTTTGTATTGAGTGAACATTTGCTGGCCTTGGCGTGTGATATTTGAAGAGGCGGGTTGCATCAAAATTTCGCCAGTTTGCATATTAAAAGCGGAGGGTGAAGCGCAGCCAATGACGATGAGGGGAAGAGCGAGAACGAGCGACTTCGAGCGTGATTTTTTGAGCCAGTTGATCTTCATGCGGACAGAATATCATTCCTGTGTAACATCTCCATCGTGAATTTACTGTGCAGTCCGTGAGGATCGGTGTTGAATGAGCGCACGCTTGAATCTTCCGAACTCCATCACCCTAGCTCGCTTAATTTTGACGGCAATTTTCGTGATCGCGGTGAGTTTTGGAACCACCGGTTGGTATATTCTTGGACTCGTTGTCTTTGTCCTCGCTGCCATCTCTGATTGGCTGGACGGCTATCTCGCTCGAAAGATGGGGCTCGTTACTTCGCTCGGTAAATTGCTCGATCCGCTAGCGGATAAAATCCTCGTCGCTTCAGCCTTCATCTTTTTTTCGTCCGAAGAGCTCTGCCCAGTCTGGGTCACTTGCCTGATCATCGGACGTGAGTTTTTAGTGACCGGTTTGCGCCAGATCGCGGTGGAAAAAGGAGTCGTGATTGCGGCTGATCGGCTTGGGAAATGGAAAACCACCTTTCAACTCACCTTTGGAATCACCTGCTTGGTGTGGCTGATTTTTGATCCCACTGCACCGCATCAAAAGATCGGCTCGTTGCTTCATTGGCTCTCCAATCCGGCGCACTTCTTTTTCCAAGTCACGCTTTGGGGATCACTCGTGCTGACCCTGCTCTCGGGCGTGAATTACCTCAAGAAATCACGTAGCCTCTTCGTCGACTGATGCTCTACACAAATGCCCATTTGGTATCGCCGGGATTTGAAATCGAGAATGGTTTTCTCGAAGTGGAAGATGGACTCATCAAGTCACTCGGGCCGATGAGTGAGGTGCGAGAAGGTAAGGAAGTTGACCTTGAAGGAAATGCTCTTTTGCCCGGGTTCATCGATCTCCACGCGCATGGCGCAGGAGGAGCGGATGTTTGTGACGCCTCAATCGAGGCACTCGATACCATCGCGCAAAAAAAGATTCTTGAAGGAGTCACAACGTGGCTTCCAACAACGTTGACGCTCCCACATCAACAGTTGGTGGAGGTTTTTGAAGTGGTCAAAGAGTGGGCTCCTTCCGCTCCGCTTTCGGTTCCGGGAATTCACTTGGAAGGGCCCTTTATTAATCGCGAGCAAGTAGGGGCGCAGAACCCAGAATTTGTCAGGCTTCCAGATATTGAAGAGTTGAAAGCGCTGCACGCGATTTTTCCCATCAGCATCATTTCTCTCGCTCCAGAATTAGAAGGTGCGATCGAGCTGATCACAGTAGCTCGTAAACTAGGCATCGTCGTTTCTGCCGCGCATAGCAATGCGAGTCATACCGAAATCTCCGCGGCGATGTCGGCGGGCCTCACTCACCTTACGCATTACGCAAATGCAATGACGCCGCTGCATCATCGTGAGATCGGAATGGTCGGGGCCGGATTACTGGAGGATGGATTAAAGTTGGAAGTCATCGCGGACGGGATTCATTCTTCGGATGATTTCCTGCGGCTTCTTTTAAAAGTCGTTCCGCTCGAAAGACTTATGCTGATCACTGATTCGATGGCCGCCGCCTGGCAAGGCGATGGCGACTGCAAGCTGGGAGGTTTAGATGTCACGATTCAAGATGGCATCGCGCGGCTTCAAGACGGCACTCTCGCGGGATCGACCTTACGCTTCATGGATGGTTTTCTCCGCATCGCTGAACTTTCTGGCCGTGCTTTGCACGAACTGGTCGCAATGACTTCATTCAATCAAGCGAAGTCTCTGGGCCTTACTGATCGCGGAGTCTTGGAAGTTGGGAAACGCGCGGATCTTTATGTGATAGAAGTGGCTACGGAGTCCACTTTTTGAGGAATTCTTGATCCTCTTCGTTGTGGGCAGAGTTCTCAATTTCTTTCCCGCGGGTTTTGTGGAGGATGTTGAATTAGCCTCGATTGGCGATGCGGCCTCTTTTTTTATGGAAGATAAGGTCTTTGGCAAAGGCGGGACTGATGAGCACACGAAGTACGAAAATTTTCATTTTTTCATGAGGTAGCCGAGGATATCGCGTTGTTGTTCAGGTTTGAGAATGTTGAGGAGGCCTTCGGGCATGATTGAGACTGGGGAGGTTTCTTTGTTGGCGATGGATTCTTGGGCGAAGGTGGATTCCTGATCGAGAAGCCGAAGGGTGAGGGTTTTATCAGTCTGGCGAGTGATGATGCCGTTGAGGGTCCGTCCGTCTTTAAGCGTGAGGGTAGTGAGATGATGATTCGCGCTTACGAGGGCGTTGGGATCGATAATGTTTTCTAACAGGTAGTCGAGGTTGGCGCGGCCAGAGCCAGTGAGGTCGGGGCCGAGGGTTCCGCCTTTTCCGTGGAGCTTATGACAGACGGCGCAGTGAGTTTGGAAAAGGAGTGCGCCTTGGGAGAGGTTTGCTTTGGCCAGATGCTTGGTGGTCATTGTGGTTTTGAGCTTCTGAATTTCGAGGCGTTTGGCTTCGGGCGTTTTCCGAAGGGCTCCCCAGACAACGGTCAGCTTTTTTTCAAGGGCGGCATCTTTGAAACTGAGGATTTGGCGTGCTTGGTAGGGGGAGATTTTTGATCGGGAGATTTTTCCGGCGGAAATTTCATCGAGGAGCTGTGAGGCCCAGGTTGGTCGACTGACGAGAGTTGAGAAAATGATGTTTTGGCTGCTACCGCGGAGGTGCTTCCGGCTGCTGAGAAGGAGGGAGGCGATTGTGGGATCATCAAGTGTGGCGAGACCTTGCACGGCGAGTTGGTTGAGCGGGCGCTCAGTGAGGAGGGCTTTGCAGACCGTTTGTAGTTGAGGATATTTTTGTTGGATGAGTGTGCGGAGTGCGCGCTGACGAGCAGGGAGCGGGGTGCTTTTGGAAAGAGCGTCTTGGTGAAGAGATTCGAGGGGGCGACCTTCGCCGAAGAGAGCTGAGAGTTCGGAGATAGCTTGTTGAAGTGAGAGAGTGGGAGAGAGTTTTTCGACGACGGTATTCCAGTTAGCTGGTTTGGTGGTCTTAGTCCGGCCTTGGTAGGCTTCTTGTAGGCCTTTGAAAAGGTGAGGAGCTTTATGGGGATGATCGAGCGCAACTTGGAGAAGTGCAGCTAATGAGCCCTCGAGTTTTTCATCCTGTTCTCCGATGGCGCGAGAACCCCACTGGAGGAGTTGTGGCCATTCGGTGGCTTCCATGAGTAATGGGAGCTTTGCGCCGAGAGAGTGGCAGCCGAACCAGATGAGATGTGGAAGGTTGTGATCAGCGGCGTATTTTTTGTGTGAGGCTAGTGCGATAGCGAGAGGAAGGCGCTGTTCAGCTGAGATTCTCTGAACAGTAGAGGCGAGGGTGAGGTGAACGAGGCTGGATTGATCATGCTGTGCGATCTCGATCAGGCGGTCGAGGGTCGCTTTTTTGATTTCTGAATGGTGGCGTGGGCCTTGGAGGGTA
Organism: Akkermansiaceae bacterium; assembly: GCA_039768255.1. Lineage (GTDB taxonomy): Bacteria > Verrucomicrobiota > Verrucomicrobiia > Verrucomicrobiales > Akkermansiaceae > SW10. The sequence goes on along the minus strand of JBDNAW010000023.1, from coordinate 4,137 downwards.
TCGAGTTTCCATTTATCGGCGAGTGAGCGGATGGCCCAGACTCGGAGGTGCTCGTCAGGGTCATTGAGGTAGGGTAAGGGATCAAGATTTGCTGTTTTACGTAGGAACCAGAAGGCGCGAAGGCGGTGAACGGTGGGATTTTCCGGATGAAGAAGGTCCAGCGCAGAGGAAAAATGATTCCACTGATAAACATGATAGCGTTGGGACTGGAGGAGCTGACGGTAGTGCCAGACGTTCGGATGGGTGATGAGTTGGCGGAGTTGCAGCGGCGTGATGTTGTCGAGATCGACGATGTGTGGAGCTTTGGGTTTGCCATTTGAGAAACGATAAATGCGTCCACTGGTGCGGTGGACGCCGGTGGAATCATGGCACTCGCCAGTGTCGCTCCAATCGAGTGCATAGAGCGCTCCATCGGGGCCTTGCGAGATTTCGAGTCCACGGAACCATTCATCGGAGGCGAGGAATTGATCGGGTTCGTGACGGGCGAGATATCCGGAGCCGTGGCGGGCGAGTTTCTCTCGATTGAGTCTGCGACCATGTAGGTTCCATGTGAGAAGCTTACCGTGCCACTCTTCTGGAAGATGATCGGCTTGGTAAATGGCCATCCCAATGTGTGCGTGCCCGCCTCCAAAATCGTTGGCCTTTCCGTCGCGAGATTTTGTCCAGTGTTGACCGGTATCGAAGTGCCAGTGATCGGCGTGCATTTCTAGGCGATCGTAGATGAGTGGATTGAGCGAGGGGCCAAAGGGTTCCTTAAAGTGGGCACCTGGAATCATGTGCCAGAGGTGGCCATTGACGGTGTTGATGAAGAAAAGTTCGCCGTTTTCATCCCAATCATGCCCCCAAGGATTGGTCGTGCCGTGGGTGAGGACCTCGACGACTTTACGCGTGGGGTGGTAGCGCCATATACCACCATCGATCGGAACACGGTCCGCTTCGGGAGTTCCCGGCACGCCGAGTTTTCCTGGGCAGGAATGGCCGCAGCGTCCGTAGAGCCAGCCATCGGGCCCCCATTTCAGACCGTTCGCAAAGTTATGGTAGTTACTCTTCGCCACCGTGAAGCCATCAAGAATGACCTCTGGTTTCCCATCTGGAACGTCATTACGATCTCGATCTGCAATAAAAAGCAGCTGAGGCGGGCACATGAGCCAGAGGCCGTGCGTGTCCTTGACGAGCCCAGTGAGATTTTTTGCTTCATCGTAGAAAACCGTGCGGTTGTCGGCCTTTCCGTCCCAATCAAGGTCTTCAAAGATCACCACGCGATCCGAGAGTTCGTGATCAAAGCGCTTATTGCGTTCTGCGTAGGTGTAGTTTTCAGCCACCCACATTCGGCCACGTTCATCCCAGCTCATCGCAATGGGATTTCGCACCTCTGGTTCCGCTGCAAAAACCGATACCTCAAAGCCATATGGGACCGTGAATCCGGCTGCAGCCTGATCAGCCGAAGGCAAGCTTTCGTCTGATAATGGCTCACTGTTATAGACCTCTGGAAATGTCGTTTTCCCGACAGCAGCGCTTATTAAAGTTAGGAATACAGAAAAATTGATCCAAAATCGCATGACCAAAGACTGCCGATTCTGCCTGAAAAGGCAATATCAGGGCTTTCAATCAGGTTTTACATAGTCGCGAGTGTGGCATCACGGAATTCGATGAGGCTGAGGTATTGGCGATTTTAAAATGGAGACAAAAAGACTCCTCTATTTCCTCAGAGCATAAAAATTATTTCGGGAATTTATGATAACGAGAGGACGCAGGACCTCAAAAATTGTCTCCGAGCGATAAAGGTGCCTTTAATTTTTAAAACTTCAGGTTTCCGAACTATTCATGAAAAAATGTTGTTTTTTCATGCCGCAATTCTGCGGCCTTTTCTGCCATGCAAAGCTGCTAGAAAAAGCCAAAAATCCTTGTAATTTCTAGTAGCGTAGCCAAAGCAAGTTTTTTTTCATTAAAGTTCAAAAGGAGCAATAGGCACAACATGTAGTATGTGAATAATTTGGTAATACCATATGAGCAAAAACTAGCTTGCCGGAAAAAGCCTTTAAGACTAGTATCAGTGTCGTTGCGCTTCGGCCATCGAAGAAAATTTAATTCTCTTTAAATCACCCTTTATCACGCACTCAACCATCATGTCTGAAACTACCACCGTCACTTTAGGAGATCGCACTTTTGTCCTTGATAAGCAGAAAGCACAGGCTGCATTTGATTCCAAAAAAGTCATCAATGGCCGTGAGACCATGTTTTTTAATATTCTCCCCCTCAAATATCAGTGGGCATACGACCTCTACAAGACGATGAAGTCAAATCACTGGGAGCCGGAAGACATTCAGATGCAGACTGATATTCAGCAATGGCAGGGGAGTGAGATCACTGATGCTGAGCGTTGGATTATCAAGATGGGCATTGGTTATTTTTCCGCCGCCGAGGGAATTGTAGGTGATAATATTATACACGTGGTGCGCGAGCTCATGACCGCTCCTGAGCTCAAGCTCGTCCTCGGTCGTCACGCCCATGAGGAGAACATTCACGCAGATAGTCTCGTTTACATGATTTCGAGCCTTGGCCTCAATCCACATGAGTGCGAAGCGATGTTTGAAGACGTTGCTACCATCAAAGCGAAGAACAATTTCGTGGTTAGCAATTCACGAGGCCTCCGCCGGGATATGGATCTCACTAAGCTTGAGGACAAGCAAGCCCTCGCCAAGAACATCTTCCTCTTTGGACAGATCATGGAAGGGACCCAATTCTACGGCCTCTTTGGGATGATTCTGAGTCTGTATCGCCAGAATAAATTCCCCGGTATTGGCCAAATGTTCCGCTATACCTTGCGTGACGAGTCGAACCACATCGAGGTCTTCCGAAACCTCCTCAATTCACTCGTTGTTGAAAACCCTGAGATCATGACTGCCGAATTCAAAGAAGACCTTCGTCAGACCATGGCCGAAGGCGTTCGCCTTGAAAAGGAGTTCATTCGTGACTGCCTCCCAGTTGGTTCCGTCGGTCTCTCTGTCGATGAGTTCGAGCAATACATCGATTACATCGCTGACCGCCGTCTCGTGAATTGTCACCTTGAGCCTCTCACTGGTGGCACCTCAAATCCGTTCCCGTGGCTTTCAGAGGCGATCGATCTCAAAAAAGAGCAGAACTTTTTCGAAGGAAAAGTCACTGAATATCAAAAGGCCTCAGCCCTCGAGGAATCCGGTTACGACGACGACGATCTTTAGTCCGACGGAGATGGGAGCTTTCAGCTGACAATGTTCAGCCCCGCTCTTTCTGTGCCTGTCACTCAAATATCACCAGTCCCGTACGCCCTCCTCAACCAAGTTTCCTCAGCCCAGTCTAATAATTGTCAGCTGAACACCGAAAATTTATCCTTCCTCCACCCTTTCACTTATTTCACCGAAAAATGTATCGCTCCATCACTCTCGAAGAAGACACCGCCCTTAAAGAAGTCGTCTCCAGTCGCTTTTCTTCTGAAGAGCCCTCTCCTTTCAACTGGCCTGACTCTCTTGCGACCGAGCACCGTGCTCCCGTCCCAGAGATCACGGTCACCCGTGGTGGTGCCGAAGAAACCTTTTCTCTCGCCAGTGTTGCAAATGCGATCGGCGAATCCCTTGCGAACCTTCTGATCTCCCGTAAGGAGCCCACTGAGAATATTTTTTCTGAGCAGAACCAATCCTTCGTTTCCTCTGTCGCTCAGCGCGTCTCAGCGTCTCTCATGCGTGAGGTCCAGCGCGGTGGTCAGCTGAAGCTCACTCAGAATGATCTCTACCTTCTCATTGAAAAAGCCCTCATCGAGAACGATGCGCACGATGTTGCGAAGTCCCTCGTTTTCCACCGCTCCCTCGAGAATACCGGTGAGATCGTCGTCGGTGACAACCTCAGCGTCATCCCCGTCCGCCTCATTCGCCGGAATGGAAATGTTGTTCCGTGGTCCGAGACTAAGATCGAGCAAGCTGTCACTCGCACTTGCCTATCTCTCAAAGAAGACTCCAGTGCTGCTAGTGATGTTGCGAAGGCCGTCACCGAGCGTGTCCGCCACGGTGATCAAGCCTTCGTCCACATCGAGGACGTCCAAGATATCGTTCAGGAAGAGCTCATGCGCCTTGGTCATTTTAAGGTTGCTGAGTCTTACATCCT
>JBDNAW010000022.1:0-6960 GCA_039768255.1 Akkermansiaceae bacterium | reverse complement strand
TAGGCGGCGAACGTTATGTTTATGTTTAATTTACACGCCAACTAAATAGTTTATTATTTCTTGACAGTATCGATATCGTTTAAATAATTACATTGTAGATATTAAAAATGCCTATATATAATGTTAAAACAAAACTCACGTGCACCGGGGCCATTCTACGCGAATACTACGAGCTCGAGGGAAGAAGAAAACTTCGTAAAGAAATCACCACCAAAACCAGAGAATATCGTAATCGCGCCATCGATCCTGGGGCCTATTTAAATGTCTATTGGGAAATTGATTCCGCCCCTGCCACAGTAAGCGGGACAACAACAGTCACCAAAGTTGGAGATTCCGAATACAAAAAAGAACACAAATACGAAGATGTGCCGATCAGTGCAGACGGAACTGCCAGAGAAACAGCGAGAATCAAATTATGAAAACGAAATACTCACTAGCACTGGCCTCGGGCCTCTCTTTATCAAGCCTTAGCGCACAAGTATTCTTTGGTGATTCCGAAGGACAAACGAGTCTCATCTTTCCCATCCCGCCTGAAAAGTCAAAGAGCCTAGGTGGGAATGCTGATGCGGATAATTTTGACGACGAAAATGTCGTCTGGTCTGGTTGGGGATTAGGATCTCTTGGGTTTACCGACTCACGAGTCTCTGCGGGATACTTTCTCAGTCGCGAAGAACTCAATGAAGATGGCAATTCCAGCGTCGAAAAATGGCTGGGATTTACCCTGTCAGCTGCAGCTTCCAATGGATATGCTAGTCTTTTTAAAGATGGCGATATTGCTGGTGATTTGACTGCCAATCTTTACTTCGGGGAACGAGATAACCCGGGAAGAACAAAGCCCGGCGAAGGTAAAGGATGGGATGAGGGATGGTGGACCTACAAAATTGGGTATACTCATGCCAGCTACACTCTTTTGGACCCCGTGGCAGCTCCCGGCAGTGAAATAAGCCGATCAAGCGAGCATCTATATGATCTTGGCGTCATTTATACGACCCAAGTAAATGCCAAAACCTTTGGGGGATTCTCATTTGGAAATCGAAAGCAGAGTAATTACGATGCTCTGTCCAAGAAGACCTTTAAGCAAGTTACTCCGGTAGGCTCAGGATTTGTTGTAAAAGAAACTGTTGCTCGCGAGGGCAATCTTGCCTTTAGAAACGAATGGTATCTTGATATGGATGTCCTTCGCTTAATCAACTCTTCTGACACCAGCGTGCTCGAAAATTCCGAATACACTCCGGCGGTAAGCCTATTTGCCCGTCTTAGTTACAGTGATGGAGATTTCTACGCTTCTCCAGGATTGGGGCTTTTTCTGGTGAAAGCAAATGATGCCATTGTTGGAGACATGCTCGGAGGATTAACCGTAAAGTTTGATGATGAAACGAATGACCTTCAAGTAGGGCTCACCTCGGGTTTCAGATTTTAACATCCGTCACACGACTCAAAAACACCGCTGGTGTCATTCCAGCGGTGTTCTTCCTACGACCAGATGTGCTTTGCATTTTTCGTTAGGACCTTCGCTCCAAGCAGATCACCAAAGCGAAGCATCCCTTCCCTGCCCATCCGACCAAGACACCTCTTCGATCGTCGTGGCTTTTCTGAACGACTTCAAATCCGTATACAAAAACGTTCCTGCTCCTCCATGAGCAGCAGTGTAATCCTTCGTCACCTCCACCAGTTTCTTCAAACGACTGGCAGAACTCGTCACCGTCACCACCCGAAATCCCGGCCAGCCCCAGCGTTTATACAAAAACACAAAAACATGCCAGGCAAAGGCTAATTCACAGGAGAGGGGATTTGTTGATCATTCAAGCGGTGCGTATCACCGGGCAGCCGGAGAGAACGGGTTCATTGATGACAATCATGAATGAAAAATCTGCCTGATTGATTTGAGGAAGGCAGGCATTCAGGGTTTTACGATTTGGATGATCTTGTTTCCGGATCCTTTGTCTTCGACCGGGCCGAGGGAGCGGATGGTGCAATTTCGGACGTTACGTTCGAGAATGAGTTTGGCGGTGGTGTTGTTCTCGATGGTGGAGTTGGTTAATTCTTTGTCACCGCCGCAGATGAGAAAGTTGGCCTCTTCGGGCAGGGGGCGGGTGATGCCATTGTGGAGGATGAACTTGCAGTTCTTTCCGCAAATTTTGCCGAGGCTGGAACGGGGAGTGGGGTCGGATCCTTTGGGAGGGCTGAGGATGGTGACCTCGTAGAGGGCATTTTCGGGGAGGTCGCCGCGGGTGAGGTTGAAGAGCGGGTTGTAGGCGACATCACCCCGGCAATTTTTCATGGTGATTTTACTGCCCTTGGTGGCGGAGACATCGAAGGAGAAATCGCCGCTTTCGAGGACGGTGACATTTTCCAGGGTGACGTCTCCGGTGCAGAGGAGTTGGATCGCGCCACGCATGCGTTCCACGGTGGTGTTGATGACTTTGATGTTACGGACGTTATCGTAGGAGCGAATACCATCCTCGGTGAGCGGAATCACCTGACCTCTAGGAATGGGCTGCTTTTTACGGTAAAGCATGTGGAAGTCGTTTTCGACGGCGCGGCCGATTTTCTCTTTGAAGATGTCATCGGTGGGTCGAAGGGCTCCGGTGAAGGCGCAGTCCTGAATCAGGGCGCCATCGACATCATGGAAGTGCACGCAGTGGCCGAAGGACTGTTGGAACACCTTGCAGCGGATAAGTTCGGTGTCGTTGGCCTTATCAATCGACATGAAGCAATGCTTGTTGAGGCGGCCGTAACTGCCAGCGCCTTTTCCGTAGAAATCGGTGTATCCATATGGGATGGATCCTTTGATGACGAAGATACAGTCGAAGAAGCGGTTGCGATCTCCCCGGACTTCGAACTCGTTACCAGTGACGCGGTACTTGGGGTAGGGCATGTCGATGATGTTGCGAAAGTAGCCTCCGACAAAGGTGTTGTTCTCGCCATTGATATGCCAGCTATCGGAGACGTGGGTGCGTCCGGAAAGTTTGCTTTGGACTGAGACGGGGGTTTCGATGACGACACCACGTAGGTCGAATAAGTTGTTAGACCCTGTGACTGCGAAAATGTGTTCCTGACGGGAGGTCTTTTTCTCCCGATCAGAAGAGGAGTTTTTTTCAGGAAAATCGATGGGAGGGTCGGCCTTGGTTGCGCGGTAGATTCCTGGTTTGAAACGAATCTTTTGGTTGCTTTTTTTGATGGCGGCACGGAAGTCATCAAGAGTCTCGATGAGGCGGAAGCCGGGTTTCGTCTCGAAGTCTTCGGTTGGTTTCGGCGGTGTGGGAGGAGTGCGGGTCTGGACGACCATGGGTGGGTTTTCGAGATGCTGGAGGCCAGGATCGAAGGCAGGCACTTGGCCGTTGATCGTGTTCAAGATTGTGCAGATCGCGGCGAAGACGGTGAGTTGATTCAGCGAGAAATTGGGCACAGCGCAATTTTGTCAAAAGGTGTCAGAAGGAGGATTGCCAAATCACTTGAAGGCGTGGGTTTCCTATTGGTGGCCGGGCTTTTTGTAGAACTGGACGGCGTCGGCGATGACGTAACCATCGGCTTCTTCGTCGGAGAGGATAACTTTTCCGGTGCTCCCTTTTTTGAAGGGGAAGACGCCAAGGGTGAGGAGTGGGGAGGCTTTGGGTTTGCGCTGGTTAATTTTGAGGGTCTTACTGCCGCCATGATAGTGGATGGTGACGGTGGCATTGGTAGCGCGGTTAGCATTATTAGTGAAGGCGATGGCCACTTGGTAGCCCCCATCTTCTGGGAGGTCGGGGGTAAACTCGGCGCTTTGCACGGTGCTTTTTGCTGGCCCGCCATTGTGACGGTAGCCGGTGCCGACATAGCCGGAGGTGGATTTACTTTTGTTGGTGAACCCGTTGAATTGAGCAGCGGTGTCATCGACGACGGTGCCTCGAATCTTTGAGATTGGGATGGGGGCTTTTGTTGCTGGACGTTCGTAGTCGAGGACTTGCTTATCGGCGATGAGTTGGGCCTTGAGTTTCGCTTGGTCGATGTCTTGCACCGCGACTTTTTCATCAATGGCATGGCAGGCACCGGTGGCGGCAGATTGTCCGAGCACCATGAAGACGGGTTCCATACGGATGGAACCGAAGGCGATGTGTGAAGAAGAAAGGGCAGCGGGGACGAGGAGGTTTTGGCACTCTTCTTTTTTCGGACGGATGGCGCGGTAGGAGATTTGGTAAGGGCCGCCGGGTGAGACTTGAACGTCTCCTTCATTACGAGCAAAGCCGTTTTGATCGACGTAGCGCTGAACATGGTGGGAGTCCATGTTGTAGGAGCCCATACCGACGGAGTTTGGAGTTTGGCGGGTGCGGAAGCAGTCGGCTTCGGTCTGGACGTAGTCACTGACCATGCGGCGGGCTTCGCGGACGTAGATTTGGTGAGGCCAGTTTCCGTTATCGGTGAACTCGTCTTTGGCGAGGCCCCATTTGCTGATGTTTTCTTGGAGGTCTTTGGGGACGCGGGGATCGTTACAGAGGAACCAGAAGAGGCCTTTTTGGTAGGTTTCGTGCTCTTTGATGATGGCTTCACGGGTGGCGTAGTCCCCATCAGGGTAGGAATAGTTCATGCCGATATTATCGGTGGAGAAGCCGCCGTGGTTGTTGGTGTCAGTCTTGCGATTGGGCATGGGCTTATGGTTGCCCCAGACGGTGCGCCAGCCTTTTAAAATGTAGCGGAGGTAGAGCTCGTAACGGAGTGGATTGTAGCCCTCGGGTTTGGGGAAGGCGACGCGGTTGGCGGGATCGTCGGTGAGGCACATGCGGAAGCAGTAGGCCTGAATGCGTTTGTCGCCTGCGCCTTCTTTACCGGGGCCCTCGGCTTGCACGCCGGGTAAGAGTCCGCTTTTGGGATCACCGGGAATGAGGTAGGGATCGACATTGTGGAGGAACTGATGCGAGCGGGCGTTTTCCGTTTGCACGCCATTGAGAGTTTCGTCGTATTTGGAATTCGGTTCACGCCCGATGGTGTAAGTGACTCCGGCTTTGGCCATGAGGTCGCCTTCGTAGGTGGCATCAATGAAGATTTTACCGCGGAAGGCATCACCGGATTCCATGCGGATCTCGGTGATCTTGCCCTTTTCTTTGCTCACTCCATTGTCGAGATCGAGCCGTTCACCGTAAACGACTTCCACTTGAGCTTCAGCGAGCATCGCTTTGAGAGTGTTCTCTGCGACGTGGGGCTCGAAGCGCCAGATGGCATCATCTGTTGGTTTGTAGTAGGCGTAATCGGTGGGTTTTTGTTGTCGCCAGACATCGGGCTGATGGTAGTGCTGCTGAAGGCGTTGATAAAATTCACGAGAAAGTCCACCAATGACCTCACGTTTTCCGGAATCGGTCATTCCAAGTCCACCGGAAGTGAGTCCGCCTACGTGTTGGGAAGGCTCGATGAGAATGACGCTTTTTCCCATGCGGGACGTTTGGATCGCAGCAGTCACGCCGGCGGAGGTTCCGCCGTAAACGATGACATCGCGTTCGATATGGGAAGCGTGGGCGAGGAAGGGAAAGAGGAGAAAGGTGCAGATGCGGAGCATGATTTTTTGTTTACGAAGAATGAGGCTGATTCATTTCAGTACCTTATTTCAGTGCCGATTGTCATTGTTGTGAAAAACGTGAGCAGCTCAGGGTCCTGATACTCGGACAATTGAGGAGCTCGTTCGAAATCGTTGAAGAATAAAATCTCAAGGTGCGGATTTGGATGAAGGAGTAGCGCTAAATCACGTGCGCTCCTTTTGCGGGGCGAGTGGCGAAGATTACGGGTGTGATGCCGGTCTCAGCGAGGTAACGGTCGTGCAGGATTTTACCGATTTCTTCTGCGTGTTTTGTTTCGCAAAGAGTGACGGTGGAGCCTCCAAAGCCGCCTCCGGTCATTCTGGAACCGAGGACGGCGGGGAGTGCGCTGGCGATTTCGACCATGAGGTCGAGTTCCTTACAAGAGACCTCGAAGTCATCACGAAGGGAATTGTGCGAGTCGGCCATAAGGGTGCCGATATTCGAAAAGTCTCCCGATTTGAAAGCGGCGACGGCGTCCATGGTGCGTTGGATTTCTCCGACGACGTGACGGGAGCGGCGGTAAATGACATCGCCCATTGCGTCTTTCTTTGCTTCGACATCTTCCATGGTGGCATCACGCCAGCTCTCTTTGCCAATGATGGCGATGCCGTCTTCGGTGGCCTTCCGGCGAGCGGCGTAGCCTCCGTCGGAGAGGTCGTGCGAGACGCAGGTGTTTGCGACGATGATGGAGAGGTCGGGATTTGAAAAAGGAACCATCTCAGGCTCGCCCGAACGGCAGTCGATGAGAACGAGCTGATCGGCTTCTCCAAAGGCGGAGGCGAATTGGTCCATGATTCCGCAGGGAACTCCGGCGAAATCGTGCTCGGCTTTTTGCGCGAGGAGGGCTTTTTCTTTGACGCCAAGGGTGATGCCGAGGAGGCCTTCGAGAAGGGTGGCCAGGGCGCACTCGAGAGCAGCGGAAGAGGAAAGTCCACCACCGAGGGGGACATTGGAAACGATGTAGGCATCGAAGCCGGGGATGTCGTGTCCGAGGTCATGGAAGCCTTTGAGAACCCCGCGAAGGTAGTTTGACCACTTTACGTCTGAGATCGTTTGTGGAGTGGAGAGGTCGATCTCGACGACATCTTTACTGACAGAACCGATACGTGCGGTGGAGGTGCCATTGGGAGCAGCGGCGATGACGATGTAGCGCTCGATCGCGAGCGGGAGGACAAAACCATCGCAGTAATCAATGTGTTCTCCGATGAGGTTCACTCGGCCGGGAGCTGCCGCGACCACGGTAGCTTCGGTGTTGAGAAAATTCTTCAAGTGGATCTTCGCGTCGGTGACAAGATCGGTGAGTGGTTCGTTGGCCTGCAGCATGTCGGCGGGAACTTAGAGAGAGATGACAAGATGGGAAAGAAAAAGGAGGGGACGAAAAAGCCCCGCGAGTGGCGGGGCTTTTGAGAGAGGT
>JBDNAW010000021.1:0-18040 GCA_039768255.1 Akkermansiaceae bacterium | reverse complement strand
ATTTCTTCAAAAAGCTCTTTAAAGCGATTGCTAAAATTTTATCCCCGATCTGGAAAGTCTTCAAAAAAATCGGGAAATGGATCAAGGAGAACTGGAGGCATGCGACCAGTTTTGCTGACGGTCGTCTTCCTAGGCCTCCAGTAGCTCGCAGAACGTCAGGGCGCTCTTTTGCTGCTCAGAGGTCTTTGACCAGGTGTAAAAGGCCTCACGCATCGAGGAAAAGCCGTAGAGCTGTGCCATATTCTCGCACTCGACAGCATCACGGATCAAACGGACGGTGGCTTTGGCTGCATAAGAGTCCTTTTCTTTCCGGAGCTTCTTCAGTTCTGTCGCCCGTCTTTCTGCGGCTTCCTTCGTTTGAAAGAATTCGCGTCGCCATTTTCCGGTAATCGAAATATCGCCAGGAATACAAAGTCTCCAACGGTTCCGTTACTACTCTTTTGTCGGTGTGAGGGTTGAAATCTGTGCCATGTCTAAAACCAACTACGGCCAAAAACGGGGGTAAATCCGAGGAAAATTGTTGCGCCTAGTTGCGCCTTAACTGCGCCTCCTCAATATTTGGACAAAGAATAAGGGGCTACGATTGCTCGTAACCCCTTATGGGAAAATGGAGCGGGTGAAGAGATTCGAACTCTCGACATCGACCTTGGCAAGGTCGCGCTCTACCACTGAGCTACACCCGCACGCTTGATCGCTCTGGAGAGCTGCGTTGCGAGGACTCTTTGCCATCGCCTCCGAGTTGCGGCAAGAATTTTTTGAGTCGAATATCGAAATTTTATTTGGGAGAGGGAAAGTGCTAAGTTTGCTAAATGCTTAAGCCTCCTTAAGTATATGGATCTGGGGAGGATATGGATTCTTTGTGGAAGAAATCGTTAATTTTCTGGTTTTTTGGGCCTGAAAACCTCTCCTGATGAAGAGTTTTTAAAGATCGAGCCGTTATTTTGGGGAACTTAAAAAAAATGATTTTCGGATAAAGGTGTTGGTAGCTTTTTCCTTTCGAGAGGCGAGCAGCAGCTCAGTCTTTCATCGCAATCGAGATTGTAAAAATATGCGCTGTATTAAATGTGGTTCTCTTGAAGACAAAGTTGTCGACTCAAGAAGTTCCAAAGACGGCACATCGATTCGGCGCAGACGCGAGTGTCTTTCTTGTGGGTCACGTTTCACGACCTATGAGCAGGTTGAGCGCACCGAGCTCCGCGTTATTAAATCCGATGGCACGCGTGAGGCGATCAATCGAGAGAAGCTTTTCCGTGGGCTCGTCAAGGCTTGCGAGAAGCGGAAGGTTTCGATGGATCGCATCGGCCGAGCCGTTGATGAAATCCTTTCCGAGCTTCATAAAGACCATTTACAGGAAGTTCCTTCAAAAAACATCGGGGCTAAGGTCATGGACAAGCTCCATGAAATCGATCCCGTGGCCTATGTTCGTTATGTCTCAGTGTATCGTTCTTTTGAAAATGTCGGTGAGTTCATCGCCGAAATCCAAGCCCTTGAAAAACGTTCTCGGAACGATGTGTTCCAGCGTAAATTTCTTTAACTAAATGATCTGTCTCGTCGGTAATCTCCCTGTGCTACAAGTGGGCCATCATCAGGTGGTGGGCTACAGCACTGAGTGGATTGATGAGGCGCTTCATCGGGCAGCGGCGCGGTGTGATCGAAATGATTTCCCGTTTATCGATGAGATTCGTGATGGTGTTCTGCATTATCTTGAGCATCGCTGTCCGCTAAGGGTTCTTTCGATTGAAGACCTTTACAAAAGGATCGAGGGGATGCTTCACAAAATTGGATGTGATGCCATCGCCTATCAGCTCAAGCCGCTCGCGCCGCCAGTGACGGTTTCGCTCGCGCGTTGGGCGCGCGAAGCTGGAAATGGCTACGAACTCGTCTTCTTTTGCCTCTTAACAGAAGACCTAAATCACCTCGCTGATTGTGGTGCGGAGGTGATTAGCTTTCGCGATATCCAAGAGAGCGCGATGATTCTTCGGGGTAAAAAAAGTTTTACCAAAGATTGTGCGAAGCTCGCTTTAGAGATTGTGGACTTTATCGAAAATTTCCGCACGGATCACACGATGACCGAGCGACAGATCGAGCTTCGGGTAGAGTCTAAAGAAACAAAAAACCTATGAGTGAGCCGACTCTCTTTGAAAAAATCATCGCGGGAGAAATTCCGGCGGACGTCATTTATGAGGATGACCTTTGCTTTTGTTTTCGCGATATTTCTCCACAAGCGCCAACTCATCTTTTGCTGATTCCTAAGAGGCCGATTCCTCGCATTGCGCTCGCGACCGCGACCGACCAGGAAACGCTGGGTCACATGATGCTCAAGGTGGGAGAAATCGCACGCTCGCAAGGCTTCGCAGAAGAGGGCTTCCGGACTGTGATTAACAATGGTCCCCACGGTGGCGAAGCGGTGCCGCATCTGCACCTGCACATTCTCGCTGGTCGACCGCTGCAATGGCCTCCAGGCTAGGGAATGAAGTTTTCACTTCACTTCATTTTCCTTCTGGCTGACTCAAGCTTAGCGCTGGGGCCAGCTGGAGAGGACTATCTAGATGATGGCGGGGGCCCAATGCTCTTTTTCTTTCTACTGATCGCCTTGATGAAAAAACGATTCTTTTCCGGTTTCCGTGCCCTGCACTATCAAGTGTGTGCCTTGCTCGCGCTGCCTTGTGGGATCGGAGCGGTGTGGTTTGGGCGAATGCTTTTTCATTGGGGCCTGAGTAATGCAACCGTGATGCTGAGTGGAACTTTGATTGGCATCAGCGCAGGTTTGGGACTGGCGTTTTTTTGATCGCGTCGTGGTGGTTGCGCACCGTAGGTGGATTGAGCCGAGGCTGAAGATCAGTTCTTGAGCTTCCGATACGCCTCGGTCAGGGCGTCATCGCAGCCGACGTTTCCGGGGAAGATGACGTAGGCGAGGCCGGGGTGACGGGTTTCGTTTCCTAAGGTCCACACTGGGACGCCGGGGAGGATTTGGCCGAGGACGTTTGCCATTTTGATACCGAGAGCATCGGTAGCGATGTCTGAGGAAGTGATGCCGCCTTTTGCGATGAGGAAACTGGGGCGAGCGACGACGGATTGAACGAGGGAAACGAGGGCGCGGGAGATCGTTTGTGAGGCGAAGAGGTTTTCCGCATCAGTGGTCATATCGATGCGCTCACGAGAGGTGAAGAGGACGACCGTTTTTCCGGACTCAATGGTTTGGTTGAGCTTTGCCGAGAGAGGGAAGAGGGTGTCGTCGGGGTTTTCGAGAAGAGCGGGAACGTTGAGCTCGAGTGCAACGAGGTCACGATTGTTCTCGAGAAGGTGAGCAAGCTGAGCGCTCGTTTTTGGGACGTGAGAACCCACGATGATGAGCCCTCCGTTGGGGTTTTCTTCAAGGTCTTGCAGCTGCCAAGGATCGAGTGGTGGACGGCTTACGATGCCCGCGAGCGATTGCACGAAGGAGGCGGCGGAGCGAATGATGAAGCGTCGATCACTCTGATGAAGTGCGAGTGAGAGGACATCGAGATCCTTGATCGAGGTGGCATTGACGATGCAGGTGGAGCCGTCGGGAAGAGCGGCGAGTTTTTTAGCTACATCACCGGAGCGGAGGTCATCGAGCGAGAGGCTCTGGACATCAATGGGACCACCGGATTTTTCCGCGATGTAATCGGGGAGAAAGGAGTGAGAAAAGGGGAAGGCGTTGTCGTCTGCGAACGGAGTTTCGTGCGCGGGCGTGGCGGTCTCACCCTCGATCACGTAGTGCGTGTCATTCACGGTGACGCGCCCGCCTGCAGCGAAGAAGGGAATGAAAAGAGTGGGGGCACTTGGAATCCCGAGCGCGTCTTGAAGGGTATTGGTTTCGAGCGGGAAGTGGCCGCGTAGAGTGGAATCAGAACGAGAGATGATGATGACGTCATTCTCGAATTCCTTGAGCGTGCTGCCGATGCTTTGATGGAGTGTCGTCGTTTGTGCGGCGGTGAGGGCGCGGGAGTTGGTCAGGAGAAAGAGAACTGGCGGGGCTTCATCGATGGCATCGCGAATCGCTTGCGGCGAGAGGTCAGTGAGGACGGGAACATCGAAGACGGTTTGCGTGCCGGTGGGGTCATCATCAAGCACGACGATCGTTTTCTTCGATTCGATCAGGAGGTCATGAATCTTCGGCAAGAGGTCATCGGGAAACTCGGGCGGAAGGCTAGAGAAGAGTTCGTCTTTCGTCATGACGGGAAGGTGGGATTTTTGAGCGAGGCTTTCCAGTTTCAACTTCAGCTGCTAAGCAGTGAGTTGATGAAGACGATGATTGTTGTGCCCTTGTCATTGGTTCTGCCTTTACAAGCAGATCACCTTGCTGAGCTGAATGCCTTCTGGGCGGATGATTTGTGCTCCATGGAAAAGGAGAAGTGGGACCAACTCAAATCGTAGAATTTTCATGAAAAAGACCACGAATTTAGCCACCTCGCCCACTCCTGATGGTAAAACGTTGCTTCTCCAGGAGCATGACGGCCACTATTTCCTCAAGGTCGATGGCGTTCCACTCATGAGTACCACGCAGTGCCTTTCGGAGCAAACGATGTCTGAGCTCGCTTGCAAAAACCTCGGTGAAAAGCCGCGCGTCTTGATCGGGGGATTGGGCTTTGGGTTCACCCTGCGGCGTGTCCTCGAGCTGGTGCCAGAAGATGCGATCGTAGAAGTCGCTGAGTTGCTTCCGATCATCGTGGAATGGAATCGCGAATTCCTTCAGTCCGTTAACGGAGCTTTGCTCGATGACCCCCGTACCGTGGTCGATCAGCGAGACGTCTTCGAGATCATCCGCAAAAACGGCCCCGGTCATTACGATGCCATCCTTTTAGATGTCGATAACAGCCCTGACCCACTCGTCCAAGAAGGCAACGCGAGACTCTACGCCCAAAAAGGCCTCGGCATGATCGCAAAATCCCTCCGCCCCGGTGGTCGTGCCATCTTCTGGTCCGCGCACGAAGACAAAGCCTTCGCCAAAGCAATGCAGCGTGATTTTAAAAACGTCGAAGCGCTCCCAGCGAAGGCCTACCCGAAGGCGAAGCGCTTTAGTCACACGCTTTTTGTGGGGGATCGATGAGTTTGACAAGTTGACAAGTTCTATTAGTGTAGGGGCATGCCCACGATGTCCATTGCAGATTTCAAAGCGCAATTTTCAGAGGTCATTGAGATCGTTGAAAAAGGCGAAGAAGTCATTGTAACCAAAGGGAAGAATCGGAAGCCAGTAGGGGCGTTCGTGCCCATGGATCGGATTCGGCCGAAGAAGAGAGTGATCGGCATTTTACAGGGCAAAGGCTCGGTGAAATTTGCGAATGATTTCAAGATGACGACGGAAGAACTTTTGGAAATGTGTGACGATGACGATCCTTCTTGATACCCAAATCATTCTCTGGGCGCTGATCGACGAGACGAAGTTGACGGTCCATGAGAAAGAAATTTTAACGAGCACGGATCATCAAATTTATTGCCACCCGATTTCATTTTTCGAGATCAGTCTCAAATATGCGGTCGGCAAACTCGAGCTGACAGGATGCACTCCAGATGAAATTCCAAAGTTGATGGAAGACAATGGATACCTCATCGCAACTGGAGACTCGCGGGTGATGTCGAGTATTCATCAGCTCCCGATGGAAAAGCATCGTGACCCGTTTGACCGCTTACTTGTTTGGCATGCCCTTCAGAATGATCTCCATTTTTTGAGCAGGGATCGGAAGATGTCCATCTACCAAAAACACGGACTGAAGTTGATTTGAGCTTTTTTATCTTAGAGCACAGTTAACTAAGAGATGCCGCCTTGGCCGCCTCAAGCACTTCATCATCTAAGTAAGCTTCTTCGATTTTTCGAGCTCCCCAATCACCTCTTCTGAGATCATCAAATAGCGATCCATATCGGGTACGCTGCTTTCTGGGGGACCTCGTAAATCTTCAGCGGGACTCCGTTTTTCTGAAAAATCTCACATTTCGATGTTGCTCGGCGGGCCAAATCTTTCCCAAAGCTGGAAAGCACCTGCAGCCGCGCTTGATTTTCCTCATCACCTTTTCCCATGCCCGAAAGATGAAGTGTTAGATGGAAAAGCCAAGGAGCTTACTCGTTTGGCGGCGGAGAAATCGTTGTCTTGAAAAACTCGCGCTTTAGTTCTGAGTTGAGTGGGAAGCTGACTCGCTCGTAGTTTTCATTTTCAGGCGTTCGCAAGGGACTCTCCGTGATCGTTGACCACTTCTCTAAATCACTGCTTCTTTCATGGTAAAGGCGTCGTCCCATTTCATCGGCATCAATGCGTGAGAGAAACGAAAACTCGAGACCATTCTCGCCCATCCGCACGCCTGGCACTGATGTCGAATCGTTTTCCCGAAGAGCTGGGTTACTCCCGAAAATGAATTCCTCCCAGTTCGAGAAACCATCCAGATCATAGTCTGAACTAAGATCGGCGGAGTGACCTCTTGCTTCATAGGTGTCCATCCAAGTGGTAAATGCCATTGGCTCACTACTCTTAGTGATCTTGAACCATTCCAGCCGACTTCCGTCAATGCCCTCAACCATGAGATCTTTGATGCCGTCGTTATCGATGTCGATCATATGGCCGCGGTTCCTTCCACTTGTAATGGCTGGTGCAAGAGGGATTAATTCTTGTCCCCAGAATGAGGAGGATGATCCGCGTCGGTTCTCACGCCAAAAGACGGCAATCTCCGAGAAGGAAAATTTTTCAATATGAAACTCAAGCAGATCTTCGTCGCCATCTGAATCGAGGTCTAAAAATCGATGTTGAACCAGAGGGTGAAACGCCTCAGGTGTCGGAACTGAAGAGAGTTTTTGAATGCTGCCAGTTTCGTCACGTTGAAAGACTCCCCACTCCCCACTATTAATTCCGAAGAAATCCGCGATGTTGTCTTGATTGAGATCGAAGGATTGTTCCAGGTCGAAGTAGAAGCCTGTGGGCTCGTATCGTTGCAAGCTTGCTTTATCAGAAAATGCAACAGTACCAATAGTTCCACCTGTATTATCGCCATTGAAGAGAGCGGTATTTCCGATGAGATCAAGATTCCCATCACGGTCAAAGTCTTCAATGAAAGGAGAAACGAAGCCGATCGTTAAAAATTGGCTCTGACCGAAACGCATGCCGTTACCTTTTGCCCAGTAAGTCCAGCCGCGTTGAATAAATTTTCCATCACTCGATTGGCGCGTTATCATTAAATCATCGGTCCCATCACCATCCCAATCTCCGAGGGCCCATTTCCATCTTGCTGTTGTTTGCCACCAATCCAAATAGAGGAAATCTGGATCCAGGTGAAATACGCCATCTTCATCTTGGAACATCCACTGCAGAGTCACCAAGCAAGATGAATCCCCATGATAGGTATATATAGCAATAAGGAAGTCGATTCGTCCTCTTGGCCAATTTTTTTCTGCGAGTGATGTGCCGTTGAAAGCATCCAATGTTCCATGCAAATCCTTAGCGGCAACAATCTCAAAACGATGACCTAAACGACTCGTCCCAATATCGAATAAGGGAAGTTCATTGCGTAAGAATTCTCCCGCAGTCCCTTGATTGTCCCAAAAAATTAGAGGGCTAGTGACTACATCAAAAATCTGAGTGTCGCCGAATGGCTCAGAACTCAAAAACTCTTGGATGGTGATAAAATCTTCATCACCATCACCATCGATATCACCTATATACTGAACTTTATGCCTCAAGCTGGTATCCGTGACCGGAGTAGAGACTCTCGGGAAATGCACGGATTGTT
The DNA here is from genome assembly GCA_039768255.1 of Akkermansiaceae bacterium. Classification (GTDB taxonomy): domain Bacteria; phylum Verrucomicrobiota; class Verrucomicrobiia; order Verrucomicrobiales; family Akkermansiaceae; genus SW10. Next base: position 10,303 of record JBDNAW010000021.1, on the reverse strand, counting down.
TAATTTTCGTCCACTTTACCTGCGAGCTGTTCTTGGGAGCCAAATCCCCATTTGGAAAACATGGTAAAATAAAATCGTCTTCCGAATCGCCGTCGATTCTACCCAGAAGTGGGTGGGTTTGATTATCGAGATATTCTGTGAGGATGTGATTTACTTGCAAACTTCCATCTTTGTATAAAACTTCGCTGATCGATGCCAAACCGCGATCACCCAACGGGGTCATCACGAATTGACGCATAGCACCAGGATACGTCAGAAAATGAGCGGTTTGCAGATCATTGGTTTGCCATTCGAGTTCTTCTTTCTCACTCAGTTGAAAGTTCTCCTCGTATGTGTGAGAACGCAGAAACACCTTACCGGTGAGCGTTGAGGAGGCGCGGGCTTCCTTTTCTGCGCTGAGAATAAGGACATCATGACTCACAGGGTGCATCGAGACCGCGAGCATTTTTTCCAGAGTGCTACCCTGTTTTATTGTGATCGGATTACCGAATCCTTCGGCGGTGAGTGGATGATAGATGGCCGCTACGCCTGAAATTTGGACGAGGTCTTTGATCCCATCCTGATTTAAGTCGAGAAAGGTCCATGGTGCAAAATGGTCAAAACTCAACGAAACATTGAGTTGCGGCCCGTAAGTGAAAACACCAGAGCTCAAAAAGATGTAGGAGCGCTCAAAGATGAGGTCAGGAATGTGATCTCCGTTTAAATCTTGAATGCGAGGAGAGCCACTGTGGGTTACGTCAAAAAAGGTCTTTGGACTCTCAAATTCAAAGTTATTTTTCCCGTATGAAACTGCGAGGGTTTGACTAAAGGGTTGATCATTTGTGATCACCAGAAGCGTATCCATAACGCTATCATCGTTATAGTCGCCGAGATGCAGAACTTTGGAATCTGTGGATACATCCCAGAAGAATTCGCCTTCCGGTTTGAAATTCCCTTCGCCATCATTCCCCCACCATTGTAATTGTGGGCCATACATTTCTGCGGCAACGAAATCGATGTCTCCGTCTTGATCGACATCGGTGACTCCGATTGCACTTGGATTTTCGAGCTGATCGATCAGAGCTTGAGTCGAGGAAAACGAGATTTTTCCAGCGCAGGAAAGAGTGCTCAAAAATAAGCTGATATACCATCTCATACCTAAATACTAATCGCTCAGAAGAGAGAGACAAGTTTTCCTCACTGTCGGCCTGTCATTGGGAATCTTCAGATGTTAGATGGAAAAGCCAAGTGAACGCTTGCGTTTTCCCTTTTGGGAGGGCAGGGATGGGGTGTCTTCATGAGCGCACCATCTATTCGAGTTGCAGTCGGAGCCGATCACGGCGGAGTTGAGTTGAAAAACGCCATCGTGGCAGCTCTTCAGGGAGCTGGTCATGAAGTCATTGACTACGGCACGAACGGCACGGAGTCCGTTGATTATTCCGACTTTGCCAATGAAGTGGGCCGTGCGGTTCACGAGGAGCGTGCTGATCGTGGCGTTCTCGTTTGCACCTCTGGAGTGGGAGTTTGTCTTGCTGCGAATCGTTTTCGCGATGTCCGCGCTGCCAATGTCCGCACCGTGGAGGAGACGAAGGTTACTCGCTCACATAACGATGCCAACATCCTTTGCCTCGGTGCTTCCGTGGTTGCTGAAGATGTCGCGCTTGAAATGGTCACTACTTTTCTCTCCACCGATTTTGAAGGTGGCCGTCACGAAGCCCGCCTTTGCAAAGCTTCCGGAAGTCGCCTCGCGATGACGGATTCGGAAGTGTTCCAGGCAATCAAGGGAGAGGAAGCGCGTCAGCGGAGCCACGTAGAGCTCATTGCTTCAGAAAATTTTGCCTCGCCTGCTGTGATGGAGGCGCAGGGTTCACTCCTCACCAACAAGTATGCTGAGGGATACCCCGGTCGTCGCTGGTATGGAGGTTGTGAGAATGTCGATGTCGTCGAGGAACTCGCGATCGAGCGTCTCAAGGAGCTTTTCGGAGCAGAGCACGCCAACGTCCAACCGCACTCCGGTTCTCAGGCTAACACGGCGGTTTACTTCGCGGTGCTCGATCCAGGTGACAAGATTCTCACGATGGACCTCGCGCACGGAGGCCACCTCACGCATGGTCACCCTGCGAACTTCTCGGGCCGCCTCTACGATGTCACCCACTACGGGGTGAGCGTGGAAGATGAGCGGATCGATTATGATGCGCTTGAGGCTCAAGCGAAGGAAGTTCAGCCTAAGCTTATCACCTGTGGTGCTTCCGCTTATTCTCGTGAGATTGACTTCGAGCGGATGGGCAAGATTGCGCAGGCCGTCGGAGCTTACCTCTTTGTCGATATGGCGCATATCGCTGGACTCGTTGCCGCTGGCGTTCATAACAGCCCAGTTCCGCACGCCGATTTTGTCACCTCGACCACTCACAAATCTCTCCGTGGACCTCGTGGGGGTATCATTCTTTGTAAAAAGAAGTATGCCAAAAAAATTGATGGCCGTGTCTTCCCAGGTGTTCAGGGTGGCCCGCTTATGCATGTCATTGCGGCAAAGGCGGTGTGCTTCGGGGAGGCTCTCAAGCCCAGCTTCAAAGACTATCAGGCACAGGTTATCAAAAATGCGCAGGCGTTCTCCACGAAGCTCGAGTCTCTCGGCTACCGCATCGTAGCCGGCGGAACGGATAACCACGTCTTCATGGTCGACCTTCGCCCAGTGGGTCTCGATGGTTCCATTGTTTCCGACACTCTCGATAAGGTAGGGATCACCGTGAATAAAAATTCGATTCCATTCGATGAAGCGGGCCCGATGAAGCCAAGCGGTATTCGCATCGGGACTCCCGCCGTCACCACCCGTGGCATGAAGGAGGCCGATGTCGAGCAAGTCGCAGAGTTCATCCACGAAGCTCTCGCTGCGCGTGAGAATGACGCGGAGCTCAATGACATTAAAGAGCGGGTGTTTGCGTTTAACTTAGCATTTCCGCTTCCTTACTAAGTTCTACCGTTCTAAATTTCAAAAACCCGAAGTGCCGAAAGCCTCGGGTTTTTTTATGGGAGAGACGAGATGGCCTTCTTTCTTTGTCATGAAGACGGAAAGTTGATTTCCGATCCTTCATAAAGGCTTCCAGAATCTGGATGAGGGGGAAAGCTCGCCTCCCAAAGCATGAAGTTAATGAATGAAATTCATCCCGCAGGGCTTGCGAATAAGTCGCTAAAGTGGCAGAAGGCCGCGTGAGCAATCCTTTCAGAGAAGAACTCGTTTCACGTAATCAAGCCGAGCCTTGCACGGTGGTAATCTTTGGTGCCACTGGTGATTTGACTCATCGTAAGCTGGTTCCAGCCCTTTATAATCTCGCAGTCGATGGCGAGCTGCCTCCGGGTGTGAAGATCATCGGCTTTGCTCGTCGTGATTGGGAAGATGACTTCTTCCGTGATGGTCTTGAGAAGTTGAATAAAAAAGTCTCCCGCACTGGTCATGATGAGGAGATTTGGGAAGGTCTTGCTTCAGAAATTTCCTACCACCAGAGCGAGTTCCAAGATGAGGATGGCTATGCGCGCCTCGCGAAGCGTCTCGATGAGATCGATGAAGAGCGCGGCGGAAAAGGAAATCGTCTCTACTACATCGCGAGTGCTCCAGAATACTTCGATGACATCTTGCTCAACCTTAAGAAAGTAGGCCTAAATAAAGAGCGCGAAGGCTGCTGGTCCCGCGTCATCGTCGAGAAGCCTTTTGGCACTGATCTTGCGACGGCACAGCACCTCAATGAGGTGGTAAACGGAACTTTTGAGGAGAAAGATTGTTACCGCATCGATCACTATCTCGGAAAAGAAACCGCTCAGAATATCATGGTCTTGCGCTTTGCGAATGCCATTTTTGAGCCGCTTTGGAATAAAGAATACATTGATCACGTTCAGATTACCTGTGCCGAGCATCTCGGGATGGAAGGTGGCCGTGGTGGTTATTACGATAAGGCTGGAGCGCTTCGCGACATGGTCCAGAACCACCTCCTTCAGCTTCTTAGTCTCATCGCAATGGAGCCTCCGACGGATCTTTCGGCCGATGGGGTCCGTGATGAAAAGGTGAAAGTTATCCGCTCACTTCGGAAGTGGGACACTCCTGAGCTTGTTACTAAAAACGTGGTTCGTGCGCAATACGCCGCGGGCCACGTCAATGGCAACCCCGTCCCGGGCTACCGTGAGGAAGATCGCGTGAACCCAGAGTCTGAGACCGAAGCCTATGTGGCCCTGCGTTGCATGATCGATACTTGGCGTTGGTCTGGCGTTCCATTTTATGTGCGTGTCGGTAAGCGTCTCCCGAAAAAGGCGACCGAAATTTCCATTCATTTTAAAGAGACTCCGAGCGTTCTTTTCAACGCCACTCCCGGCGGCGTTCCTGATGGGAACGTCCTCGTCATTCGTATTCAGCCTGACGAGGGGATCTCGCTTCGCATGACTTCTAAGCTTCCGGGAACTACGTTACGGATGGAGCCGGTGAAGATGGATTTCCACTACGCGACCAGTTTTGGAAAAAGCAGCCCAGAGGCCTACGAACGACTCCTCCTTGATGCGATGGCAGGGGATGCCACCTTGTTTGCGCGTCGTGATGAAGTTGAAGAAGCGTGGACATTCATCGATCACATCGAAAAGGCATGGCACGAGAGTGACAGTAAGCCGCCGATGGCTGAATTCCCTGCGGGATCGTGGGGCCCGACAGAAGCTGAGGAAATGCTCCTCGGAGAAGGTCGCAAATGGCGTAGACTTTAATCAGGAGAATTCATGAGCACGATCGCAACTGAAGGACTCGGCCAGCCGGTAGAGGTGGGCTCGATTGATGGTGAGCTCAAGAAGCTTTGGGAAGCCGATGAGGCAAGCACCAATGCTTCACTGATGAATCTTCTCATTTATACTGAGGAACCCCATCAATTACTTCCGAATTCTCAAGTCGCGCAGAGCCTGACTGAAGAACACGCCTGTCGCGCGGTGCTCATCGGGATGGACCGCAAGCATTCTGAACCTTCCGTGGAAGCTTGGATCACCGCTCACTGCCATTTGGCTCATGGGAAAAAATCGATCTGTTCTGAGCAGGTGAGCTTTCTTTTAAGAGGTCGGGCCGTTGGCCGCCTTCGCAACACAGTTTTCGCGCACTTAAATAGTGATCTTCCGCTTGTCTTTTGGTGGCAGGGTGAGCTTTCTGACCTCTTCGAGGAGAAACTTTACCGTCCGCTCGATCGCTTGATTTTTGATAGTTCAGCGTGGGCTGATCCTGCAGCGGGTTTTGTAAAAATCCAGCAAGCCCGTGGAGATGTCGGCTGTCATATGGTGACGCAAGATCTCGCTTGGACGCGTAGTTTTTATTTCCGTCTCGCCCTTGCAGGGATTTTTGATGATCCGGCAGCTCTCAGCGCGTTTCCTTCACTGAAGAAGGTGACTTTGAAGGCTCGTAATGACCAAAAAACCACCGCGCTTCTTACCATCGCGTGGATGGCTGAGATGGCAAAGTGGGTCCATACGAGTGAGTTAAATTTTGAGTCTCAAGAGGGAGTAAAGATTGAGATTGACCTTCAGTTCGCCGATGGTGGACCAGCGCTTGCCGAAATGATCATCGAAGGTGATGACTTTCTCGCGAAAGTGACACGTGAGCGTGAAACAAAGCATCTTTGCCAGCATATTGAGTCCGGCACACATCTTCTACATCGTAAGGTGCCGGCTGATCTTGAGTCACCGAGTGACCTCGTTGCCGAGCAGCTTTCGCGTGGTGGTAAGAATTCGCTCTTTTTGCGTGTTTTACCACGTTTCTTAGAACTGCTTTAATGGACGGGCGATTGGTGTTATTAAAATCAAAATCTAAAGCCCGAATTGTCCACCTCTTGGGGGCACGTCATTACCGTCGAGCGGCCAACCATTGAGAAGGCGATCTCGAAGTTGGACTTGTGTGCTGAGCGTTAGCGTGGCGAGCGAGCGCGTTTATCCTCGTGAGTTTCTATTTGCGGCTCCCGAATCGAGGGAAAAGAGAAAAGATGTTGTCTGTCAAAAAAGGGCGGCGTCGAAAAACATCTCGTAACTCACAAATTACGCGGTGTTTCGGTGCCCCTTCTTTGCGAGGATCTCGATGTAAATGACCTCCGGTTCACTGGCGGTGGTTTCATCGATTGCTTTCGAGAGTTCCTGAACGTGAACATTTTTAGCGGAGCCTATATCGACGCCTACCCGGCAGTCAAAATCCCAAAAATCAACACCTTCTGGGAGCTTCTTCTTTCGCTCACGTTTGAGGTATTTTTTAATTTCACCTTTGATTCCCTCGATGACGCGGGCTGGAGCGTGATTTCCAGATTGAGTGGGAAAAGATTTTTTCATGAGATTACTTTCAGAGTTTAGGAAGCTTTGCGCAGTTCCCAAATACTATTTTAAGGCTTTCTCAGCTTTGAATTGAACGCGGCATCAAGTGAGAATTTTTTGAGAGCCTCTGGCTGATCAGAGTGTTGAGGAAAATGATAGGTTCTGCGTGATCATGGGCTCTGCAATTTTTGAATTGGAAGGTGGGATGCCCCGCTGTGCGGTTAGGTGAATTTTACTTTTCCTCGTCCAAGAAGAAAAACAGCCAATGGAGTGATCCATTGGCTGCTGAGATAAATTCAAAATGTTTGCTTTTAGCGAGAGCGGCGACTGAGGAGTCCAAGGCCAGCGAAGCTCAGAAGGAGTGCTGACGACGGCTCGGGAACCGCAGTGACATCGAAGGAGTAGCTCGAAATGGTCGTTGATCCGAAGGGCGGTGTGGCGACGCCGCCGGAGCCTCCGGAAGATGGGAGAGCCTGAATTCCGCCGATGAGTCCGCCGCCATCACTATCAGTGTCGAGGTCAGCACTGACGGATGCGGTGTAGCTGATGGTGAAGGCAGGGTTAGCGTCTCCGGTGTTATCGAGACTGGTCTGAACGGAATAGGTTCCGGCAGCGGTCTTGGTGTAAATGGAGGTCATTTCCCACGCAGATAATCCGAGACCTGAGGCAAGTCCCACGGTGGTGGAGTTCGTGCCGGAAACGAAGGTTCCTTGGTTTGAACGAAGAACGAGGTTCCCATTGCTAGGGTTGTAGAAAAGCCCAGAAGCGATGCCGTAGGCGAAGGCCGCGGAACCCTGCTGGTGAGACAGGCCTTGTTGGAGGATGCCCTGTTCAAATGAAGCAATATCGTTTGAAGGAGCCGTGAATGCGGTGAGCGCGAATGTAGTGACGAAGGTCGAAGTCTCACCAATCGCGGTGGTTCCTAGAACAGAAGTGTTGTGTGCTCTTACGAAGGCACCATTAGAGTTACTGATATTGCCGGAGCCGTCTGCTTGCCACTGGGTCTGAGCGACCCAGTTGTCCTGGCCTGATACATTTCCGGAGCTGAAGCTATCGAAACTGGTGGAGTAAGTTGCGGCAGTTGCTGCGGAGAGGGTGAGTCCGAGAACTGAGATGTTGAGTTTGTTCATAAAATGTGTTTTTTGTTCATCCCGTAATGAGTGCCATTAAGGATTTGCTTGAAGACTTATAAAGAAAGAAAAGTAGTATGACAAGTCACTTTTTCACTCTGGGTCGCATAGCTCATTAATAATCAATGAATCTGAATGAATTTCAGCTCCTAGATCGCGAATCCTCGTCTGGGAAAAATGGAAAAGCGTTTTGCTGAGTTCTCGGCGAAGGTGAAGCTGGCAATGGTCAGGCATAGAAACTGAACCAGCCTTCATGATGGGGGGGAGAGGGGAACTCCCGAATGGATTGACCCATTCAAAATGGGAGAGCGAAGTTAAGGGCTTTGGCCAAGAAGCTGAATTTATCGACAGCTTGTTTGATGCGCTTACTTGTGGGGGTGCCGGCGCCGTGGCCTGATTGGCCTTCGATACGGATTAACGTAGGAGCGGGGCCTTTTTGGGCGGCTTGGAGGGCGGCGGTGAATTTGTAAGAGTGGGAGGGGACGACGCGGTCATCGTGATCCGAGGTTGTGATGAGGGTGGCAGGGTAGTTTGCGGGTTTACAATTGTGGTAGGGAGAGTAGCCGAGGAGGTATTTAAACTCGTCGGGATTTTTGTCCGGGAAACCGTATTCGCTCTGCCAAGCCCAGCCGATGGTGAATTTTTGGAAGCGGATCATGTCCATGACGCCGACTGCGGGGATGGCGGCGCCGTATAGCTCGGGACGCTGGACGAGGCAGGCTCCGACGAGGAGGCCACCATTCGAGCCGCCGTGAATAGCGAGCTTTTTGGAGGAGGTGTATTGTTCGGCAATGAGATGCTCGGCGCAGGCGATAAAGTCATCGAAGACGTTTTGCTTTTTGAGATTCATCCCGGCTTGGTGCCATTCTTCTCCGTATTCGCCACCGCCACGAAGGTTGGCAGAGACGTAAATACCGCCGATGTCGAGCCAAGCGATATGGGCAGGAGAGTAGCGGGGGAGAATCGGGATATCGAACCCACCGTAAGCGTAGAGGAGGGTTGGATTTTGTCCGTTGAGCTGGAGTCCTTTCTTGTGGACGACAAACATGGGGACTTTCGTGCCGTCCTTTGAGATGGCGAAAATTTGAGAGGTCTTGTAGTCGTCTTCGTTAAACTTAGTGGCGGGCTTTTTCCAGAGGGTCGAGATATTGGTGGCGACGTTGTATTTATAAACAGCACCGGGTGAGGTGAAGGAGCTAAAGGAGTAGAAGGTCTCGGTGTGGGTAGACTCTCCGGAGAAGCCGCTAGCGGTGCCCAGACCGGGAAGGGTGATGGAGGCGAGTTGACGGCCGTTGGTTTGGTAGCGGCGAATGTGAGAGCGGGCGTCCTTGAGGTAGTTTGCGATCAGGGTGTCGCCGACGTAGGAAACGGAGCGGAGGGTTTCGGCGGCCTCAGGAATGACGGTACGCCAAGTGGAGGGCTTGGCGTTTTTGAGGTTGATAGCGACGACTTTTTGACGAGGAGCTCCGAGATTGGTCTGGATCAGGAAGGTGGATTCCATGTTTCCGATGAAGGTGTATGAGGCATCGAACTTTGGCAGGAGTTCGACGACTTGAGAACCGGGCTTCGAGAGGTCTTGGTAAAAGAATCCGTTCTTAGTGTCGGTGCCTTGAGAGATGCTGATGAGGAGGAAGCGACCGTCTTCGGAGAGGTCAGCGTAGAGCCCCCAATTGGGGTGATCCGGGCGTTCGTAGATAATGGCATCTTCTTTTTGCTCGCTACCGATCTGGTGAAAGTAGATTTTTTTATGGGTGTTAGCGGCTATCAATTCCTGGCCTTTCTTCGGAGTGGGGAAACGGCCATAGTAAAAACCGGAGGAATCCTTGGCCCAAGTGGCCCCTGAGAATTTGGACCATTTGAGGTGGTCTTTTAGATCAGAACCGCTGGCGATCTCGCGGACTTTCCACTCGATCCAATCGGAGCCAGACCTCGAAACGGAGTAGGCGATGAGCTTTCCATCGGGTGAAATTTCGTAGTCCTTCAGCGCGACGGTGCCGTCCTCGGAAAGCTTGTTGGGATCGAGAAGGACGCGGGGCTCAGAGGTCATGGACTCGGTGACGTAGAGAACGGATTGGTTTTGAAGTCCGTCGTTTTTAGAAAAGAAATAACGACCGCCAACGAAGTGAGGGGTGCCGAAGCGTTCGACATTCCAAAGCTGAGTGAGGTGGGTGTTGAGAGCCTCGCGCCCAGGAATGCGGTTGAGGTGCTTCTCGGTGAGAGCATTTTGTTCCTTGATCCACTGATGGGTTTGCTCGGAGTTGAGGTTCTCAAGCCAGCGGTAGGGATCGGCCACTTCGATACCGTGTATTTTTTCGATGGTATCATCGGGGTAGGAATTCGGGTAAGCTATGGGTGATTCCTTACCGGTGAGGAGGAGTGGGAAGCAGAGAAGCGCTCTAAACATATTGGGAGAAAATTTACGCGCTGGGCGCAGCGATGCAATTGAGCATTTGGGGTCTTTTGCGTTCTCTGGTTCTTCCGAAACTTCAGGTCTCCGTTACCGGTGAAGAAGCTAAGCAAGGACAGGAATCCTGCCGTCAGGAGTGAGAGACTCGGCAGGTGGCCCTTCGAAGTGATCGCGAATGAAGCGGTCCCACTCATCACGCGTTTTCGCGGAAAGGGTTTCTTGCAGTTCCATTTCACAGCGGCCGCACATCATGCGGGGAAAAGGATCGAAGACCATCGTGCTCTCGAAGGCCATCGCGGCGATGGAGTATTCCTTGAGATGCTGGACCTCAGTCTTGCAGGTCAGGCATTCCTTGAGCCAATCGGTGTGGTGGTCATTTCCCGCAAGCTCTTCTGAGCGGGCATCAAAATCAACACGCGCGAGGTGGAAGGCTTCAAGACTTTCGCGGGATTCCTCAGAAAAAGACTGCACCATT
>JBDNAW010000020.1:0-16867 GCA_039768255.1 Akkermansiaceae bacterium | reverse complement strand
GCTTCGTTGTCGTCAGCAAGTCGACGACACAGGGTTGTTTTCCCTGAACCCGAAGGTCCAGATACGAGAAGGAGAATGCCAGTGCGAGCGTTCACGATGAGAGTTTGGAAGTAGGCTGGACTAATGACCAGTCTGAAAGGAGAACTGACGAGTGAAAAGTAGAGGGAGCTTGAGGTTGAGGTTTTGGAAATCCGGCTAATGTGGGCTTTTCAAATGATGTCGATGTGCTAGGTTTCTAGCTGAATGAGTAGGCGGTGCTTAATTTTCCCACTTGCAGCTGTTGGGGCGGTGGCAATTTTTGCCGCTTGCTCTCCCGATCCACCGCTTGTGAGTGTGAATGATGCTTATGTTCCTTATTGGGCTAGTTTGGTTTCTAATCCAACTTATCAAGGGAAAAAAGGTGAGGGGATTCATGCTTCTCCTTATGCGGTGAAAACAACTGTTCCGCCTCGGCCTGGGTCAGCTGCGCCTGTCCGGTATACGGGCCCAGCGCTTGCTTCGATGAAAGAGAAGACGCCTCCTCAGCAGTTCATAACACGAAGCCGACCGAGCATGAGTGCGTCTTCACTTTATCGGCAGGTCAGGGTGAAAAAAGATTACCTTTCCTACCGTGCGCGAGGTCGTTCTCGTAAGTCGATGTCTCCTCGCTACATCACTATTCACAGCACGCAGAACTGGAGCAAAGGTGCGGATGCCTTACGCCATTCTCTCGCACTTAAAAAAGGAGCGCTTGGCCGAATTTCTTGGCACTACACCGTGGATGAAGATCGCGCGATCCAGCATTTGCCCACGAACGAGCAGGGGAATCATGCGGATTACGATGGTCCGGGAAATCGTTACAGCATTGGAATCGAAATGTGTGAAAATCGTGGAAACAGCCGCGCGGATACGGTCGAGAGAACAGCCAAACTCGCGGCTTGGTTGATGCATCGCTATGACCTTCCCGTTTCACGTGTCGTTCCCCATTATAAATGGCCTCGTAAAGGGAAGCGGCCCGCCAATAAAAATTGCCCGCATTTCTTACTCAACAATGGTCGCCCAGGCTCGAAATGGCGTGCATTTCAGCAGAAGGTCGAAGATTATTACCGGCAAATTTCAGGACGATGAGCGAGGTAGATCAGGACGTCTGGTATCAATGCCAGCGTTGCACGAATTGTTGTAAGTGGGAGGGGGATGTCGTCATCACCGAAGAAGAGACTGAGAAAATCGCTGAATTTCTCGGAATCGAGTTTTATGATTTTGTCCGAGATTACACGCGTCTCCGTGACAATCGGGTTGGTCTTTCTATTATTGATAAAGAGGGAACAACCGAGTGTATCATGCTTGATGGCAATGCCTGTCGGCTTCAGGAGGTGAAACCGGAACAATGTAAAGGGTTCCCCAATCGTTGGAATTTTCCGAACTGGAGAGAAGCGTGCGAAGCGATCCCTGCGCCAAAGCCGAAAGAAGTTTAGTGGCTTTTTTTGGTTTTGATATTTTTGTGATGAATTTTTAATGCAAATCACTTATTGCGCTCATGCTGGACAAAGTGGTTTTATCTATTAATGTCATTTAGCTCATGAAAAAGGCCTGTGTCCTCTTAGCCTATTCGGTTTTTGCGTCATCCGCTTCTGCTTTTACCTTGGTATTAATAGAAACAAACGTCGGTGATATCCCGCTGCGTCTGTTTGATGATCAGGCACCGCAGACGGTGGATAATTTCTTGGGATACGTGAATCGCGGTGATTATGAGAATGTCATTTTCCACCGTTTGGTGACTGGTTTTGTGCTTCAGACAGGTGGCTACAGAGTGACCGAGCCACCTGAGGTGAGCTTGGTAGAGGCGATTGCGACTCAGGCTTCAGTTCAGAATGAGCCGGGGATTTCGAATACGCGCGGGACAATTGCGATGGCGAAATTAGGCGGAGATCCTGATTCTGCGACGAGCCAGTGGTTCGTTAATCTCGCTGATAATTCGGCGAATCTTGATGCTCAAAACGGCGGGTTTACCGTCTTTGGAGAAGTGACTGATATGACGACGGTTGACGAGATCACTTCTCGACCTGTTGTGAATGCGGGTGGCAGTGCTTTTACGACGCTTCCGTTGACCGACGGGGTTGATCCAATCGAGCGCGACGAATTTATCCGCATCACAGGAGTTTCGATTGTTCCTGAGCCTTCGACTGCTGTCATCTTGGCGTTCGTGTCCGGCTTTGGATTAATTCAGAGACGCCGTTAAAGTTCGGACTTTTAATGGATCGTAATGATCGGAACACGACTCTCCGCTTGTGCGGGGTCACCAAGTGTAATGGTGTCTTTGGGGATTTGGTTTGGTGGGCAAGTTGAGAGCGTGAGTTTTCGGCTGGGACAGACTTTTTGGCGGAGCTGATGGGCGAGGCGTCCCATCGTCCAGCGTGGGTTAATTTCGACGACGGGTTGCCAGCTGGATTCTCCGTAGAAGAAGGAATCGAGGCAGAGTGGGCCGGAGTAACCTTCCTCTTCGAGGAGGTTTAAAAGCGCGGGCTGGATATGGTCTTTGAGGGAGAGAAAGACTTCTTGGCTGAGCTGACGGGCGAGATTGGGTGGGAGGTCACGTGCGGGTTTGTGCGGCGCGGAAGAGCTGATCCATTGTCCGTCTTTACTGGTCTCTTGATAAGTGATGCCGAGGTAGCGGAGTCCGCCTTCGGCTTCCGGGTAACGATGGAAGAGGAGAGAAAACTCGGTGGTTTTTTCAAGCCAGGGCTCGATGAGGAGATCGCGCTTGGGGAGTTTTGAAAGGTCGTTTTTTGAGAAACGATGAATGCCTCGGCCGGCCGCGGAGAAGAGGTCTTTGGCAACCCAGTTTTGGTAAGGGTGCAAGGAGATGAACTTTCCAACCTCTTCCGGGGCGCAGACTTTTGCGGGAACGGGATTGAGATGATCCGGGAGCCTTTCGCGGAGGCGCAGGGTGTTTTCCTTTGAAAGGAAAGGAGAGACTTCTGCCCAAGGGCGGATGGAGCGATGCTTGCGTGTTTTCTTGAGGGTTTCGATTTCGCTCAGCGGGGCGATCTCGGGAAAGGTGAGGGTGTACTTCGCGAGCTGATCACGGTGTGCGTCGGAAGGGATACGGCGGAGAAAAACGAGATCGTCTTGAGTCGGCGCGGCAAGGGCGAAGGCGGGCTCGAGGTCTGCGGCGAGATCGTCGATCTTCTGCGGACAAGTCCAGCCGGAATTTGCGGCTGCGATTTCGGCATCGGGATTGAAGAACCAGAAGTCGGGAGATCGACCGCGTGAGGAATGGTAACGTTTTAACGAAGTGATCCACTCTTCGTTGAGTCCGGCTTTGCGACGGCCTTCTTCGTTGAAGGGAGCCATACCTTTAGCGCGCATGGGGGAAAGGGGGATGTGGAGTTGCTTGTTCCAGGCGTCCCAATCGGATTGTGATTGTTCCTTCCACTTGCGAAGCCACTTGATGCCGAGGCCGACGTGGGCGATCTCATCGTGGTAGATGGTGTGGAGGATTTTGGCGCTCTTGGTATCGCCGACGTTTTCTAAAATCTGCGAGTAGTGGCGGGCGTAGTCGAGGTTCGCTTGTTCGAAAGTGAGCGAGAGTCGCGAGACGTAATCGAGCGGGCTCTCCATCTCGGCGATGTGTTCCCAGATCATCGGGCTGACGGGAAGATCACCAAAATTCACGCCGCATTCCTTCATGCGCTGGACATACCACTTGGTGTGATTTTGCTCTTCGCGAAGGGTGTGGAAGACGCCTCGGCGGAAGGCATCGGGAGCATCGGGGAATTTTAAAAGGGCAAGAGCCATGAGCTCGACGGCGAGAAGTTCATGGTTCGCAAAGAAGTGGAGCAGGATGGCGCGTTGTTCGTCGTCCTCGAGCTGCTCTGCGCTCGGAAAGCGGGTCTTGTCCTGCTTTTTGTAGGGCGTGAGTTCCGCGGGGCGACCGGGCTTGTCAGGCGCACGATAACCACCGCGTTGCGGAGGATCGATGACGAGAGACTTCGGAGCGTGGGTGAGCTTCTCCTCGAGAGAATCGGAAAGAAGGATGCGCTCGGCGAACTCGCGGACTGACTGGGGCTCGGTGATGTGAAGAGAGAACCTTGCGAAAAGGAAAGGAGCAAGGTGTTAGATTTGCTGAAGAGTCTTGAGGTGAACCTTGTGTGTGAGAACGACAAAGTTATCAGTGATTAAAACGGTGAGTGCAGTGAAGAGAATTTTTTCACTGCGGGTGATTTTTTAAACAAGAGTCATCTGGCGGCTCAGGCTTGCCAACTTGGTCGACGGGGTGGGTGAAGAGGTAATTCCAGACGGCTTCGTGGACGTAGCGACCGTTTTTCTTGGGGGAGTATTTTTTAGGAAGGACTCCGCTGTGGGCTTTTTTGGCGTCACCTTGGACATCGAAATCGGTAACGAGGCGGCGGGTGTTTTGATACGGCGACTTACTTTTTTCGACATTCACAATGGGGCCGAATGCGTTCATGCCGAGGAGTTCCCAGGAGCGGCAGTAGTGATCCTCTTTCCAGCCCATATCGAGAACGTGGGAGTAGCCGAAGTAGCGGTTCTTCGGCGTGGCGGAGGGGAGCGCTTGCCAAGTCTGGTGTTGATCACGCGGACCACAGAAGGCGACGACGCGGCTGACCTTGGTGTGCTTCGCAAGGCGTGATGCCGTGGTGGAACCGTGGGAGCTGCCGGAGAGGATGACATCTTCCCAGCGGAGGTCGGTTTGGTCGTTGTTTAAAAAGTAGCCCCACTTGCCTTGCGGGTGTTCTTTGGCGAGATGTTTGACGAATTGGAAGGCGCGTTCTTTGACGGAATCGGGCTTTGGGATGGAGACTTCATCGGAGTGATCTTCGCCGGTGGCGGCTTCGAGGCGGATGTTTCCGCGGCAGTGCTCACTGACGGGGCGACCTTGGCAACAGATCGAGAACCACTTGTTGGCGTAGTGGACGCGGATGGTGTGAAGGCCTTTCTTGTTGAGGATGTGGAAAAAGTCCTTGTTATGCCCCATAAGCCAAATGACGAGCTTGCCTCGAGGGGCGACACGGGTATCGACGCTCGCATCTTGAATGTCGGCTGGTTTACCGTCCTTGGTGTCGATTAGAAAATTAATCTTGGGGTGCGCTTTCACGCGCGGATCAATCTCGCTTGCGCGGGCATTGAGCTGGTAGTGCTGGGGGGTGGGGTCGTCAAACTTCAGCGGTTCGGCATTCAATCGAAGTGAGAGCAGGAGGAAGAGAAGGCGAGAGGTCATGAACTTAGGGAAACGATGAGGGCTGAAAGAAAGAGCTTCAATGTCGAAGTCTGGCATTGCGGGAGCGGTTGAGGGTTTTAGGATGCCGTGACTATGACGCGCCGAGTTCTTTTGTTTCTGGGATTGTTTCTTTCTGCAGCCACCGCTGTCGAAGCTGCACCGAAACCCAATATTATTTTCATTCTGACTGATGATCTCGGCTATGGAGATTATGGAGTTTTTTATCAGAACCTCAGAAAAAAGCAGGGGGATGGGACCGAGCCTTGGCATTTTACTCCAGCCCTCGATCAGATGGCAGAAGAGGGTGTTCAGTTGCGCCATTACTACTGCCCAGCTCCGGTGTGTGCTCCTTCGCGTGGATCACTTCTGCACGGAGTCCATCAAGGGCATGCGAACATTCGGGACAATATGTTCGATCAGGAGCTGGAGGACAATCACACCTTGGCGACTGTTCTCAAAGGAGCCGGCTATGCCACGGCAGCGATTGGAAAATGGGGTCTTCAAGGTGGAGGAAAAGAAGAGAGAGTGCCTCATGGTCAGCGGGCGAAGAAGAAAGGTGATCCGAAGTTTTGGCCAAGCTATCCGACGAAGCGTGGTTTTGACTTCTTCCATGGCTACGTGAGACATCGCGATGGGCACATGCATTATCCTTTGGAGGATAAGAAAGAGCTCTGGGAAAATGACCGAGAGATTTCTGCGGATCTCGCGAAGTGCTTTACGACTGATCTTTTCACGGCACGGACTAAAAAGTGGATCACTGATCAGAAGAAGGTAGAGCCCGAAAAGCCGTTTTTTGTTTATCTCGCTTACGATACTCCGCATGCGATTTTACAGCTGCCACCATCACCTTTTCCGAAAGAGGGACTCAAATGGCTAGGCCAAAAAGGGAAGATGATCAACACCGCGACCGGAAAATTGGATAGCTACACTCATCCTGACTACGCGAACGCAACTTGGGATCACGATGGTGATGCCTCGACTCCGCAACAGGCATGGCCGGATGTTTATCAGCGCTACGCCACGAATGTGCGGCGGATTGATGATTGTGTGGGTGATCTCATCAAGCACCTCAAGGATTTGAAGATCGATGATAACACCTTGATTGTTTTCACCACGGATAATGGGCCGAGTAAGGAATCGTATCTGCCGGAGCAGTATCATCCGGACTTTTTCAATTCCTTCGGGCCGTTCGATGGCATCAAACGAGATGTTTACGAAGGTGGGGTGAGAGCAGGAGCTTTAGTGCGCTGGCCGGGATCGAAGGTGCAGGGGGCGGTGAGTGATCTCCCGTGTCAGGCTCACGATTGGATGGCGACCTTTGCAGATCTGGCTGGTGTTTCTGCGCCAGCTCGGAGCGATGGCGTGTCGCTAGTGCCCACTTTGACGGGGTCGGAAGGACAGCAAGAGTCTTTAGTTTACGTGGAGTATCTGAATGGCGGTAAGATGCCAAAGTATCGCGAGTTTGAGAAACAACGGCAGGGCGTGGCACGCAAGCAAATGCAGATGATTCGTTTCGGAAATCATGTGGGGGTTCGCTACAAAGTTCAGAAACACGAGACTCCCTTCGAGATTTATGATGTGGTGAAGGACCCAAAGCAGAGAAAGAATCTGGCGAAAAACATGCCGAAACTTCAGCAGCAGATGAAAGACAAAGTCCTGCAGATTCGACGACCTCATCCGAAGGCGAAGCGGCCTTACGATCGTGAATTTGTGCCGGCAGTTGCAGTTGGAAAGACAGTGGCTGGAGTTCAGTGGGAGAGCTTTCAGAATGATTCTCCGTGGCTCGCTCGCTTAAATGACCTGAATCCTTTAGAGCGTGGCGAGGCTTCTGCACTAGCGATGGTGAAGCCGGAAAAAGGGAATGCTCTTTTAGTGAGTGGTTATTTCGAAGTGCCTGAAAATGGAGTTTATGATTTCAGCATCGCGGCAGGATCGGTTGGTTTACTTCGTGTTCATGATGCCGTGGTGATCGATGCGGCCTACAAAGCTGGGGAGACCGCTTCTACCGGTTCCATTAAGTTGAAGCAGGGGAAACATTCGTTTCGCTTTTACACGATGGGGTTGGATGCTTCGGCTCTGAAAATTCCCGAGCTTAAGCTTTCGCATTAAGTCGTTTTTTAATCGAGGACACGATCATCACAATGGTGATGATCGATGTTCCAGCGAGTGAGATCGGACCGATGATCCAGCCGCCTATTTGGAAAGGGGTGGTGACATCATTCGTGCTCACGAGCCCAACCAGAGAGCCTTCTTCCATCAGTGGAATTGAGGCGACGGTTTCACCTTTAGGATTGATGATTTGAGTTAATCCGGAGGTTGAGGCAATCGCGAGCCAGCGTGAGTTCTCGGCGGCGCGATGACGGAAAAGTTGCCCGTGCTGAAGATGTTGGCGCTCGCTCCAATGTGCGGCATCCATACTCGGGATGAGGAAGAGTTCAGCACCATCAGCCGTCATGCGCCGGATGACATCTTGGTGATCGCAATCGAAGCAAATCGGGGTTCCGATTTGTCCAAGGGGGCTGCTAATCGATTTTGCCTCGGTGCCTTTTTCTCCTTCGGCGAAGAAGTGGACGAGTCGGTTCTTGGTGTGCGTTCCAAGAATGCGCTCACGGCCAAAGGTAAAGGCGGTATTCGCGTAGATGTCGCCATCATCATCAAGCCATGATTTACCTCCGGCGACGAAAACCTTAGCCTCCGAGCCGAGGAGTTCGGCAATTTCTGCCTGAACGCCTTGTAGCTTTGTTGGGTCAAAGCCAATGGCGTATTCGGGCCAGACAATGGCGTCCACCTGCTCCTCAAGTTCGGTCGTTGCAATCCGATAGTCATCGTAGTTCATACTCTCATTTTGGATGAGTGCGACTTTGATGGTGGGGCTTTCAGATTTAGAAAAATGAAAATGAGGGGCGAGCCAGATACTCAGGAGTAGGAATGCTCCAGAAAGTTGTTTGAGACGTTGGGAAGCGATGATGAAACTTGCTCCAAGTAAGACAAGAAAACTCACTCCATAAACTCCAACGAGAGGGGTGAAAAAATTAGGTGGCAGCGCGGTGCCTGGCGTGATCCACGGGAAATGAAGCCAGAAGAGTTCGCCCCGAAGGAATTCTAAGCCGGTCCAAAGGGTCGCGATGAGAAGAGGTCTCCATTTCCCCGTAGTCTGAGAACTCAGCCCCGCAAAAAGGGCAGGGAAGAGCGATAGGATGAACCAGAGGGCAATCGCGAAGGTGCTGAAGATGTGGAGTGTCCAAGAAAGAGCTCCTCCGAAGACGAGCATCCCGTGCAGGATTCCAAGTCTGTAGGCGACTCGGAATATCGCTCCGCGAAGTGAGATAAGGAATGGAATCCAAGCGACGAGAGCGAGGAAACGGAAAGCGAAAGGTTCAAAGGATAAGATGATGAGCAAGGCGCTGAGAGCAATGAGCAAAATACGATGAACGATTTTCACATTTAGAAAATAACACGGATTAATGTTGGATGAAGATCGATTCGATCAATGCTGGTATCAATTCTAATGAAGATGGCTGGAATAATCGGGCTTTGAGATTATCCTACTGTGATGAAATTAAAAACGGTCGCGGTTCTCGGCTTTGGTGCCATTTTCTCACTGTTCGGAATTCACTCACTGATGGCAGAAAAATTAGTCAAAGAAGACGGGAAGGTTTCAGCGAAAAAGCTGACGCTTGACGAAGAGGTCTCAAAACAAAAGTTCGAATCGGCAACCTTTGGCTTGGGATGATTTTGGGGGCCCGATTCCCAGTTTGGGAGTCTTAAAGGTGTCTTGCGAACCCGCGTCGGTTACTGCGGGGGAGATAAAGAAAAGCCGACTTACTATTCGCTCGGCGATCATACCGAAGCGATCACCATCGATTATGATCCGAAGATTCTCAGTTACGACGATCTCCTCAAGCTTTTCTGGAAAGCTCACACTTGTGAGCAGATCAACAGCTCACGGCAATACATGAATGCTGTTTTCTACCGGAATGATGAGCAGAAGAAACTTGCGGAAGCCTCGAAGGCGGTCGAGGCCAAGAGCCGTGGCATTTCTCTTTCAGAAGTGCAGACGGAGGTCATTCCCATGAAAGATTTCACTTATGCCGAGGGCTACCATCACAAGTATTACCTCACCCGTTACCGTGATGTGCGTGGTTTTTTGGAGAAGACTTATCCAGATGCAAAATCGTTCGCAGACTCAACGGTCGGGATGAAACTCAATGCCTATCTCGGTTCAGGAATGAATCGTGATTGGAAAGGATTCCTCAAAGAGATTTCGAAATTCGATTTACCCGAAGAGATTGAGAAAAATCTCACCTCAGCGGTGGAACGCCAGATCGCGAGCGAATAAAAAAAGCGCAGCAGGAGCTGCGCTTTTTGAAGGGGATTAAAGAAAGGGGGGAATTAACCTTCCATTTTAGCGGCCTTAGTAGCGCGCTTGCGCTCGTTCGGGTCGAGGATGCGCTTACGGAGGCGGAGGAAGTTCGGAGTGACTTCTACGAGCTCGTCTGGATCGATGTATTCGATAGCGCGCTCAAGGGAAAATTTCAGCGCCGGAGCAAGCTTGGCGGTGTTTTCCTTTGTGGCGGAACGGATGTTGTCGAGCTTCTTGGCTTTCACTGGATTGACCGGAAGGTCGTCCGCACGTGAGTTTTCACCGACGATCATGCCGGTATAAACCTCCTCAGTCGGGTTGACGAAGAGTGTTCCACGTCCTTCAAGTGCGAGGAGTGAGTAAGCAGTGGCGGGACCAGTGTCCATGGAGACAAGCGTTCCAGCTTGACGTGTTTGGATCGTTCCAGCCCATGGCTTATATTCATCGAAGAGGTGAGACATGATGCCGTGTCCGGAGGTGATGTTCACGAGCTCAAACTCGAGGCCGATGATTCCACGAGTCGGGATGCTTGCGGTGATCAAGGTGCGGCCGGAATTATCATGAGTCTCCATGTTCTGGAGGATACCCTTACGATCGTTCAGGATCTTGAGGAGTGAGTTGGCATACTCGCTTGGCATTTCGAGGTAGAGGGTTTCCCAAGGCTCGAGACGCTTATCGTTTTCATCGCGTTGGATGATGACGGTCGGACGTGAGACCAGAATCTCAAAACCTTCACGGCGCATCGTCTCGACGAGAACAGCAATCTGCATTGCGCCACGAGCGGAAACATTAAAGACGCCGGCCATCTCAGAGTCTTCGACGTGAATCGAGACGTTGGTCTTCATCTCGCGGAAGAGACGATCACGAATGACGCGGGACTGCACGTGCTTACCATCTTTTCCGGCGAAGGGGCCGTCATTGATGGAGAACTGCATCTGGACGGAAGGAGGATCGACATTCACTGCGGGCAGTGGCTCAGCGTCTTCTTCTGCTGCGATGGTTTCGCCAATATCAGCGTCTTCAAAGCCAGCGATACCAATGATGTTTCCCGCAACGCCATCTGCTGTTTCTTGAATGCCAAGATTGGTGTATTCGAAGACTTTGGCGACCTTGGCGCGCGCTTTCGTGCCATCCTTTAGGAAACGCCAAACGGTGTCTCCTTTTTTAAGAGAGCCGGAAATGATCTTTCCAATAGTGATTCGACCGACGTAGTCATCCCAGTCGATGTTCGATACAAGCATCTTGAAGGAGCCATCGACAACTTTTGGAGCCGGGATGTTTTCTACGATTGCTTCCAGAAGTGGAAGGCAGTCACCTTCGGTGGCCTCGTGAGAGGTTGAGAAGAATCCGTTTTTGGCCGATCCATAAAGAGTAGGAGCATTAAACTGATCATCAGTGGCATCGAGCTCAAGGAAGAGCTCAAGAACCTGATCGTGAACGGCGAGAGGGTCGGAGTTTGGGCGGTCGATCTTATTGACGACGATGATCGGCTTTAGGCCTTCCTGAAGAGCCTTGCGCAGCACGAAGCGAGTTTGGGCCTGTGGACCACCGAAGGCATCAACGACAAGGATAACGCCGTCGACCATCTTCATGACGCGCTCCACTTCACCACCGAAGTCGGCGTGTCCCGGAGTATCAACGATGTTGATGATGTGGTCGTTCCAGTGAACTGCGGTGTTCTTGGCCTTAATGGTAATCCCTTTCTCGCGCTCAAGGTCCATGGAATCCATGGCGCGCTCGGTGACCGCTTGATTCTCACGGTAGGCGCCACCGGCTTTCAGGAGTTCGTCGACGAGGGTCGTTTTACCGTGGTCAACGTGGGCAATGATGGCGAGATTTCGAAACTGGGACATAAGACGCGTTGGGATGAGCGCGGCTTCCTTGCCCCGTCTAGCACGGAATGGCAAGCTTTGGCTTGGGATTTCTCGTTCCAGCTATGGGAGGACATTGATCCGATTTGGGCCTCCTTGGAGGAAACGGTATGCGGCATGGCTTGCGAGCCAGACTACTGGAATAGCGATCAATAGGCCGAAAACGAGGGCGATGACACCAGCGATGACGATCAAGATGTTAAGCAAGCCAAGGCAGAATACCATGAGCCCGTTATCCTGAGTGAGGCGCCAACTGTATTTGAGGGCTTCGATGGGTCCGAGGTTCTTTTCGACGATCGCCTGTTGATAGTATCCAAAACGGACAGCGACGATGATGCCAGGAATGATCAGAAGGATGAGTCCAACGACTACCATGAGCCCAAATAGGATCGAGGCTCCGATTCCTGAAAGTAATTTGCTTCCTTGGGAAAATAGGTCTCCGACATTGGCTTGCTGTCCGGCGAGGATATCGAGTGCGATTTTAGTGGCACCCATGGAAAGGAAGAGCGTTAAAATTTGCTCAGCAATTGAGAAGATGCCGGTTAGCGCGGAGTAACCGCTTTGAGGGCTCCTGAATTCACCTGTTTGCTTATTAAAGACAAATTCCGAACCTTCAGTGCCATTAATGAGAGAGGAGATGATCCCAAAGACGAACATGACGCCAAAATAGACCAAGCCCGTGAGAAAAATTGTCCCGTAACTCGCAAAGGTGTGTTTCCAACCCTGAGAAATACAAAATCCGATCTCGAGAGGAATAGGTGAATGAGGGAGTTCTCCTTCAACGAGAGTCGTTTGAGGTAGAGCTGGGTCTGAAATTGGTGCTGCGTAGGGGTTGGCTGAAGCTGTCTTGGTAAGTTCAGGGATGGCGTTGGCAGGAATCCACTCCGTCATTCCTTCAGTCCAAACTAAGGATGTGAGGGGGAGCTGACCTGAAGAAGTTCTCTGCTGTAGCTCAGAAAAAGAAATAGGACCACTTTGAGAGCCTGATTCTGAATAGAACCATTGGCTGTTCGGAGAAGTATTCATTTCTTGATAAATGTAAGTTCAGAGGGAGAAAACAAACAGTAAATCCACTAACGTAAGGCGAATAGAGCTACTTTGATAACGACTATCGGAGGGATCTTTGAAAAGCAGCGAGCATTTTCAATGCTGGTTTACTCCTCAGTTTTTTCCTCAAGTGCAGGTCTGCCATCTTTAATGTCTCCAAAAAGCGAGAAGTCGCCTTTTCGGCCACGATCTTCCTGTTTTGAAACGTAGCCGTTGTTCATTCCGGCAAAGAGGGCGAGGACTCCTAACACAAATGCTCCAAAGCCAATCATGCCACTTCCACTCGAACTTGAGCTCAGCACAAGGGAGGGAGGGGTGTACGTCGCTGCAGGCTGAGCTGTAGCGGGTTTGATTTTATTCTTTGGTGGGGTCGGAGGTGTTCTTACCACCTCTTTTTTCTTCTCGTGTGTCTCGAAATCTTCGTGATCGAGTTCATCAAGTTCATCCTCTGAAAGGCTGTATTCAAAGACGACATCGCCTACTTTGACATCATCACCATTTCTCAGGTCGATGATTTCCATCTCGTTATCATCAAGGGAGATACCATTAGTAGACCTCTGATCGCGCAGGATATAACCACCGGAAACTCGCTCCATTGTGCAGTGCAGGCCTGATACAGAGGGATCATCGATGATGATGTCGTTTTCTTTGCCACGACCAATCGAGACTTTCGCACGATCGAGAGCAAAACGGTAGGGCTGAGGAGTCAAGTCAGGGACGATGATAGCGACGCGTGGCATAAATTGATCAGTAGGTTGGTGGTAATATACCCACAGAGGGATACGCTTGGCCAACGGAAAACTCTCATTCGTGAGCTTGCCTTTTTTTGAAGAGAAACAAGCATGTCCCAGTATGGAGTCAATCAAGGCCCTAAAGATCACGAAACGTTTCGGCGAAGTCACGGCATTGAATAGAGTCGATCTGGAGATTAAGCCAGGCGAGCTCTTCTTTTTGTTGGGAGGGAGCGGTTGTGGGAAAACGACACTTCTGCGCTGTATCGCGGGGCTGGAAACGCCGACGGAAGGGCGAGTTTTTTTTGGTGAACGCGAGGTCACCGAGCTTCCTCCGCATCAGCGTGAGGCTGCGATGGTTTTCCAAAGCTACGCGCTCTGGCCGCATATGACGGTGGGGCAGAATATCGCCTTTGGACTCGAAGAACGGAAGGTTCCGAAAGGTGAGATCAAGCGGCGTGTCGATGAAGCCCTCTCGATGGTGAAGCTCGAGGGCTACGGGCCGCGTGGAATCGATCAAATGTCTGGAGGCCAGCAGCAGCGCGTTTCCCTCGCACGTGCTTTGGTGGTGCGTCCGAAGTGTCTTCTTCTCGATGAGCCACTTTCAAATCTCGATGCGCAACTGCGCTTGGAGATGCGCTCGGAGATCCGCCGAATCACGAAGGAGAACCAACTCACTGGGGTTTATGTCACGCACGATCAGGCGGAAGCGCTCTCGATGGCTGACCGGATGGCGGTGATGGATGAGGGGAATGTCATTCAAGTGGGCCCCCCAGAAGAGGTTTATCGAAATCCAAATTGCTCATATGTCGCGGGATTTATTGGCGAAACGAATCTGTTAAAAGGGGTTTTCTCAAGGGATGGCGTGGTTGAAACACCTTCAGGCACATTGAAAGGGCGAATCACAGTCGAAGAATGGAACCCTTCCGACGGCAGCGAGGTTCTGCTCTCGATCCGCCCCGAAGCGATCAAGATTGGCTCGCCAACTGGCGCGAATCTCACTGGGAAAATCCGTGAGCGGACTTACCTTGGGAATCTCATCCAATATACAGTGGAGCTTACTGATGGCACTCAGATGCAGGTCACGGAAATGAACCCACGCACTCTGTATGAACCAGGTGAAGAGACGATTGGTCTCAGCATGATCCAAGACGATATCCTTATCCTAAAAGACTGATGTCTAGCTCGTGGAAAAAATACCTTGGGGTGTTCGTCCCCCTCGCGATCGTGGTGGCGGCGCCGCTCATCTTGCGGGATACCGAGAGTGAAATCAGCACCTCGGCGGAGCTGCGGATTGAAATCATCACGCCGCATAATGAGATGATTCGCCGTGAATTCGGCGAGGCGTTCACGAAGTGGTATCAGAAGGAAAAAGGGAAGAGTGTTTACGTGAACTGGCGCACGCCGGGTGGAACAAGTGAGATCAAGCGTGTCCTCGATAGTGCTTACGATGCCGCTGCAGAGCGAGGGGCTGAAGGAATCGGGATCGATCTCTTTTTTGGAGGAGGGGAGTATGACTTCTCTCGCCAAGCGCGTGAGGGGCGTTTTCAAAAACTCGATATTTTCGAGACCCACCCAGAATACTTTGCCGAAGGTGGGATTCCACAATCCCTCGGAGGTGAAAAATACTATTCTTCGGATTTTGATTGGGTCGGGACCTGTCTTTCGTCTTACGGGATTTGCTACAATGTCGATAGCCTCGAGCGCCGAGGCTTGAAGGCCCCGATGAATTGGGAAGACCTCGGGGATCCAGCTTATAAAAAAGGGATCGCACTTGCAGATCCGACCAAGAGTGGCTCAGTGGCCAAGGCCTTCGAGATGCTCATTCAGCAGCAAATTCACCAAGAGATCAAAAAGGGAGTTCCGCGCGAAGAAGCAGCGGCGATTGGTTGGACAAAAGGGATCAATTTGATTCAGCGCATCACTGCGAATGCGAAATACTTTACCGACAGCTCGGCCAAGCCGCCTCGTGATGTCGCGCAGGGGAATGCCGTGGCGGCGGGAATGGTGATCGATTTTTACGGCCGTAGTTTTAATGAAATCCTCGCCAAGGAAGATGGTTCTTCACGGCTTCAATTCACGAATCCGGAGGGTGGCTCTTCGATCAGTGTTGATCCCATCGCCATTCTCAAAGGTGCTCCGAATTTGGAGCTGGCGCAGGATTTCGTCCGCTTCGTCCTCAGCACGGAGGGGCAGATGATCTGGAATGGACGCACTGGTGGAGAAATGGGGCCGCGCCATCGCGGACTGCGGCGCTTGCCGATTCGTCGTGACCTTTATCAAGAGCCATACCTCTCGATGATGACTGATCCGAACGTGAAACCTTACGAGATGGCGAATCGCTTTTTCTACGATTCCGATCTAACCGGTCATCTCTTCACTCCGCTGCGAAACATCATTCGTGTGATGTGCATCGATACGCACGAGGAAATGAAATCGGCATGGGCAGCGCTCATTGAGGCTGATTTTCCAGAGGAGGCTGCGGCGGCATTTTTTGATGTCACTCCGGTTTCTTACGAGGCCTCCGCTACCGAAATCCGTCCCGTTTACAAATCCAAGGATAAGGTCAAAGCCGTCCAGCTGGACAATCGCCTTGGTAAGCACTTCCGCACCAACTACGAAAAGGCCGAGCGCTTGGCCAAAGAAGGAAAATGAACAAGAATCTCGCATACGCGCTGACGATCACGGTGAGTCTCTTCTTCGCCGTCTTCTTTCTCTACCCCGCCGCCATGGTGCTGAAGGAGGCATTTTATGCGGAAGGGAAGGGCTTCACTTTTGGCTTCGTGATGGAGGTCTTTAAGAACCCTGTTTACGTCGAAGGTCTTTGGAATGCCTTCATGCTCGGCATCACCAGCACACTCGCCAGTCTGGTGATCGCCTTTCCACTTGCCTTGCTGGGGCACCGTTATGCCTTCGCGTTTAAGAAGTCTCTCTCAGCACTCATTCTAATTCCGCTAGTGCTTCCTCCGTTTGTAGGTGCGGTGGGGATTAAGCAAATCCTCGGCCTACAAGGAGCTCTTAATGCAGTTCTGGTCAAGTTGGGGATCATCGATGTGGCCGCTCCGGTCGATTGGCTGGGTGAAAGCCGCTTCATGGGCATCGTCATCATGAACGCGCTGCACCTTTATCCGATTCTTTACATGAACATCGCGGCGTCACTATCGAATATCGATCCTGCGATGGAGCAAGCGGCGCAAAACCTCGGCTGTCCGCCATGGCGTCGACTTTTCCGGATCACTTTTCCTCTTTGTATGCCGGGTATTTTTGCCGGCGGAGCAATCGTCTTCATCTGGTCCTTTACCGAACTCGGAGTGCCGCTCGTTTTTGACTACCACCGCGTCGCTCCGGTCCAGGTTTACGATGGGATCAAGGACCTTGGTTCTAATCCTTTTCCATACGCGCTCGTCGCGATCATGCTGGTGGTTTCGACGGCCGTTTTCTTGATCTCGAAGTTCTTCCTTGGCCGGTCAAAGCTCGGCACTGCGCCGCGTCCGAAGGGCCGTGCCAATGAAATCCAACTTCGCGGCCTCGCTTCTTGGGCCTGTGCCTTTTTCTTCTTCGCGATCTTCGTCATTTCCTCACTCCCGCACGCCGGGGTGGTGGTGCTTTCGCTGGCTGATGATTGGTATGGATC
>JBDNAW010000019.1:0-68098 GCA_039768255.1 Akkermansiaceae bacterium | reverse complement strand
GACCCAAAAGCCGTCCTGCAAGCCCGTTCCGTCACGTCTCGTGCTGATGAGGTCCTGCTTGCGGCTTCGCCGTTGGGAACAAAAAGCACCTCGCACGAGCCGCGCCGTCACTCCCCGCGCTGGTTGTTCGAGGGGCGGTCGCTGGGCCTCTAAAAACATGCCAAAAAACATGCCAGGCATACATTAAGCGTTGACCTCGTTTCTTTGTTCGTTATTCTCCTTCCAAAATGACCGCTAACCCACGTCCTTCCAACGATCTTCTTACCGAAAAAGAGTATTCCCCACTTGAGCTAGCGGAGATGAAAACGGGGCGCAGGTTTGGGCAGATTCATCGGGCGGAAGGGATGACGGCGCGGAGAAGAATCAAACTGGAAGATCAGTCGGCTTGCTACCACGTGATGAGCCGGACTGTTAATGGTGAGTTTCTCTTGGGAGCCCTTGAGAAAGAGGCTTTCCGTCGGATGATGTGGCGGATGGCAGGGTTTTCAGGGGTTGAGATTTTGACGTATTGCCTGATGGATAATCATTTTCACATTTTGCTAAAAGTGCCTCATCGCGAGAAGTGGATTCAGCGTTTTGAAGGGGAAGAGGGAGAGGTGAAATTACTGGAGCATATACGCCTCGTTTATTCGAAGGCTTTTATGGGGCAGCTTCAGCGTGAAATTGAGGGGCTTCGGGCAGAGGGGAACGAGGAAGGAATCGAGCAGCTTCTCGGGCGATTTAAGAAGCGTTTTTGTGATGTGAGCCTTTTTGTCAAGGAGTTGAAGGAACGGTTTAGTCGTTGGTATAACAAGCAAAACGGACGACAGGGGACTTTGTGGATGGATCGTTTTAAGAGTGTCTTGGTTGATTCCGGAGAGGCGTTAGAAACGATGGCAGCTTATATTGATCTCAATCCGGTGCGGGCTGGAATTACGATTGATCCAGCACTTTATGAATGGAGTGGCTATGGTGAAGCAGTTGGCGGAAGTCGAAGAGCGAAGCGTGGGATTTGTAAGGTTGTAGGAGTGGCTCAGGATGCGTTTGAACAAAAAGCTCAGCCTGCTTATCGATGCTGGCTTTATCAGGATGGAAAAGTCGTGGAAGACGAGCGAACTGAAGAGTCTTCACGAAAGATAAAGCGCAAAGGCTTTGATTCAGAAAATGTGTATCGGGTGAAGACAAGAGAGAAAGGTGAGCTTTCCAAAGGGCTCATGCTTAAAAAACGAATCTCAAGTTTTTCGACCGGAGTGGTGGTTGGAAGGCAAGATTTTGTCAGAACGGTTTCATCGCTCTATCAGCGTGAGCATATGAGAAAGCGTGAAATTACGGGGAAGCCTCTCCAGAGTGATGATCCCGAGAAAGGGAGTGGGCTTTTTGTCATGCGCAGGTGATGACAGGGCGGAGATAGCGCATAGATACCTCTTCTCAGAAGCGGCTGGTGGAGTTGCTGGTTGGAATCATGACGCGATAGTGCCATAGAGAATTATGTCCGAAAGGCAAATGGCACGTCCAACAGATTCACTCTGGATGAGCTTGCTGGCGATGGTTTTCTTCATCATTTGGGGGCTCTGGGTGAATTGGGAGTATGGCTTTGGCTCTCGAATTCAGGTGGCCTTGACTCAGGGAGTGGTGAGCTTTGTGTCTACCTTGTTTTCTGCTGAGTTGATCGTTTGGCTTGGGAAACGGATGGCTGGAAAACGATGGGCGGTTTTTTGGACTGGGGCGTTCAGCTGGTTGCTGTTTTACACGCTCATTACGATGGCGCATTTTCTCGCAGGGACTCCTGAGCTATTGGCTACAATGCTTCCCGGCATGATCACGGGCGTGTTTTTTTGTTTTGGATATGCCCTCCGCGTGCAGCGGTTTTTAGAGAAAGTATAAGAGGCGTTTCTTAAGATAGCTTGATGCGAAGAAGCGCTGGGTATGTTATGGACTACCGTTTATCTTCTTCAGGAAAGAAGAAATCGTAGGCAAAGGCACCTAGAAGTTCTCCTTCTTGAACCTCGTGGCAGGCTAGGCAATTTTCTGATGCTAAGAGAGGCGCTAGGACACGAATACGACGATGTTCTGGACTTGTGATTTTAGCGTAAGCTTTACCTGCCCGGAGTTTGGCGATGGCCGCATGTTCGTCTTCTGTGAGAGAGCGATACTCTGATGAAGTGATTTTTTTCTTAGAAGGAGGGTAGCGGGTGTCGAAATATCGGGTGCCATATTCTGGAGAAAGGCCAATCAGGAAAGGGCCGGATTCTCGACGATGAAAAGTGTCGTATTTAACGTTTTCGAAAATGATTTTTCCGTGGAGCCAGTATCCTTTCTGACGGATGCGTGCGATTCCAAAGCCCTTGCTGTCCACGAAAGTTCGAACGGCACGTTGATGTGCTTCTTTGAAGGGCATCGTTTTACCGTAAGATTCCATTGTGGTCACCATGAAGACGATCAGGCCAATGACTGCAGCCAGACCTAAGCCAATCATCCAAAAGATGACCTTAAAGAAAGTCTTCCAAGGTGAGCCTACTTTTTTTGGTTTTTCAGCCATTCCCACAATTTAGCATCGTGATAAGCCGGTGACCAGGAATTGTGGTCGACACCCTTGAGGACGGTGGATTTGATCTTTGTCCCTCCTGCTTTTTTCACGGCCTCAATCATTTCGAGTGATTTGGAGAGTGGGACGACGTTGTCGGCATCGCCATGCCAGTTCCAGATCGGGAGATCGATAAGCTTGTCGGCATTCTTGGGGTTTCCACCACCACAGATTGGGACCACGGCGGCGAATTCATGCGGCATCCGAGATGCAAGTTCCCAAGATCCGAAACCGCCCATACTCAGTCCGGTGAGGTAAATGCGCTTTTCATCGACAGGAAATTGCTTCTTCACATGAGCGAGCAGTGCCATAAGGAGTTCCTGTTGGTCATTGTGGTGCCACCAGCTTTCTTTAGGGCATTGTGGGGAAATAAGAATGTAAGGAAGTCCTTTTTCATCGGCGATTTTTGGAGGACCCCATTTTTTGACGACCGAAAGTGGGCCATTACTCTCGCCGCGACCGTGGAGGAAGAGAATGAGCGGATATTTTTGATTTCCTTCGGCGTTAAAAGCCTTGGGGAGATACTGTAGGTAGGGGATTGAATCCTCGGCGCCGACTTTGAGGGAAGTCTCGATTTGCTTACCAGTTTCGGCATTTGAAGGGAGTGCGGAGAGAGAAATCAGGGCGAGAGGGACGAGATATTTCAGCATCCATCTTTTTTAGAGCTTAGCTGAAAGGAGGGGAATGATGAAATAACATCCTTAATGATCCTTCACTACTCTCTTGCCCGTGACTCAATTCCATTCTAAGATCGCTCAGCGCTAAGGCGTCTCTTTAACCCCGATCTCACTCGTGGACCTCTCTGAAATTCGTAAAATTGTTAAGCTCATGGATGATCATGGGCTCTCTCTCTTCCAGTTCGAAAAGGAAGATTTTAATCTTAAGCTTAAAAAAGGAAGTGACCTGGAAGACCTCCAGCGCGCGATGGCTGCGGCTCCTGTAGCTGCTGCTCCGGTAGCACCTGCTGCTCCGGCACCTGCCGCTGCTTCAGCTGATTCCGCCCCCGCTGCACCTGCTGGCGAGACCATCGATTCTCCGATGGTGGGGACCTTCTACCGAAAGCCGTCTCCAGATGCTGATCTCTTTGTCAATGTAGGCGACCCTGTCTCGGAAGGGCAGACCATCTGCATCATCGAGGCGATGAAAGTCATGAATGAGATTAAGGCTGAGAAATCTGGCACGATCTCTGAAATTTGCGTCGAAGACGGCTCTCCGGTTCAATTCGGAGATACGCTTTTCCGCTTGAAGTAGAAAAGCGCTCCGCTTTTTTCCATCACCAGGAACTACTAACCGGTCACAAAAAATTATGTTCGAGCGTGTTCTCGTCGCTAACCGAGGGGAAATTGCCCTCCGCATCATCCGTGCTTGTCGTGAACTCGGAGTCAAATCCGTTGCTGTTTACTCAGAAGCCGATATCGATTCCATGCACGTGCAGCTAGCCGATGAGGCTGTCTGTATTGGCTCAGGTCCTAGCTCTGAGAGCTATTTGAAGCCGGACCGTATTATTGCCGCAGCAGAAATCACCGAGGCGGATGCCATTCATCCTGGCTACGGTTTTCTTTCTGAAAATGCGCGCTTCGCTGAAATTTGTGAGAGCTGCAATATCAAATTCATCGGGCCATCGGCAGAAGTGATCCGGACGATGGGTGATAAGAATACCGCTCGTGCCACTGCTGCAGCAAATGGCGTTCCTGCGACACCTGGTTCAGATGGTATTCTTTCTGGAGTGGAAGAAGGAAAGAAGGTCGCAGCAGAAGTTGGCTACCCCGTTATGATCAAGGCCACCGCCGGCGGTGGGGGCCGTGGAATGCGCCCCGCTCTGAACGAGGAGGAATTCGAATCGCAATACAACGCGGCCTCTCAGGAAGCGATTGCCTGCTTCGGAAATGGTGACTGCTACATTGAGAAATTCGTCCTGAATCCCCACCACATTGAGTTTCAAGTCCTCGGTGATAGCCACGGGAATTACATCAACCTTGGTGAGCGTGATTGCTCCATGCAGCGCCGTAACCAAAAAATCATTGAGGAATGCCCGAGCCCCCTCATTTCTGAGGAGCTTCGTAAACGGATGGGCGAGGCTTCAGTCAGTCTTATCTCTGCGATCGATTACCAAAATGCGGGAACGATTGAGTATCTCGTCGATGAGAATGCGACAGATTTTTACTTCATGGAGATGAACACCCGAATTCAGGTGGAACATCCCGTGACGGAAGAAGTGATGGGCTGTGAGCTCATCAAAGAGCAAATCCGAATCGCTTCTGGGATGCCGATGTCTGAGCACGTTCTTGAGGCTTCTCCGCGTGGTCACTCGATCGAGTGCCGGATCAACGCCGAGGATCCTTACAACAATTTCACACCAAGTCCCGGGACCATTGATCTTTGGTATGCCCCAGGTGGGAAAGGCGTTCGCGTCGATACCCACGTTTATTCAGGCTACACCGTCCCGCCGTATTATGACTCGATGATTGCGAAGCTCATCGTCACTGCGTCTAGCCGTGAGGTCGCGATAGCCCGTATGAAGCGTGCGCTCTCTGAATTCCGCATCACCGGCATTAAGACGACCATCCCATTCCAGCAGGAAATCATCGACCATCCCGATTTCATCAATGGGACTTATGATATCGCCTGGGTTGGAAAATTCCTTGAGGAAAAAGCGGCTGAGTAAACACGTAATTTGATCGCATTCCTGAAAGGAAACGCTCGTGAAGCTAGTTATCCATGGGAAGATTCTTCATGGAGCAACACATTATTACTGGTTCTGGTTCTCTTGCACAGCTTGTTGAGCACGTGCAGGGCCGTGCTTTGATTGTCACCGATCTCGGCGTACTCGCGGCGGGGCACGTTGAACGGGCCGCAGCGACGCTGAAGGATGTGACGATTTATGATCAAGTTCGTGAGAATCCGACAGAATCCGATGTGGCGGCTTGTGCGGAATTTGCCCGAGAGCAGAATCCTGATATCATGATTGGTCTCGGTGGCGGAAGTTCACTAGACACTGCGAAGGGGACGCTTTTCCTACTCAGTGGAGGTGGAAAAATGTCCGATTACCAAGGTCATGATCGATTAGACTCAGCGGCTCAAATGCTTCCTTTCATCGCCATTCCTACAACGGCGGGCACGGGAAGCGAGTGCCAAAGCTACGCCGTTTTGAGTCGTGATCAATCTCACGAAAAAATGGCCTGCGGTGATCCTCGCGCACTTGCGAAGACGGTGATTCTTGATCCTGAACTCACCGCCTCTATGCCGTTGAAGGTGGCTCGCATCACTGCGCTTGATGCCCTTTCTCATGCGTTGGAAAGTGCCGTTTGCACAAAAAGCACAAGTCATTCTCGTGCGCTTTCTTTTGCCGCGTTTCGAAAGATCGAGCCCGTCATCGAGGCGGTTCTTCAAGGAAGTGCTACTGCAGAAGAACGTGGTGAGATGCTTCATGGCGCTGCCCTCGCGGGTCAAGCAATCGAGGCTTCCATGCTAGGAGCCGCTCATGCTTCTGCGAATCCGCTGACGGCGCGCTACGGAATCATCCATGGCCATGCCGTCCTTACGATGCTTCCCACCGTGATGAGCTGGAACTCTCAAGAAGTTGGCGGGATTTATGAAGATCTCAAACCGGATCTCATCTCATGGGTCGAGCAGCTTCGTGAGTTGGCAGAGTTGGAAACACCTGCCATTCCTCATAAAGCCATCCCCGAGATTGCGAGAGAGGCCGTAGCTCAATGGACGGCACAATTTAATCCTCGCCGCTTGGATGTAGATGACTTTGAGGCTATTTATCGTGACGCCTTATGAAACGTCTCTGCTTACTGGCCTTGATGCCGCTCCTCTTTTCTTGTCAAAAGGAGCAGAAAAAAATTACGGCAGCGGAAGAATCTGCGATTCAATTCACTCGTAAATCGTGGTCCGTAGCCCGTGGTGGAGCTGGCCTTTCTGGAACCACGAGTGATCCAGTAATCAATGATCCTGAGATCGCGTGGACCTATAAAACCGAAGGTCCAATTGTCGGTGAGGCGATCGTCGCAGATGGCTTTGTGGTCTTTGGAAATGATCTTGGAGTCCTCTCAGTTTTGAATGCTGAAACTGGAAAGCCTGTCTGGAGCAAAGAATATGAGGATGCCCTCGAAGCGGCGCCTGCGATTCACGATGGCACGGTCTTCGTCGGTTGTCAGGACTCCTTCCTCTACGCCCTCGATCTCAAGTCCGGCGAGGAAAAATGGAAATACGAGACGGATGATAAAATCACCGCTGGAGTCAACATTGTCACTGATCCGAGTGGCTCCGATCAATGGGTGATCCTCAATGGTTACGATGGTACCTGCCGCGCTCTCAAAGCTGATGATGGTTCAGTGGTGTGGCAGCACGTCACCGAAGAGTTCATCAATGGTTCCCCAGCGATCGTCGATGGGAAGTGGATCGTTTTCGGTGGCTGTGACCGCATTCTCTACACTCTCGATCTCGGAACCGGAAAGCCGGTCAAAAAGATCGAGACTGATGCCGAGATCGTCTCCACCGTAGCTACTGCTGGAACCTTCGTCGCTTGGGGGAATTACGGGAATGAAGTGCTCTCGGCTGATGTCGAAAAAGGGGAGTGCACTTGGACTTATAAAGATCGAAAGTTTCCCTTCATGAGTGCTCCAGCGATTGATGACAATCTTGTCGTCATTGGCTGTCGCGATAAAAAACTCCACGCCATCTCCCGTGTAAGTGGCGAGTCACTCTGGAAATTTAAAACCGGAGGTCGTGTTGAATCTTCACCGATTCTCTTCAATGATGCCGCTGTCTTTGGATCGAGTGATGGCCGCCTTTATGCCATTGGCTTAGAAAAAGGTGCTGAGATTTGGCAGCTTGACCTTGGCGAATCAATCATCGCTCCACCAAGCTTCGCCAATGGAACCATCTACATCGGTGGTGAAGATGGAACGCTCTTCGCGGTCCGCTAGGAGAGAAAGCTTCAAAAAATACCCTTCATTCTTCGAGCAAACCTCTCAAAGCGTTCGTTTCACCTGAATCACGCCAAACGGCCAAGAGTCGAAATGTGATAGCGAAAGAGGCCGTAATGTTCTTACAAGCTGGGATTCTCCATCAAGGGCGAACGTGTTCAAGAGTGCGTGAGCGCACCCATAATATTACCTTTCATCGGAGCGTAGCAGAACGAAAGCTCAGTTTTTTGGATGGAAGATTTTAACCCAACCAGAAGCTAAAGTAGAGATAAACGCCGATCACCATGACGAGAACGAGGCTGGTAAGGATGACATCGAACTTGGTCCAGCTCTCGCGGATTTCACGGCGGTCTTCATCACTGAGAGAGCCAAAGGTCAACCCCGCGAGGTCTTCCTCTTTCGGTGCCGGAGCACTCAAGGAAGCGGCAATAATGATGACAATCGAGATCAGGAGAAGGACGCCAGAGTAGTAGAGGAAATTGAACCCAGCAAAGTCTGCCAGAAGTCCCTCGGTGATTCCTCGCTGTGAAACGTAGGCTTCGATTCCAAGTTTTCCCATACCGAGGATGAATCCTACGATCAGGCCAACTTTTGCCCCCTTGGCATTGATCCGCTTGAAAAAGAGTCCAAGCAGGAAGACTGCCGTGATCGGAGGTGCGAGATAACCTTGTACCGATTGGAGATATTTATAAATGCCGCCTCCAGCCATCGCCTTCATGATGGGAATCCAGATGATCCCGCAGAGGACGACGACTCCAGTGGCGATGCGGCCGACTTTCACGAGTTGAGCATCGGATTTTCCAGGACGGAGCTTTTCATAAATATCGACGGTGAAGAGAGTGGCGCAGGAATTAAAGAGAGAAGCTAGTGATGACATCAGTGCCGAGAGCAGCCCGGCCACCACGAGTCCGCGGAGACCAACCGGAAGGAGGCTGGAAACGAGTTGTGGGAAGACCTGATCACCTTCGAGGCTGCCATCGGCCTTGAGCGGAATGGCGAGATCGCCCCGCTGGTGCAGGGCCCATCCGATGAGTCCGGGAATGAGAAAAATGGCGACTGGCCAGACTTTCAAAAAGCCACCCCAGAGCGCGCCGCGACGAGCATCGCGAAGCCCTTTCGCGGCGAGGGTGCGTTGCACGATGTATTGATCAGTACACCAATACCAAATGCCGATCACAGGTGAGGCGATGAGAATTCCAAGCCAAGGGAAGTCGGGGTCAGAGAGCGGACGCCAGAGCGCGAATTGCTCTTTGTTCGCCGAACAAGCTTCCTGAAGCTCTCCCCAGCCCCCGAGTTTGTTGAGCCCGATCCAAGTGATGCAAACCGAGCCAATCAGAAGGAGCGCAGTCTGAGCGACCTCGGTATAAATGACCGCCCGTAAACCACCGAAAATGGTGTAAACTCCAGTCAAGATCACCGTAGTTAAGGCCCCGATCCAAAAGGCGTTTGGAAGCTCTGGAAGAAGTGCCTCGAAGACGATTGCTCCGGCATACACGGTGACGGAAACCTTGGTGAAGACGTATGCGATGAGTGAGACCACGGAGAGAATCCAGCGAGTCTTGGAATCGAATCG
Source organism: Akkermansiaceae bacterium (assembly GCA_039768255.1). Classification (GTDB taxonomy): domain Bacteria; phylum Verrucomicrobiota; class Verrucomicrobiia; order Verrucomicrobiales; family Akkermansiaceae; genus SW10. Next base: position 59,028 of record JBDNAW010000019.1, on the reverse strand, counting down.
CTTCTCCAAAAACTCAGGAATGGTGAAGACCCCGGAGCGATAATAAAAAGGGACAAACACCCAAGCGAGAAGGATCATGATCCAAGCGTGGAGTTCGTAATGTGCCATTGCCATTCCCGACGTCGCCCCATTTCCAGCGAGACCTACGATGTGCTCCGACCCGATATTCGAGGCGAAGAGGGAAGTTCCCACCACGAACCACCCTGCATTACGACCCGCGAGGAAAAAATCAGCCGTCGTTTTCTGCTGCCGCGACGACCACCAAACGATTCCGACGAGACCAAGAAAATAGAAGATGACGACAACCCAATCGAGATTCTGCATGCTGATAAGCGTGCCGAAGTAAGGCGCTGGCTGTCAATGGTAGAGCGGGTGTTCTACCATGTCGTATTCTGTCCACGGGTATGGATCTGAACGGAATGGTTGTCATTTTGTGGAGATTTTCTTGTGTGTTGGGGGACTGTTCATTTGAATGCTCGTAATGCCGACAGTCAATAAAGCACGCGAGGTCTTGAAAGAGGTCTTTGGCTTCGAGGATTTCCTCGATGGTCAGGAGAGCGTGATGGAGGATATCCTCTCGGGTCGTGATGGCTCGGTGGTGATGCCGACGGGTGGAGGGAAGTCGCTTTGTTATCAACTTCCGGCGCTTTGCCGCGAGGGCGTCACGTTGGTGGTGAGCCCGCTGATCGCGTTGATGAAAGATCAGGTCGATGGGCTAGAGAAGCGCGGAGTGCCAGTGACGTTCATCAACTCAACCCTGAGTTGGGAAGAGCAGCGGAAACGTCTCGATGGAATGAAGCGTGGAGATTACTCGCTCGTTTACATCGCGCCGGAACGATTCAAGGCGGGCTCGTTCATGAGCGCGCTGAAGGATGTAAAAGTGACGATGGTGGCAATTGATGAAGCGCACTGCCTGAGCCAATGGGGACATGATTTCCGGCCAGACTACATGCGCCTCGGCAATGCACTGGATGCACTCGGCCGTCCGCAATGCATCGCCTTGACCGCGACCGCGACTCCGGTTGTGCGGGATGACATTCGGAAGGTGCTGAAGCTGCGTGATCCTTTTGAGCGGATCAGTGGGTTCGAGCGGCCGAACTTGAGCTTCACCATCACGCCGGTTGAGAAAGTGGCGCAGAAATATGCGCGGATGAAAAAAGTCATCGGGCAGCATAAGACGGGGATTGTTTACTGCGCCACCCGTAAAAAAGTGGAGGAGGTGGCGGAGACGCTACACAGCTGGGGCGTGAGCTGCGTCGCGTATCATGGCGGAATGACTGACACGGAACGCGAGCGAACTCAGAATCAATTCATCGCACGGGAGGCTGATGTGGCGGTGGCGACCAATGCTTTTGGGATGGGAATCGACCGTCCTGATGTGCGCTTTGTAATTCACTTTGAAATCCCTGGAAGCGTGGAGGCTTATTATCAGGAAGCGGGTCGAGCGGGCCGTGATGGAGAGGCTTCTTTTTGTGATCTTCTTTTCAATTATGCCGATACTCGAACGCAGGATTTCTTCATCGAAGGAGTGAATCCGGGGGCGCAGTTGATTCGAGAACTTTATCAATTCTTGCTTAATGATGCGGATGAGAATTTTGAGGTTGTGCGGACGTTGGATGAGATTAAAGAAGCGATCGGAGCGAAGAATGCGATGGCGCTCGGCAGTGCGCTTAGCCATCTCATGAGAGGGCGCTGGGTAGAGCGGTTCGATGTGCCGGGATCACGTGCGAAAGGGACGCGGCTTTTACAACCCGAGGTCCTCACGCGCGATCTTCAAGTCAATGAAGCATCACTCGAAGAGAAGGAGAGGCGAGATCGCGAGAAGCTCGATCAGATGGTGCAGCTTTGTTATTCGAACACCTGCCGACAACAGTGGATCCTCGAATACTTTGGCGAGGTGAACGCTCCGCTTTGCGGTAGCTGCGATGTCTGTCTCGGTGAGGAGCATAGTGAGCGTCGTGCTCCGACTGAGGAAGAATCTCTCATCGTCAGAAAATTTCTTAGTGGTGTTGCGCGGATGTCCCGCCGGACTGCGACCGGTTGGGAAGGACGCTTTGGAAAAGGGCGGATCATCCAGATGCTCGTGGGGAGTAAGTCCCAAGAAATCCAGCGTGCCCATCTCAATGAACTTAAGACATACGGCTTGCTTAAAGAAGAAGGAACCGCATACCTCAATGCCTTATTTCGCAGTCTTCATCAAGGTGGGCTCATTGTGACTCAAAAGGGAGAATTCCCACTAGTGACTCTCTCCGAACGTGGTGATCGTGTGATGAAAGACGAAACGAGCTACGCGCTCGAATGGCCTGGAGCATCTGGGTTTGAGAGGGAAGAAGTGAACCTTGAAGACATGGGATTCGATGCGCGAGTTTTTGAAAAGCTTCGTGATGTGCGTAGTAGTCTCGCCAAAGAACATCGTGTCCCAGCTTATGTCATTTTCTCTAATGAGACCCTCGAACATCTCGCTCGACTCCGCCCAACTACGATGGAGGCAGGACTTCTGGTGAAGGGAATTGGGGAAGCAAAAGCGGATAAGTATTTGGCTCCATTTCTGAAAGTGCTGCAAGAATGCTGAGGCTGAGAGTGTTTCTTAGATAAGATGTTCACCGGAATCCGCTTTTTATCGAGAAAGCAGGGTGAATTTTCCTTTTTGATAATCTCCCTTTCAGCGGTCATAGTATCGCACCCTTTATAAATCATGAGTGATACCATTAAGCGTATTTTTGTGCTCGGGCTGGTCTTTGCGGTCGCTTTTTTGAGTGTGTATGTCTTTCGCGCATGGCGTGATGGACACCCGATCTTTGGCATCGGCGAAAAGCGGGACCCTCAGCAATATTCGCCTGAAAATGCCACCTTGGCCTCGGAGTCCGCTCTCGATGCGAGCCAGGTTCCTGGGTTAGTACGGGTGAACGAGGAGATGACAAAATTGGTCGATGCCGTGGTTCCTTCAGTGGTAAGTATCGATACCAAGCTTATTAAAAAAGAGCGCTTTCTCGATCCTTTTGGAGGTCGGGTTTATGAGCGAAGCCATGTGACTCCCGGTTTAGGATCTGGGGTGATTATTTCTTCTGAAGGACATGTTGTTACGAACCATCACGTCATCGCTGGGCATCAAGAAATTCGGGTGACTCTCAATGATCGGCGAAGCCTTCCCGCAATTCTTATCGATTCCGATCCCCTTGTGGACATCGCTGTTTTACGAATTAAAGGGCAACCGGGCGAAGTTTTTAAACCATTGAAATTTGCGGACTCGGATCAGGTGAAGGTGGGCCAGCTTGCGATCGCAGTAGGAAATCCCTACGGGTTTCAAGAGTCTGTGACGACCGGCCGAATTTCTGCACGTGATCGATCATTCTCGGACGGGCAGGGCGATAAATTTCAGACAGACGCGGCCATTAACCCGGGAAATTCCGGTGGCCCCTTATTGAATCACCTTGGAGAAATTATTGGGATCAATGCCTCCATTTGGACTACCAATCGTGATGATCCGAGTTTTGGGGGGATTGGATTTTCCATTCCTTCAAACGATGTTGTCCGCACCATGACGCATATTTTGGAAAAAGGACGCCCCGTTTATGGCTTCTTAGGAATTCAGGCACGTGACTTAAATCAGCATTTGCGTAATGTCTTCGACTATCAGGGCAGAGGCGTCTTCATCTGGGATGTGAGTCCGGGTTCTCCTGCGGCTTTGGCTGGGATTAAACAAAATGACATCGTCACCGCTTACGCTGGTGAAGGAGTGGAAAACGCTCGTCAATTTATTGGGAAAGTCCAACGGAGTAGGATTGATGAAGAGGTCATCGTGAGTGTCTGGCGAGGGAGCGGAGTGGTAAATATTAAGGCTGTTGTGAAAGAGGCGAATCCGTTCGGCGCCTCTGAAAATGCAGTCGGCACAGGGCGGTTGGCGTCCGATGAAGTGATTGTTAACGCGATTGGTCTTCAAGTGCAAAGCACTCGTCGGGCCTACGGCGGAGTGATTGTCAAACAAGTGCTCAGAGACTCATACGCACAGCAAAAAGGGATCCTTCCTGGCGATCTAATTCTTGAGATTAATGGATCTCGTATTCAAAATGAGCAAGATTTCATGCTGAAGCTTGTGGCTACTGCAGCGGTTCAGCAAACGAACTTGCTAGTTGTGAGAGGCCGCCGTAGCGTGCGGATTGATCTCCCGCAGGTTCCTCGGGCTCCTTCAGACTGAAGAATGTTTAGCCCCAACTCACGATCAGTTTTCTATGAGCACATATTATACGGATGAGCCCCGCTCGAATTTCGGGCTGTATTTTTTTCTTGGAGTGATCGCTATTGGTCTCTTTTTGGTTGGGCTTTTTACGACTCAGTGTTCTCCCCAATCTGGTGACGCCACTGAAACAGGAAAGCCTGACTTAGAACAGAGTGAGATGGCTCTAGAAAAGGATGAGCTTCTAGATGATCCGTTGGAAGAACCGAGCGTTTCTCCCAACGCTCTCCCCTCTGGAGAAGAGGAAACGAAGAAAAAAACAAATGCCGAGATTCTCACTGCTGCCGGTATGGGGACTGCTGAGCTCGATCCTAGGGCGCTTCTTCAGAAAATTGGTAAAAGCTTAGAGGCGCAAGAATTTGAGGATGCGGCAACTTTGATCGGAAGGAATGCTTTGAATGAGAGCCACCTTCTTGGGCTTCGCGCCTTGGCCGATGCTGGAAAGTTGAAGCTCAATCAGATGCACCCCGTAAGTGAGATTGGCGAACTAGAAGCGAACCGCCGTGCTCGTTGGGCCTTGAACCTCGATAATGAGGTTGGAGCGCGTATCTACTTTGATCTTTCTCGGAAGGAGACCGGAGCATGGTCCGTCGAATCACTGAATGTCCCTCCAGTGTATGAAGATGGTCAGATCATCCGTCGTGCCCTTTTTGTGGATGCGCTTGGGATCACCGATGCCTTTCTTACCTCTGCTTTGCAGCAGAATTTTGATGATGCTAAATCTTTCGTCGATCCTGAAAAGGTTTCAGATGCTAAGATCGCAGGTCTCTGCATCATCTTTGAGGAAGCGAAATACAAACTCCGTGAGAAGAAGCCGTTACGCGTAATGTTTAGCCTTGAAAGAACGGCGGGTTTTATGGCTCATGTTGAAAATCAGAGTGGCGAGCGTGCTGCGGAATTTGGCATCAATGTGCAGCGTCCAGATGGTGTGACCCCTTGGCGCGTGACGGAGGTGAATCTCGATCAACTTCTGGTAGATTATGCCACCCGAGTGGCAGGCGGAGATGTCCATTACACCCCATTGGTGAAAAATCCTACCGGAGGTGATACCCTGATCCTTTACTTCGGCTTCGATGAAGAAGGGCTCACTCCTCGGACGACACGCCAGCTCGATATTGTGGCAGGGCTTTTAAAGCTGGATGCCGCTAAAAAGCTCACGCTCTCTGGTCATACCGACGCCTTGGGATCAGATGACTATAACAGACGTCTTTCCGCGAAGCGGGCCCAAGCGGTGAAAACGTATCTTCTTTCTGTTGGAGTCCCACCTGCTCAAATGGTCACGCTTGCTGAAGGCGAGGCGAAACCGCGTCGTCCAAACGTTACCGAGGAAGGGGAAGATGACCCGAGCGGCCGACGTGCGAATCGCCGGACGGAAATCTACCTCGATTTTTAATCCTGCTTCGCTGCCTCGATGTCATTGAGGAGCTTAGTTTTACGTTCGCTGTCTGGGAGAGTCTCGGCCCAGACACGGGCGGCTTCTGGTTCGTGAGTGCGTAAAGTTGAGGCATAATGATATGCGGCATCATCACGGCGAGCTCCTAGCTCCAAGCCATTGACCCACTCTCCAGCGGCGCGAAAATCCTCGTGTGTCCAAGATCTGATCAGTGATTCTCCCTGTTTTTTCGCTACCACATTATTCTCGGAGTGGAGCCAATCAAGCCATTGGGTGATCTCTCCTTTCGTGGAGTGATAATGGATTCCGGAAATGAGTGATTCTTTTTCCGCGGTCTTTAATTGAGCTTCAGCCATCCACGCCGTTGCAGTCTCAAAATCTTTCCAGATCGTAGAAGTTGAGAGCGCGCTGAAGGCTTTCTTTTTCTCTTCAAGGGTGCCATCGAGGCTCCGAACTTCGGTGATGTAGTCAGTCGCGTTTTCCAAGGTGACATTCATCGCAAGGCGGTAATATGGCCGTTCCGAATCATCAAATTCCATCTCGCTCAAGAGAGAGAAGGCGGTGTTCAGGTTCTGCTGCGCAGCTCCCGAGATGATTTCCTTCTTTAGGTCACTACTCACTCCGCCGATTTCATCTTGGTGATTCTTGAGCCATTCCATGGCGGCGGTGGGGTCATCCGCAGCGAGCTGTCCCAGTGCAAATCCGATAAAGTGCTGAGACATCCGATTACCCTTCAGGAGAGTATCTTTGGTCTCGGAGATGATAGCGAGTGCGGTGAGAGGGTCTTCTTGACTGAGAGTCATAACCGACATCATGACCATTTCGGTCTTACTACGATTGTCGATCGAAGTGTCAGAGGTGATATTTTCCACTAATCTTTTAATCTCGCCTGGTGAAAATTCCATCATGCGTGAAAAAATTTCCATCCCACGCCTACGGGAATCGAGGCGATCGACTTCTCCATTTCTCTGAGCCTCTTTCATCTCCTTCATAAAGGTGATGAGCTCTTCTGAAAAGGTATCGACTTTCTCTGTCCGGACCTTTGTCTTGCGACGCTCTGAGAGCTTTGAAAGGACGAATTCAGAAGTTGGATTATCGGAAATATCATACTTCGCGCAGGTCTCTTGAAGAGTCGACCATTCGGTGCGGAGTTCTTTGAGCTTTTTCTGACGAGGAAGCCCGATAAATGCTGCGATTCCGATGATGAGTGCGGAGATCAGGAGGGAGTAGGTCATGGCGAAAAGCTGGGAGGAGTTTATTCGGGGAGATTATGAATGATTTCAGAGAGGGAAGATTTGAGTCCTTCATCTTTGATGGAGTTGAGCTGCTCCTCGCGGCGTTCTAAGCCGTTTGCGAAATGAATGAGCAGTTCAGGGTTTCCGGTCTCAGCGGCGAGAGCGGATACTTCCTGAAACGTTGCTTCGAAATTGGTATTTCGATGATTTCCATAGTGCGCATACGTTTTTGCGGTGAGTTCGAGTTGCTGATCAGGAGCTTCTTTCCCAAACCATGCGTAGGTTTCCTTGAGGTCGAAGGCTGACCGATTCCACGGTCGTGCGAAATGTTGGCTGACTTTTTCGATGCCCGCTTGCCTCTCGGTATCTGAGATTTTAGCGGATGAAAGTTTTTCAGAAACAGCATCGAGATCACCCCCGCGCATGAGAGGGAGCACCAGTGCTCCACCGATGATTTGTGCTTGTTGTCCTTCTCCAAGATTCCGGCGCACGAGGTCGAAATAAGCATTTTCTTTTTCAGGAGTGCCGCTCCAGAGCGCGGCATTTTGAAGCAGCCTTTCCTTTTCACGATCTGGTAATATCGAGAGGCGCGCATCAACTTGGGCAGGATCACTCAGCAGCAGCGCCGAGTAAATTTGCGAAGCATATTCATTTTCGGCTCCCGCATTGGGGTCAAGTTTCGTTGCTTCAAAAGCCCCTTTAGCTTTTTGCTCATCAAACCAAGCAAGTGCCGCGAGTGGTTCTTCTTTTGCCCATTTGCCCACCGCTTCTCGTAGCATCCAAGTGAGGGCGCTATGGTCATCGTTCAGGTTATCCTCGAAATAGGCGAGGGCGGTTTTCGGTTCTTTCTGAATGAAGACCCGCCCGATGGTGTTTTGAAGGGCTTCTCTTTGCGGGGCCGAGAGTTGGAGCCGCTTGATGAGTTTTAGAGCTTTTTTGATGTCGCTCACCTCTAGCTCCATCAGCTTTTGCTCAAGCTTAATCATGGTGCGGATGTTTTTGGGCATCCCATTGCCGTGATTATTGGTCATGAATCTGGCGAGGGCAGCCCAGTCTAGACTGCCATTCTCCAGAAGAAGTTCTTTGGGAAGATCCGCTGCTTTTTCATCCGCTTCTGAGGAGTGGCTTGCCTGACTTCCGCGATTAACCACCTCGATGCGTTCATTGATCATGCTCGTTTTATGAACGAGTTCTGTGATCTCTTGGTGCTGCAGGCCTAGCCAAATCCCTGAGGCTATCAAGGCGATGGCGGGTGGAGCGATGTATGAGAGTTTCATAAAAGAGTTTTACTGAGGGATAACGTCGCAACCAATGAGAAAGGTCTCTTGTTTTTTGGGGTCGATTCGAGGGCGGATTTCCATAAGGTCTTGGAATGCGTCTTTTTGCTACATTTTTTATGCTCTGCACCCTGAACGCTCAGGAAGATTCTTTGGTGCAGGGAATGTCCACTTCTGAGCTCGCGAAGATTCGGCCTGCAGTCGAGGAGATGATCGGGGCGGAAAAGCTCGTGGGAGGATCGGTTCTCGTGATGCGTCACGGCGAGATCGTTTACCATGAGCAATTTGGTCACCGAGATCGCGAGAAGAAGCTGCCGATGGAAAAAGATACCTTGTTTCGGATCTACTCCATGACAAAGGGGCTCACTTCTGCGGCCACTCTCATGCTCTGTGAAGAGGGGAAGATGACGCTTGATGACCCCATTGGATTGCATTTGCCCTCTTTGAAAAGTCAAAGCGTTCTTCTCAGTGAAACGGAAAAAGAAGCCGCACTTCGAAATACCACCGTTCGTGATCTTCTCCGGCACACATCGGGATATGGAAACAGCTGGGGCGGTCCACTTGGGAAGATCTACCGTGAAAACGGCGTCTCAAATCGTGGGGCCCCACTCGCTCAAATGATCGAGTCCGTCGCGCCGCTTCCGCTCCTTTATCAACCTGGAGAGCGCTGGGTTTATGGGTTGAGTTCTGATGTGCTTGCTGCGGTCATCGCGAGCGCGGCTCAGCAGCCATTTGAAAAAGTGCTGCAGGATAAGCTGCTTATTCCGCTCGGAATGACCGATACTTTTTTCCAAGTTCCAGCAGAAAAAGCTCATCGCCTCGCGGTCCAATACCGAAAGCGTAAAGAGAAGCTGACCATTGCAGATTCAGCTGAAAATAGCAGCTACCTCAAAGACCCCGTATTTAAGGGTGGGGGGAGTGGCCTTGTTTCCACCACGACAGATTACGCCATTTTCCTTCAAATGATCGCAAATGGGGGAGTGCTCAATGAAATCCGATATCTTCGTGAAGATACCGTGGAGCTGATGCGCACCAACCAGCTTCCCCGGAGTATCGAGTGCATTTCTTTTGGTGAAAATGATCAACGTCATGGCACCGGCTTTGGTCTCGGATTTTCCGTAAAATACCGGGAAGACGATCGCTGGGATCCTCATGCTGCGCTCGGCGAATATGGCTGGGGGGGCGCTGCAAGCACGCATTACTGGATTTCGCCTAAAGATCACCTCATCGTGGTCACGATGGAGCAGACGATGCCTTATAATTGGAATCTTGAGCATGGACTTAAGCCCCTGATTTACAGCGCGATTAAAAAATAGATTCTTAACTGAATAACCCTTACCTCAACTCCGTCATACCACTGATATGAAAATCTTTTTGAATATGCTCGTAGGCATCGCAGCCGCCCTTTTCCTGTCGTCCTGCACGGACTTCGATCATTATAATTCTGGCTCCGGATACAGCTCCTATGGTGGTAGTTACACCACGGCCCATGTTGGCCTGATTCGCACCAGTAATAGCTATTGGGGATATGACCCTTATCGTCGAAGTTACTACGATTATCGCTGCCGCCGATACTACAATCCACTCAGTCGCAGCTACTGCAATACAGCGCCACGTCGTTACACCACTGCTGTTTACCCAACCGGCTATCGCACCGGCCGTCCGGTAGCCTGCCCTTCATCTCTCAATCGTGTGCATTATAAAAACCACCGCACCCACAGCCATTCGAATAGCTCGAGCCACGCTAGCGGGTCGAATCGTTCCGACCAGCCGCGCTATCGTGGAAAGCGACAACCGACTGATGTGAGCAGCTCGCCGAGGTCGACTTCCTCTTATCCCCGGATAGAACGGAGTGCTTCCTACCGCTCAAGCACGCAGCTTAATTCGGCGAGTGTTCAGCCGGTTCGGATTCACCAGTCTATCTCTCGTCAGCCATCGGTGAGACCTCAGCCTACCCGTTCAGCACCTACTCCTCGTAGTGCTCCACGCTCTGCCCCTGCCCCGAAATCGCAGCCCGCTCCATCAAGCAGCGGCCGATCTTCTGGGAGCGCTCAGCGTTCGCATCGTCGATAAGAGAATAGACAACTCCTGAACCTTAAAGCCGCCTATTCTCTGAAGGGCGGCTTTTTCATTATTTGAGCGCGTAAACTTTAATGTCATCAATGATCGCTTTCTTCGGCACGGCCACACGGAGAGTGCGCTTGGTTGGGTGAGCTATTCCTTCAGAAGAAAATGCCCCCACCTGCACGCCATTGATCGAGAGGGCCATCGTATCGTCGATGATCGTGATCTCAAGGCGATGCCACTTTCCTGGTTCGATCTTATTTTTAAAACGCTTCGTCTTGGTCTTGAGCATTTTTTGTTGCTCCGGCGTGAGTTTTTTCGCCTGCCTCGCCACCCGGATTTCTTGGTCCATCACTCCGGTCTTGAGATCATTGAGCTGAACCGCATGGGTATCAATTTTTGCCATGCACAAGTGACCAGCGTGAACCTTCTTGTATTTTAAATCTGCAAAATTCAGTCCTAAGCTATCCTCCTTATTTGGAAGCATGAAGCGGAGGGTGATTTTGCCATTTTGAAACTCCGCCGGATGAACCACCGAAACCGCGTGATCAGCCTCTGGATGAAAGGTGATGTGCATCGCGCCATCTTTGAGATCGACCTGTTTATTTCCCTTTGCCCGTTTCTGGCTATTCGAAGACCATCCGTTCCCGATCTCCTCTTTTGTGTCATCGGCTTCCTTCCGCTCGAAATGATCTTCAAATAAGAGCTTCTCCTCCTGCGCCAGAGAAAGAGGAGAGCCCAAAAAAACTCCGAGTAATAATAATGCTTTCGATTTCGTGATAGGAACGGTCATCTCTTTAATACCTGATCGTTGCCCCAAAACTCGCACTCAACTCCCATGATCCGCTTTTTTTTCATTTCTCGTTTCTTTCGCTCAAGCCGAATAGCCAAGTATCATCTTCCTACTCACCGATGACCAGCGGCAGGACTCGCTTCCGATCTACGGAAACACCTCTGTCAAAACACCTCACCACGCTGAACCCCCCGCCCCTTCGCTTTTTTGCGTGCCATTCCCCTTAATTCTGCCTTTTCTCCCCCCAACACATGTCCGAGAAACGCAAGCCTTACCCCTTCGACCTCTTCGAACCCAAATGGCAGTCCCACTGGGCCGAAAATAAAACCTACCGCACTCCCGGTCCCGGTGAGGTAGGCTTCGATGCGTCCAAGCCAAAATACTACATCCTCGACATGTTCCCTTACCCGAGTGGAGCAGGCCTCCATGTTGGCCATCCCGAGGGCTACACCGCTACCGATATCGTCGGCCGCTACAAGCGCATGAACGGCTTCAACGTCCTCCACCCCATGGGATGGGACGCCTTCGGACTCCCCGCCGAACAATACGCCATCAAGACCGGCCAACACCCGCGAGTCACCACTGAGGCCAACATCGACAACTTCCGCCGCCAGCTCCAAGAACTCGGATTTGGCTACGATTGGGACCGCGAAGTCAACACCACCGATCCCAAATACGTTCGCTGGACCCAGTGGATTTTCCTCCAGCTCTACAACTCCTACTTCTGCGACGAAGACCAAAAAGCCAAGCCCGTCTCCGAGCTCGAAGCCAAAGGCTGGACCCAAGCCCAAATCGATGACGTCCGCCTCGCCTTCATCCACGAAGCCCCCGTCAACTGGTCCCCAAGCATGGGCACCGTCCTCGCCAACGAGGAAGTCGAAGAATGGAAAGCGAAAGGTGAGACCGTCGAACGTCGCCCTCTCCGTCAGTGGATGCTCCGCATCACCAAATACGCCCAGCGCCTCATCGATGAACTCGAGCCCCTCGACTGGCCTGAGTCCATCAAAGCCCTCCAGCGCAACTGGATCGGCCGCTCCGAAGGTGCCGAAGTCACCTTCGATGTCGAAGGCAATGACATCACCGTCTTCACCACCCGCCCCGACACCCTCTTCGGCGCCACCTATATGGTCCTCGCTCCCGAGCACCCGCTGGTGGCAGAAATCACCACCGCCGGGCAAAAAGACGCCGTCGAAAAATACATCGCCACCTGCGCCTCCAAGTCCGACATGGAGCGCGGCCTCGACAAAGAAAAAACTGGAGTCGCCACCGGATCCTTCGCCACCAACCCCGTTAATGGCAAAAAAATCCCCGTCTGGATCGCCGACTACGTCATGATGGGCTACGGCAGCGGAGCCATCATGGCCGTGCCCGCGCATGACTCTCGCGACTTCGAATTCGCCGAAAAATTCGACCTCCCCATCCTTCAAGTCGTTCAGCCAAATGACGACCAGGACTGGCAGGGCTATACCGACCCCGGCACCGCCATCAACTCCGGCTTCCTCGACGGCCTCAAAACTAAGGACGCCAAAAAGAAGATCATTCACTGGCTCTCCGAAAACGGCAAAGGCACCCAGAAAATCCAATTCAAACTCCGCGACTGGCTCTTTTCTCGTCAGCGTTACTGGGGTGAGCCTTTCCCTCTCCTCTGGGACAAGGAAACCGGCCAACACTCCGCCGTTCCCGAATCCGAACTCCCCCTTCTCCAACCCGAGATGGAGGACTTCAAGCCCACCGGCGACCCCCGCGGACCACTCATCAACTGCACCGACTGGATCAACTACTCCGACAAACTTCAGCGCGAGACCAACACCATGCCCCAATGGGCCGGCTCCTGTTGGTACTACCTCCGCTACTGCGACCCCCAAAATACCGACCACTTCATCTCTCCCGAGAACGAAGATTACTGGGGCAACGAAGACGGCTTCGTCGACTTCTATGTTGGCGGTAAAGAACACGCCGTCCTTCACCTCCTCTACTCCCGCTTCTGGCACAAAGTCCTCAACGACCTCGGCCACCTCAAGTCCAAGGAGCCCTTCAAAAAATACTTCGCCCCCGGCCTCATCATGGGCGAAGACGGACAGAAAATGTCCAAGTCCCTCGGCAACGTCGTTAACCCCGATGACGTCGTCGAAAACTACGGCGCTGACGCCCTCCGCCTCTACGAAATGTTCATGGGCCCTCTCGACCAGGACAAACCTTGGGCCATGAAAGGCGTCGAAGGTGTTCACCGCTTCCTCGCAAAAGTCTGGCGCGTCGCCTGCTCGGAAGACGCCGAAGGCAACTGGCAGCTGAGCGGAAAAATCACCGAAGGTGAAAACGCCGATGCGGACGACCGTGAGGGAGCGCAAGCTCTGACCAAGATCACCCACCAAACGATCAAGCGTGTTGAAGAAGCGATCAACTCGCTCCGCTTCAACACCGCCATCAGCGCCATGATGGAGTGCACCAACGCCTACACCGCCGCCGCGGAAGTCCCCAAGGACCTTTTCCTCACCTTCCTTAAGCTCCTCAGCCCCTTCGCGCCTCACCTTGCAGAAGAGATCAACGCCCTCCTCGGAGAAAGCGAACTTCTCAGCGAACAAACCTGGCCTGAGCTCGACGAAAGCCTCCTCGTCGAATCGGAGATCCAGCTCATTGTCCAAGTCAACGGTAAGCTCCGTTCCCGCATCATGGTTCCTGCCGATGTCTCAAAAGAAGATGCCGAAAAGTCCGCCCTCGCCGACGAAAACGTCCAAACCCACACCGACGGAAAAACCATCCGTAAGGTCATCGTCGTCCCCGGAAAGCTCGTCAACATCGTGGCGAATTAATAGGGAGGGAGGAGTAGTTCAGGTGAATACGCACTTTTATAAATCCGAGGCTGGGGCAGTCAGGAGGAATCGTTTAAATTATAGTGATTCAAGTTCCTCGACAGATATTCGTAGTTTATGGTGAATTAACAGCGTTATGAATCGCCGACAATCACTCGCTACTCTCTCGACCGGAACCGCTGCTTTCTTCACGGCCATGGGCTCGCAAGTTAAAGCTGCAGATGAAGCCACCGGTTCTTCTGCGAGGTTTAAGCACTCGGTTTGCCATTGGTGTTTTGGAAAAATCCCGCTTGAAAAGTTTTGTGTGGGAGTGAAGAAGCTCGGGATCGAGTCGGTGGAGATTCTCTTCGAAGACGCTTGGGCGACGGCGAAGAAGCATGGCCTCGAGTGCGCGATGGGCCGGATTCGTCCACGCAAAGGCATCGGAAGCATTCCGAAGAACTTCAACCGCACCGAGAACCACGACACCCTTTACGAGATTTATAAAGACTGCATCCCCAAAGCTAAAGCTGCTGGAAACGTCCCTCAGCTCATCGCCTTTTCTGGAAACCGCGAGGGAATGGATGATCTTACTGGTCTAAAGAATTGCGCCGCCGGACTGAAGCGAATCATGCCGATTGCTGAGGAGCACGGCATCACCATTTCGATGGAGCTTTTAAACTCCAAGGTGAACCATAAAGACTACATGTGCGATCGCACTCAGTGGGGCGCGGACCTCGTCAACGAAGTCGGATCAGATCGCTTTAGGCTCCTCTACGATATCTACCATATGCAGATCATGGAGGGCGATTGCATCCAGACGTTCACCAAGCATAAGGATGCCATTTCTCACTACCACACTGCAGGGGTCCCAGGTCGTAACGAAATCGGTGATGACCAAGAGCTGAACTACCGAGGCATTTGCAAGGCTCTCGCTAAGATCGGTTACGCGGGTTACCTTGGTCAGGAATTTGTGCCGAAGAACGACCCGATGACCTCACTCAGCGAAGCGGTTGATATTTGCACGGTTTAAATGAGACCTCGGCATGATCTGGTAGCAGGGTGGGTGAGTCATTTTCTTTTCTACCAGCTCATTCTCTGGACTGTGGCTCCGCTGAGTGCGTCTGAGAAATTGGGTGAACTTTCGGAGTTGTTCCATGCATCCCTCGACTATTACGATGAGCTTCAACGGACTCCGGAGGGCTACTACCGTGACGCTTACCTGATTGGCAGAGCGCAAAATAAGCGATGCTCAATCGCAGCAGTGGGTGTGGGATTGGTTGCTTTGTGTATGGATGATCAGTTAGGGCGCGATCCTGATGCGGAAAAAAAGGCACTGATAACTATTCGTGCACTTTCGAAAATCGGGCGGGATTCTACTGGCTTTTTCCGCCATTTTTTTCAGAGTGATACCGGCACTTCGAAGTCCGAGTGCTCCACGATCGATACCGCAATTCTGGTGGCCGGCGTCCTGGCTTGTCGGAATCATTTTTCTGATCCCAGGATTCATCACGAAGCGGACCAGCTTTGGAATTCCATCGATTGGTCAGCTGCCTTGGTTTCACAGGACGGGCGCCAGCTTTTTATGGTAATGGAAAATGGCAAGGGAGCGAAAGTGACCCAGCTTTTCAACGAGTATCTTATTCTCGCGGAGTTTATTCGAGCGCAGCAGCTCGCCAAAACGGGAAAGAGCCAAATCATCGGGATTAATGACTTACCCAGCTTTAAGCTCGATGGCTTAGATATTGCTAGTGAGCCGCGCTACCAAGCTTTATCCTCTTTTGCGCTCCAGTTTCCTTTTTACTTGAGTCATGCCGGTGCGACTGATCGCCAGTATCAAAAATTCTGCCTCGCCCAAGCTCGTGCCGATCAACGGGCGATGACGAAGCACACAAATTCTGCTGAGCTTTGGGGCTGTGGAGCAGGGGGGACCCCGGATCGCGGCTATCATGCCGATTCCTTTTTGAATAATCCCACCGCGGTGGTAAGTCCCCATATTATTGCGGGATTCTTGCCCGTCTATCCTGAGGCGAAAGATCATCTCTTGAAGATTTACCGCGAATCCACTCGGCGGTTGAAGACTCCAGTTGGCGAGCTTCTCCCGCGCTTCAGCGTGGATAACCCGGCTTGGCGCGCGCATCGCATCGAAGCGATTGATTACTCCTCGATGATCTATGGTCTAGCGGCCATTCACCCTGATCTCGGGATGGCCTTTTTCCAAAAGACGACCAAGGTGAGCTTTATCACGAACGATGAATAAAAATTTAAATTACTCCGCTTGTGAAGCGGCGCGGATGATCTCAGATAAAAGTGGCTCTGTTCATCCGTATAGGGCAGCTGATGAAACTTAATTCCTTGAAAACGCAAGGTTTTTGGGCCGCTGGAACACTTGGAGCCTTTGTCTTAGGCTCGATCTTAGGCTCGAAATTTCACTCCCAAACCAATAAAAATACTCAGGGGCAGCAAGGAGCAAATGGCTCGGTAGTGCGTGTCTCGGAGCGTGGTCCGGACTCTTTGTCATCAGCGGGTGGAGGAACTTTCCGGACACGCGCCGAGAGGCTCGCTGCCGAGAGTTCGGTGACTGATTCATTTTCTAAGAAGCTCCCTGCAGGTGATCCAGATGCGCTCGCAAAATTGGCTTTTACCGATCCAAACCCCATTGTGAGACGGATGGCTTTTGCGAAGCTACTTGACTCGGTGACGGCAGAAAATGCTCCACAGATCCGTGAGCAATTAACTGCGCTGGGAGCTCGAGGTCAGGAGATTCGAGATTTCAATTATACTTGGGGAGCACTCGGCGGTGAGGAGGCTTTTAACACTGCCGCGCTAGGAAATAAGCGTGATTTAGAATCGCTCATGAGTGGTTGGGCTGCGGTCGATCCCGATGGCGCAATTGCAATGCTCGCGAATCTTCCGGAGGATCTTACGGAAGAGAAAGAGCGTCTCGAGGGTGGTTTGGTCGCAGGTCTTGCGGATCGTGATCAGGAGCAAGCCGCGGCATACGTGCAGGCGATGGCGGATGCAGGAAATGAAAATGCAGCGCGGTTTATGGGGATCGTGGTAGGAGAGGTGATGAGGGAAGGTGGATACGAGCAGGCTTCGGTCTGGGTCGAGGGGCTCGCTGACGGGCCACTGAAAGGTCGCGCGATGGATCGAGTTGCTGGACGTTACGTTAGGGAGAATCCCATTGCGGCTTCAGTGTGGATTGAGCAATTTGCAGGAGAAGAATATGCGGCAGAAGCAGTGCGCGAAGTCGGTAGCGAGTGGGCCGAGCGTGATCCTGATTCGGCGGTAAGCTGGCTGGATCGACTTCCCGAGGGAGACGGTCAAAAAGCGGCGCTGAACTCCGCCTTCGATGACTGGGAAGATAAAGATCCGGTGGCCGCTGGAACGTATCTCGTCAACATGCCGAGTTCTCCCAAGCGAGATTCTGCCATCAGTGGATTTGCAGTGGGCCTTGCCGCCCAAGAACCCGAGACTGCGATCGCTTGGGCCAATGAGATCAGCGACCCCCAACTCCGTGAGCGCTCGCTTACCAGAAGCGGGCAGATTTTCTTCAGCCGAAATCCGGAAGCAGCTAAGGCATGGCTCGCGACCAGTGGACTGCCTGCAAACTTACAGGCAGAAATCCAAAAGCCGCGCCGTGGAAGGAGGCGGTAAGCGCTTACGCGTCGATTTTACGATACGCAGCCATGAGGGCATCGAGGCCTTCTTTGCCTTTCTTGCTCGCGCCGTGCTCCATGCCGATGACTCCGGTGAAGTTCTTCGAACGGAGGAATTTGGTGACGGCGGTGTAGTCGAGGTTTCCGGTGCCTGGCTCTTTACGACCTGGAGAAGCGCCATACTGAATGTAGGAAACTTGATCCCAAGTGGCTTCGGCATTGGCGACGAGCTTGTCCCCATTTCCGATCTGGCCCTCGTGGAAGAAATCAGCGAGGAGCTTACAGGATTTACGGTTCACAAGCTTTGCCAAAAGGTGGCCGTCCGCGAATGAGCGGAGAAGTGGTTGCTTCCCGCCGATAGGATGAGAAAGGGGTTCAAGCGCGAGAATGATTCCCTGCTCTTCGACGAGGTCACAGCACATCTTCATGGTATCGACGGAGGCCTTAATCTGGTCTTCGCGTGACATTGACTCATCACGAACTCCGGCAAGGAAGGTCATGTTGGTTTGCCCAGTGCGCTTGGCCACTTCGACTCCTTTAAGAAGATCTTTCTTGATTTTGGAAGTCTGGTCTTCGGTCGGTTTGTTAAACATCGCGCCTTTTCCATTACTGATCACGGCGACCCCAAATTCCATTCCTTTTTCCTTCATGAAGGCGGCGACTTTTTCCTGTATCTCAGGCTTTTGACCAAAGAAGCCGTTATCTTCCCAGGCACGGAAGCCGAGATCATAGGCGAACTGAAGTTGCTCGATGTAATCGTCCTTACGACCAGGTCCCGTAGGGATGAGGCCGGGGTGAGGGGCGAATTTTGCTTTAAACGGCTCGCCCTTTTTCGCTCCGTGATGATCGGCGAAGGCGGCAGAAGTAGCGAGGGTGGCGAGAGAGAGTTGGGAGAAGTGACGTCGGTTCATGAATTTGATCTTAACGTGGAGATGAGGGACCATGTTTCATGATTTAGTGGTTTTCGGCGATGATTTTTTCGTCTCCAGGTCCTCCACTTCCTGCAAGAGAATTTTCAATGCTCCACCGGAAATGAGAACCTCACGCACTAGCGAGGCTAGAGATGCCGCCATGAGAAGGACTGCTAGGAAGAAAGTGGCCAAGGCAATCGCTTGCATCTCCATCATGATCCCGAGCATGGACAAAACACAGAGAAGCAAGCTGAGCGCGCCGAGTAGCTGCATCCAGCGGATGAGCGAGAGGCGCGCACGAAGATTATCAATCTGAATGAGAAGACACTGATCGTGATCGGCGGTCCAATCACCATGCAGCTTCCGCACCAGCGCTGCGAGATGAAGAAAGCGATTCGTGTAGGAAAGAAAGAGGAGGCTGACCGCCGGGAAGAGCAGGGCCGGAGTGGAAATATCCAGAGTCACGGGGCTACCTTATCGTGCCTGAGGCCGCGGGCAAGTGCGCGGAATTTCCGCTTTTCACTTCGTTAAAAACTCCCATATTCGCGATATGAAAATATTGCGCAAAATCGCTCTCTTATTCGCTTTTGTCTCACTTACTCAGGGTGGAGAAAAGGTTCTCAGCTTCAAAGGAGAAGTCGGAGCCGGAAAGGGCAAGCAGGTCGTGCTCGTTTCTGGTGATGAAGAATACCGTACTGAGGAATCGATGCCGATGCTCGCAAAAATCCTTGCCAAAAAGCATGGCTTCAATTGCACGGTGCTCTTTTCGTGGAGTAAAGATGGCACATACATTGATCCTAACAACGCAAAGGGAGTCAAAGGTTGGGAGTATCTAGATAAGGCCGACCTCATGATTATCGGCACCCGCATGCGCACTCCTAGTGAAGAAGATGCCGCGCATATGACAAAATTTCTCAATGCCGGAAAGCCTATCATTGGGATCCGGACCGCGACTCATGCCTTTCATAAGCAAGGAAGCTTTGGAGGGATCAAGTATAGTGATTGGGGCTTAAAAATTCTCGGTGAGACTTGGGTCAGTCACCATGGTAAGCATAAAGGCGAGGGTGCTCGTGCGGTGTTTGAGAAAGGCCAAGAAAGTCACAGTATTTTAAACAGCGTGAAGGACGTTTTCGGCCCCAGTGATGTGTATGGAGTGATTCACCTTAGTGAAAAAGATACCGTGCTACTTCGTGGAGCAGTCACGAAGACGCTCGATCCTGCTTCGAAGAATGTGGAGGACGACCGGAATAATCCCATGATGCCACTCGCCTGGCTACACCCTTACTCCTCCCCTGATGGTCAGAAAACAGGGACTTCTTTTTGCACTACCATGGGTGCTTCGGTCGATCTTCTCAGTGAAGATCTGCGCCGCCTTCTCGTAAATGCTTCTTATCATCTCACCGGGCTGGAAGTTCCAGAGAAAGCGGATGTCGAATATGTCGATCCGTTTTTTCCAAGCTTTTATGGCTTCTGGAATGGTAAAAACGCGAAGATTTGGAAAGAGCGGAGCCTCGTGGCGGAAGACTTCGGTTACGGCAAGGTGACTGATACCGTTGATCCTAGGGGGACTCCAGCATGGCCGCATCGTCCTGAGCGCAAGTGATGAATTGGTCTAATTTTTTAAAAGACTGGCAAGCCGCGGCGGACGAGCAGGGCTTTAAAAGCGAAATCCTTCTGGAGAAGGAGGGCTTGCCAATCTTGGCCTGCACAAAAGGTGCGCCTGATCTGCGCACCGTGTATCTTTCGTCAGGCGTCCATGGTGATGAACCATCGGGCCCGCAGGCTTTGCTTGGTTTGATGCAGAGTGGTTTTTTTAATGAACAGTTTCATTGGTTGATTTGCCCAGTTTTAAATCCAACAGGGCTCACCGCAAAGACACGCGAAAACGCAGGCGGGATTGATCTCAATCGCGACTACCATCAGTGCAAAGCGGACGAAGTCTGTGCGCACATCAATTGGCTCAAGAAACAAGAAACGCCCGCGCTCTTTCTCTCACTTCACGAAGACTGGGAAAGCACCGGTTTTTATTATTACGAAATTAATACCGGAGCGGAGAGTCCAAGCTACGAGGAAGTCCTCACTGCAGCCGCGCCCTTTTTCCCTCCTGAGCCAGAGAGCATCATCGATGATCATGAGGTGACGAAGCCGGGTTGGATCTTCCATCCCGATTATCCTGATATCCCAGAGGGCTGGCCTGAGGCGATTTACCTTTCACGGATGGGCTGCCCACTTTCACTCACTTTTGAAACCCCGAGTAGTCAGGAATTGGTGAAGCGTGTGGCCTGTCATCAAGCGGTTGTGCGCTGTGCGGTGGAGAGATTATAAATCTCGCGCTCTTCTGTAGTTGCGAAAACGTACCCATCAAGAGACCCTCTAACAATGGACACCGAAGAAAATATCGTTTGGAAAGGACGTTCATCACAGATTGTCAACTTCTGGCCGCTCGTGATTTGTGCGCTCGTGATCGCATTATTCATCGGATTAGCATTTCTCTTTCTCCCTTTAGCCTGGGGAATCATTTTCCCCCTCGCTTATGGTAGCTGGATCTGGATTTCGACTCGCTGTCGCATTTTTGAATTCACCAGTGAGCGGATGCGTATTTATGAGGGGGTTCTGAATCAGGAGATTAACGAGGTTGAGCTCTACCGTGTGAAGGATACCAAGATCATCAAGCCGTTTTGGTTGAGAATCTTCGGGCTCGCAAACCTCATCCTCGATACCTCAGACCGCTCCTGCCCCGTGGTGGAAATTCTAGCCGTCAGACGCGGAACTGAGATACGTGAGAAGCTTCGTAAGCAGGTTGAAATGCTCCGTGATCAGAAACGCGTGCGCGAAGTAGACTTCGAGTCCGGTGGCAGTGTTAGCGGTGGTGATGATACGGACGGGTTTGATGATACGGACGATTTTGAATTGGTCTAATCGCTCATCTCACCTTACCTTTCAGCCATGCAGAAATGGTTCCCGCTCATTATCTTCGTGATCATTCTCGGAGTGTCTCGGATCATTGGGGCACTCAGCCCGGATACGATGCCGAATCTTCAGCCATACGGAGCTCTATTTTTCTGCGGGATGGCGCTGTTTGGAGTGCGGTGGATTTGGGTTCCTGCTTTGGCATGGTTTTTAAGCTATCCCATCACCAGTGTGATGAATGGACACGGCTGGGATGCGGAACTGTCCGTTGTTCTTTTGGGCTTCGTCGCAGTTGTTGGGCTTGCTTTTTTCTTCCATAAAAAGTCCACCAGAACGATTTTTTTAGGATCACTCGCTTCCGCCCTCTTGTTCTATCTCATCACCAATACTCTGAGCTGGGCGCTTGACCCTGGTTATGCCAAATCTTTGAGTGGTCTTGGCCAAGCTTTGACGGTGGGGCTTCCTGGCTACCTTCCAAGTTGGATTTTTTTCCGTAATGGCTTCATCGCCCAAGCGATCTTCTCTGGAGCATTCCTTTATGCCTATCAGGCAGTGAAAACTCACCCGATCCTTAGACCGGTGGAAGCATGAGCTAGGGCGCGGGGTGCGCCCGTTACGGTCTGCAGCCAGATGCCACCGTCATGACTGTCTAAACCTCGACCCATTTGCCCTCGTGATGGGACTGCCAGGACTTCTCGGCGAGGTCCACGCCTTTGGCACCTTCGCGGAGGGTCCAGGGGAATTCAGTGTCTTCAGCGATGTGATGGAGGAAGAGTTCCCATTGGATTTTAAAGGCGTTATCGCATTCGCCGGGATCGATGACATCCCAATTTGCGTAGTAGTCGATCGGGCTGTCGACATCGGGATTCCAAACGGGGCGCGGAGTCTTTTCTAGGCTTTGTGCCCAGCACTTGCGGAGTCCGACGATGGCGGAACCTTTGGTGCCATCGACTTGCATGGTGAGGAGGTCATCGCGGCGGACGCGGACGTCCCATGACGAGTTGAACTGGCAGATCACACCAGTCTCGGTCTTGAAGAGAGCGTAGGCTGCGTCGTCGGCGGTGCACTTGTATGGCTGACCATCTTCACCAATGCGCTCGGGAAGGTGTGTGGCGGCGTGAGTGAATACGGAGGTGATGGTGCCGAAGAGGTTATCGATGACGTAGCGCCAGTGGCAGTGCATATCGATGATGATGCCGCCGCCGTCTTCATTCCGGTAGTTCCAGCTTGGGCGTTGGGCTGGTTGGTTCTCATCGTGACCGGAGAAGACCCAGTAGCCGAATTCACCACGGACGGAGAGAATCTCGCCGAAGAAGCCTTCCTCTTTGAGTTTCTTGAATGCCATGATTCCGGGGAGCCAAAGCTTGTCTTGCACGGTGCCGTTTTTCACGCCTGCAGCCTCGGCCACTTCGGCAATGCGGAAGGCTTCGGATGATTCGGTTGCGGTAGGTTTTTCACAGTAGATATGCTTTCCTGCGGCGATGGCGCGCTCGAGGAAAGGAATGCGGTAAGGGGTGCCGGAGGCGTCGAAGAAGATCTCGTAGTAAGGATCAGCGAGAACGGAATCGAGATCAGTGGTGAATTTTTCAACGCCGTGTTCTTCGGCGAGGGCGCGGAGTTTGTCTTCATTCCGCCCGGTGAGGATGGGGTCGGGCATGAGAAGGGTGCCGTCGGAAAGAGTGATGCCGCCTTGCTCGCGGATGGCGAGGATGGAACGAACGAGGTGTTGGTTAGTGCCCATACGTCCAGTGACGCCGTTGAGGATGATGCCGATTTTTTTCATGATAGTTTGAGTGGTCGTTGATTTTGTGAGGTCTGTAAAAAGCTAGTGAGTTCGATAAATCTGATCGTAGGAGTGAAGGATGGTGTCTAGGTATTCGTTTTGGTCCTTGGCCCACCATTTGGAGGAGAAGATTTCGACTTCGCGGAAGCCATCGAAGCCAGCTTCGGACATGAGCTTGTCGATGTGATCAAGGCGGATACAGCCTTCACCCATAATACCGCGATCGAGGAGGAGGTGCTCTTGGTCGGGTTTAAAATCGCAGATGTGGTACGCGTCGAGCCAGCCATTCTGGGCGGCGATATTGATCTGCTGGGCGAGGTCGAGCTCCCACCAAACGTGGTAAACATCGAGGGCGATGCCAACGTTAGGATGGCCGAGTTCGGCGCAGAGCTTGTTGGCGACTTGAAGTGAGGGAATGCCGGAACGATCACCCGCGTAGACTGGGTGCAGAGGTTCGACGAGAAGACGAACGCCGAGGGATTGAGCGTGGTCGGCAATGGCGCCGATGCCATCACGGATTTGATGGTAGTTTTCCTCAGGGGTTTGGCCGGGAGTGGCACCACAAACGAGGACGAGAGAGGGGAGTTCCAAAATTTCAGCTTCCTTGAGTGCTTGGCGATTTTCTTCGAGTGCTTTTGCTCGTTCGGTCTGGGTTTTTCCGGTGAAGAATCCGCCACGGACGAGAGAAATTCCAGTGAGGCCGGCGTCCTTGATTTGTTGTGAAGCCGAGCAGAGGTCTTCGCCTTCAAGGGTTTCACGCCAGATGGAAATACCGCCAATGCCGCGTTTGGCGTAGCCTTCGATACATTCGCTGAGTGACCATGGTTTGGTGGTGAAAGTGTGGAGGGCGAGGTCTGAATAGTCGTTCATGTGGTGTGGCCGGGGAGAAGGGTTCCTTTGACAAGGGTAAGGAGCTGTGGGGTGGTGTTTTCTACGATTTGGTGACAGAGGTGGCGGCCTGCTTCTTCGGCAAGACGGCGAATGGAGAGATCGACGCTGGTCGGTAGGGGCACGGTGATGTTGCGGCTTGGGCCGTTATCGCAACCGGTGATGCGAAGGTCTTGCGGGGTTTTTAGTCCAGCTTGACTTGCGTTTTGGACGAGAAGGGAGGCGATGATGTCATTGACTCCAATGATGGTGCGGGTGCCTTCTCGATGAAGGTTGATGAGGTGCTGCGGAGTGAGTGAGCTCGGCTCATCGAGGGAAAGGAGATCACGCTCTGGGTCGAACTGAATGCCGTGCGTTTTGGCGGCTTTAGTGAAGCCTTTAAGGCGAGCAGAGGAGACATCTTTGATACCGGAGTAAGTGATGAAAGTGCAGTTCTTAGTGATGTTTTTTTCCCGAAGGTGCTCGGCGATGAGTTCCATGGCGTGTGCGTGATCACTCAGGACACACGGGAGGCCTCGGACGCTTCGATTGAGGACGATGGCTTGGGAGCCTGCGGCTTTGATCTGGGTAAGGGTTTTTGCCGAAGGGCGATGGAAGGCGAAGACGAATCCTTCGACTTCACCTGATTTTTTGTGTGAGAAAGGATTGTAGTCAGGGCCGTTGGTCTCGACGACGAGATTCATTCCGGCGGGAGTGAGGCCGTCTTGGAGGCCGGTGACGAGATCGGTGAAGGAGTAGAATAGGCGCGCGGTACGGTTAGTAATCGGAGGTAGCACCAGTTTGATGGTGAGGATGCTACGTTCAGCAGGGCGCTTAACGGTGCGACGTTGGTAACCGAGCTCGGTTGCGATGGATTCAATCTTTTCGCGAACCTCTTTTCCAATGAGCGAAGAGCCTGCAAGCGAGCGTGAGACGGTTGCCTTAGAGACGCCCGCTTGGCTCGCGATTTCCGCCATCGTCACAGAGGCGGTTTGGACTCGATCGCTCATGGATTAGAGACGGTATCCAAGACGCTTGGCGCAATCGGCGATGATACCTTGTTCCCAATCCGGGCGGCGTGGACACTCTGGGTGTGGCTCGCTGGAGGGGATGCGTCCGAGGAGGTGTTGGAAGACAGCACAGGAATGCTTGTAGGCAGGAACGGCATCGCGGAAGGCCACGTTGCCGAGGTATTGCAGAGCGTCGTTGAGCTCATGGTAGGCCTCGTCTCCGGCTTCCCAGAGGCGGTCGCGCTCGGCGAATTTTTCCGGACAAAAAGCGGCGAGTCCAAGGAGGTAATCTGAGCCGTATTCGATCATATCGATGCCGAGATCGTTTCCGGTGTAGATGCGGAAGTCGGGTCGGATTTCATCACGGAGGGTGAGGCGCTTGAGTTCTTCATCGCGGCTGAGGGAGGAGTGCTTGATGCCCTTGAGCGAAGGGATACCCATGAGGCCTTTGATGATTTCTTCGGAGTAGATCATGCCGTTTGGGGCAAAGACTTTTCCGAGCTCGAAGCCAAGAACCGCTTCGTAGGGCTCACAGATTTTTGCGTAGAGGTCGATGATTTCAGCATCACTCCATTCGTGGAAACGGGTGGTTTGGAATACGATGGGGGTGCCACCGCGAGCGGTGATCTGATCGGCGCCACGATGGTAAAGGTCGAGGAGGTCACCCTTGATTCCCTCGACGAAGACTCCAGCGACAAATGGTTTGTCGGGTCCGAGGGCTTCACGGGTCCAATCAAGGACGTTGTTTCGCTCGGCTTCGGTGAGATAGTTGGCGTAGCCTGTGTCCATGTTGACCGCGCACTTGAGGCCGGCGGCTTCAGTGCGGCGGACGTTATCCTGAAAGGCTTCTTTGGCTATAGAGCCGTCTTGTTCAAAGGGAAGAAGGCAGGCCGCAATCCCTTCGATCTGACGATCAAAGGCTCGCTTCGAGGCGCGTGTAATGATGCTCATGTAAGAGGGTTAGTTGCATGCAACAAATCCGCAAGTGATTTTTTTGCAAAGGGCGAATGAGTAGACTAGATTGCCGACATGAAATCGTTGATTGTGACGCAAGGTGACCCTGCTGGGGTAGGGCCGGAATTGTGTTTGCGAGTTTTAAACTCCGAATTGGCGAAGGAATTTCCGATGCAAGTGATGGGGTGCCGGAATTTGCTTGGGAAAATCGCGGCTAAGTTGGGGTGGGATTTTGATCCTGAATCGGTGGTAGATGTCCCATGTTCGGAAGAGGTTGAGCCAGGGGTGGTTTCCGCAGTTGCGGGGAGGCATGGCTTTGCATGTTTGGAAGCTGCGGTGGAGGCGACGATGCGGGGAGAATTTTCTGGAATGGTGACCAATCCGATCAATAAGGAGGGATGGGATTTAGCTGGTCATCATTATCCTGGTCATACCGAATATTTGGTAGAAAAGACGGGAGCGGAGAGTCATGCAATGATGTTAACTTCGGGCGAGATTACTTGTTCACTGGTGACGACTCATGTGGGGCTGGCTGAGGTGCCTAAAATTTTAAGCGAAGAACGGATTCTCGAAGTTGCGAGGCTGACCAACGATGCGATGTCGGCGATTCGGAATCGGCCCGCGCGCCTTGCGATGCCGGGCTTAAATCCGCATGCAGGAGAAGGTGGGCTCTTTGGGCGAGAGGAGATTGAGCTTTTGGTTCCTTGTTTGGAGAAATTGCGTGGGGAGGGGATTGAGATCATGGGGCCGCTCTCACCCGATACCGCATTTCTTCCTGAGTTGCGCAAAGAGGTGGATGCTTACATCTGCACTTATCATGATCAGGGGCTCATTCCGCTAAAGACCTTGGCTTTTGATCTAGGGGTGAACGTGACGTTGGGTTTGCCGATTGTGCGGACCTCGGTGGATCATGGAACAGCATTTGATCTCGCATGGACTGGTCAAGCGAGCCCGACTTCTTTATACGAGGCGGTAAAACTCGCGGGTGCACTCTCAAAATGAAGTCTTTTATTCCATTTCTAATTCTCAGCCCGGTCATTGCCGCGCCGCTGAAGGTGATGGTGATTGGAGATAGTTTGAGTGAGGAATATCGCTTTGAGGTTCCTTTTAGTGCTCCGGATTCTGATCCACTGAATGCGAATACGGAGAACTGGGTTGAGATCTTGGGGAGGCGTCGTGATTCTGAAATTTCCTTTGGAGAATTCCGCAGTGATTTGGGTGATTGGTCCGATGCTCGGAATGGGGGTTATGAATACAATTGGAGTTTTCCAGGGTCAGAGAGTAAAACTTGGAAAGATGCCTTTGAGGAAACGATTTTTACGAATCCGCTGATGTTCTTTTATATCGATCGGCTTTTAGGAACGGTAAGCGAGATGGATGTCGCGGTTATTTTTCTCGGGGGAAATGATGCCAATTCAGAATATCGTGAACTAATCAATGGTGAGTCAGGAGAAGCTTGGCGGTTATCGGTGGTTGAGAATCTGGCGACGATTATTACTCAGCTTCGAAACAAAAAGTCATCCCTTCCGATCGTGCTGGTGAACGTACCTGATGTAGGGGGGACGCTCGATGTGCAGGAGCGCTTCCCTGACCCTAAACAGAGAGCAATTGTGACTGAGCAAATTTCATTATTAAATGCTCAGCTCAATGCCTTGGCGGCGACGAATACTTTACAGGTGGTCGATGTCTTTGCTCTGACAAGAGACTTGCTGAGCGAAGAGCCGTTTCGATTTGGGAACGTGGAGTTTTTCGCCAACGCTGATCCGGAGAATCGAAAGCGGAACCTTTTTTGTAAAGACGGCTTCCATCCAGCAACCGCCGCTCAGGCGCGAATGGCGTCTGAAATCTTAGACGCGATTGGTGTGGCGACTTCGACTGAAGTGACAGCGCTGGAAGATGCAGAAATTTTAACCGATGTGCTGGCGATGAATCCCACTGTTGATGATGCTTATCTCACATGGGCCGGCGGATTTGGGCTCGCAGATACTTCGATGATCGTGGATTCGGATGGCGATGGGCTCCCGAATCTGGGGGAGTATGCCTTAGACCAGAATCCAACACAGTCTAGTGCCCTTGGCTTTACTTATTTCCTGACGCCATCTCGCATGGCTGATGTGGAGACGCTGCCGTTCACTTCGAGTAATCTGAAAGATTGGGGCTCTGTTTCTCCGAGTCATTTAAATATGCTTCCAGATGGACGCACACAAGTGAGTTCCTCCCAGCCGTTTTTGCGGCTCGAATTTACTCTTCGGAATTGAAGTATGCTTTGCCTTCTGGCGAGTTTATAAAGGCCCCGAAAATGTCTTGATTGATGTCATCGGCAGTCAGGCGAATTCCAAATTGTTGATGATAGGCGCGTAAGGTGTCGGCAATTTTTGAGTGTTTCTTCATTTCAGAAAGCGAGATGAGCAAGCTCCACCATGCGTCTTCCAAATGAGGTGCGGTTTTGATGACTTTCTCGATCATTTCGATTTTTTTAAGAGCACCTGACCAGTTTTGGCGCACTTCAAAAACTTGGGAAGATTTGGCCTTAAGTCGAGAGGTGTTTTCAATGACCTTACTGAGCCCCAAAAAAACGGCGTCCCTAAAAAGAGACGCCGTTTGTTTTAGCTTGGGATGTGTGTGTGATTGGAAGGAGATTATTGGACCGCCTGTGCGACGCGGACGCGAACGAAGACTTTCTCCTGGAGCGATCCGGTGACACTAGCCTCTACGGTGGTGAAGCCTACTGCTGGGGTGTTGTCTTCGATATTGAAGGTCATCGTAACGTTATCAGGGTTGGCCTCTCCGCTTCCGTAGAAATTCTCGAGATCAGTGGACCACTCGTAAATGGGTTCTGAGATATCTTCTGCTGGGCTATCGCTCTGCGGGTGACTGAAGAAGAAGGTGCTAAAGGCGCTATCAATCGTGATTCCGGCGACAAGTCCTTGGTTGCTCACGGAAGGGTCAGTGCCAAAGAAATTTTCTAGGCCATTTGGCGTTCCGTCATGATCGGGATCGTCATTAAAGCCGCTCTGTGTTCCTACGTTCGGGAAGCTGTTGATCCATGCGGTGAAGCCAGAAGCCCCAGCTTGAGGAGTTACGATGTTATCGTATCCCACCGTAGATCCTGCACCCCAAAGAGGGACGATTTTCATTCCTGTCACTCCTTCTTGGATGAAAACATCAAAGGTGTAAGTTTCCCAAGTTGAACCATCTCCGATTAGGAATGGGAACGCCTCAGGGGAAGAAAAATCAGGTTCACCAGTGGTGCGGCCTTCAAGGTAGAATTCGATTTTGAGGCCGCCGATACTGGCACCTTCAAAGATTTTCATGTCCATCTTGAATTCGTAGTTGCCTTCCTCGGTAATCCCGAAGTTTTCGATAGGGGTGACATTGGCTTGGTTGGCAACGAGGACGGCCCAGTTACTGAAGTTTTTGATCTCGGCATATCCACCTGGGTTGCCACCTGTCTCGCGATACACGAGCTCGCTGTTTTGGCCGTTTTCATCAAGTTCGGCAGCGAAGAATGACCAATTTGCTCCTCCAGCTTCGAAATCATGATTGATGACGGGAGGTGAAGGAAGCCGGTTGGAATCAAAGGTCACATTATCGAATCCGACCGATGATCCAGAGCCCCAAAGTGGCACCACTTTGATGGAATCAACTCCGAGAGGAATGGCGATTTGATATTGGTAAGTCTCCCAGGTGGAACCATCACCGATGACCGGAATGCGGATGTCTCCGGTATCTCCGGCACCAGCACCCGAGTTGTAGAATTCAACTTTGAGACCTCCAACTTCCGAGCCGGAGAAGATTTTCATATCTTGGGTGAAGTTGTAGGTGCTTCCGGAGCTGAGGCCGAGGCCCGCCAGTGGGAGGGTTCCGCCATTGTTGGAAACGAGCACTCCGTAACCTTCGCCGTCATTGGTCATCACGGCATATCCATTTGGATTTCCGTCACTGGTTTCATACGTGAATACGGTATTAGGCTGGCCGTAGGCAGCCCAGTCAGCAGCACCTTCCTCAAATCCGCTATTCGGGATTTCAGTGATGTCAGGGACTTCGATCGCTACTGGGTCAAAGGCGATATTATCGAATCCTACAACCGAGTTTGCGCCCCAAAGTGGGACGACTTTGATGCCAGTGCTGTTACTTGGGATTGAAATTTGGAACTCATAGGTTTCCCAAGTGGAGCCATCTCCAATGAGTGTTGGGAAAATATCGCCGGTTGAAGAATCTAGGGCTGCCCCATTAAAAAAATCGACTTTGAAACCGCCGATATTATCTCCTGAGATTCGCTTCATATCTTGCTTGAAGATGTAAGATTTTCCGGCTTCGAGGCCGATTTGACTGAGGGTAAGAATGTTTCCGTTATCAGTCACAAGAACTCCCCAGCCGCCGCCGCCTGAGTTATCGATGACGCCATGTCCACCGGGGTTTCCTCCAGTAGCGGGGAAGCTAAATACAAAATCTCC
Organism: Akkermansiaceae bacterium; assembly: GCA_039768255.1. GTDB lineage: Bacteria > Verrucomicrobiota > Verrucomicrobiia > Verrucomicrobiales > Akkermansiaceae > SW10. The sequence continues at coordinate 28,689 of JBDNAW010000019.1, read as the reverse complement.
CGCTCCGCTGTTCTGCTCCCAAGCCAGTCCATCGGCAGCCTCAAAATCTGCATCAGGAATGCTACTCGATCCAGTGATCGCGGTGTCGTCGACGAGAATGTTATCGAACGCGACGGCTGAGTCGGGGCCCCAAAGTGGAACCGATTTAATTCCGGTCGTATTCGCGGGGATGGTAACTTGGAATTCGTAGGTTTCCCACGTAGTTCCATCTCCAATGAGAGTTGGGTAAACATCACCTGTAGAGCCGTTGGGGTTTCCTTCATTGAAGAAATCGACTTTGAAACCGCCTATATTATCTCCGGAGATACGCTTCATATCAACCTTAAATGTATAAGTGCTGCCGGATTCGAGTCCGAGATCGACTAGGAGCTCCTCGGCTTCAAAATTCGCAACCCAGATTCCCCAGCTTCCACCAGCGGTGTTGTCGATAATACCATGCCCACCGGGATTTCCACCAGCGCTTGGGTAGTCGTAGCTAAATGCTGCACTATCGCCGTTGACTTCTTGCCAGCCATCGGAGCCGTTATCGAAAGCCCCGTTATAAACGGAAACTTCTGCTCCGTTTGCAGAGAGGGTGATGCCTGCAAATGAGGCTAGAATTAAATTGGGGAGTTTTGATTTCATGGGGTTAAGTTTGCTTGAAGTGGACGCTAATTGGAGAAAGTTGCATGAAATTGAATAATGCAACTTTGTGCAACATAACGCTTGATGTTAAGATCACAAGGAAAAAGGTGCCTTTAATAGTTTGGAGACTCTCAGACCCAATTAATCTAGCCCGTTCTGGGGAGCTGAAAAGATGGCGAGCGAAAGTTGTGGCATCGGGCTGGGGGATAGGTTACGCGATCAGGTCGGCTTGTGCGCTCGTTGGTCTTGAAGACTAGCGTTTCATTGCAGGAGCCACTTTATTAAGATGAAAATGTATGTAGGCAATCTGTCGTTCGATACGACAAAGGAAGCACTAGAGTCCTTCTTCTCCCAATATGGTTCAGTGACGGACACTCACCTTCCCGAAGATCGCGAGACTGGCCGCCCACGAGGCTTCGCCTTCGTGACCATGGACTCTAAGTCCGCGATGATCGATGCCATTAAAGGTGCCGACGGCACCGAACTTGACGGACGTAACCTCAAGGTGAACGAAGCCAAGCCCCGCGAAGAGCGTGGCGGCGGTGGACGCAACTACTAGTCAACTACTAGTCCACTTTTACGGACTTCAAAAGGCGAAGCGCTTGATCGTGCTCCGCCTTTTTTTCTGCCCGCATCATTCCTCCCTCCCGCGTAGCCAGCCGGTGAGGCTCAGTCGGGCTCGGCGAGAAGGGAGCACTTCATGCCAGAAGTCCGCGCTGCGAAAAATGACGAGGGTCCCTGCTTGAGGCATCACTTCAACAAAGGGACCGTTGGGTCCTTTTTTAACATCGGTGAAGAGCCTGAGTTCTCCGCCATCAGGCTGCTCCCAATCTTGATTGAGGTAAATCATGATCGTGATTTGGCGTGCGAGCGTCCCCGCGTGCTGGTCGAGATGCGCTTTGTAAAATCCCGATGCCGGATAGCGAGCAAGGTGTCCTTCGTAGGAAGAAAGCGGCAGGAAGAGTTGGCGGCGGAAGTGCTCGCACAGGGTATTCATCCCCTCAAGCCAGGATGAAGCGGCGGGGGCGTCATCATCCGGCTCAAGCCAGAAGATAGAATCACTGCGAATTTCAGCCCGCACCTGCGTTTCTAAACCAGCCCCGACTCCCGCACGAACGAGTTGATTAGCTGCTACCTTATCCGCCATGAGCTGAATGAGGTCAGCTTGGATTTCCGGAGTGAGAAAATCAGGGAAGATTCCATATCCGGGATCGGCCACGGCGGAAGCGAGGCGATCCATAGCATCCGGATCGAAAGGAGAAGCGCGTGGGCTCCTCATAAAAGGCGCTTGGGTCTCGGGTAGAGTTCTTCTTTGGTGAGTTCTTTTTTTTCGAAACGTCGAAACGCTTCAGCGGCGATGACGTTCCAGCCGGTGGGCCAGCTTCCTTCTTTTGAGTTGGCTTCGTCTGGGCTTAAGGCGGGCGCGATGTAGGCGATGGCGATCCAGGCTCGCAGGAACTCGTCATGACTGAGTTCTTGAATGGTGGAGCTCTGAGCGAGGGTATCGTGCAGCCTCGCATGAGCTTCTTGGGAAGACTTCGGGATCAAGTCGCCCGCATCGTTTGAATGCGGCGTAGGCATGGACGATTGTTCGCTGCTTTGAATTGGGGTAACGATGGAGGAGAAAAATTGGCGGATTTTAGACAGGAATGTTTTCATACGCTTCCGGCGTGAAGTTTGGCCATCGGCCTCTTCATAATTCTGGGGATAAAAGGCGAGGTCATCGCGCGGAGGAGCGCGCGGTAGTCGAGTTGGAAGGGGATCTGGGTTCCCACCTGCATACGGCCCCGATACTGGCTGGTATCGATGACGAGGTGGTCGCTACTCGCGGCGAGAATCTTGAGGCCTGGAGGCGGCACAAGCCCGTCCGGATCGATGTCCTGCCTTCCGATGGCGACAATCGCTTGAGAAATGTTTCCTCGATCATCGCTGGGCGTGACTTCGCCGAAGGCAGCCTGCGCAATCTTCCCCCAGGGTTTGGAGGGCTTGGTTTTAAGCTCGATGACCTCCGCAATGAGGGTGATGGCATCGGTGTGGAGGTCCTTGATCACTTTACGATATAGCGGTTCACATCCGAGGAGCATGGCTTCGCCAAGACGGAGGTTATTGATCCTTCCGGTATCGGCACCGCTGAGGGCCCAGTCTAGATTGGCCGAGTTTCCTCCCGAGACGGTGTTGACGATGGGGCCAAAGGTCTCATCGATCGAGTCCGCCAGCCTCGTGAGTTCCGCCATATTTTGGGAATCAGGAGAAACGCCGCTTCGGCAGGCTAGGTTCGTGCCAAGGCCCATGAAGATCGTGTTCGAGGACCGCAGCACGGCCCGGACGGTCATTTCCAGCATCTCCGGCATGATCCCTTCTCGGAGATCACCGAGCTCAACCATGAGGACCACTCCGTGGATGCGGTTGAGCTTTTTCGCCGCCGCGGAAAGGGCATGAATCACTTCGATCTCGGTATTAAAACTCATATTAGTGAGCGCGACGATTTGGTCCACTTGGCTCAGCATCGGCGTGCGAATGAGCGTCATGGGGGCATCGATTCGCGAGGCTCGCATCGTGGCTACATTTTCGACCCGAGAATCTCCCAGCCTACAAACGCCAGCTCGGATCCAAGCCTTGGCGATTTCCGGCATGCCGAGCGTTGCCTTCGTGACACCGGTGACCGAGATCCCTCGTTCACGGAGTCGGTTCACAAGGGTGCGCGCATTGTGAGCGATCTTTTTCAGATCGATCTCCAAGCGTGGCGCTGGTTGATCGTTTAAGTGAATGACGCGCCTCCAATCTGTGGAAAGGCGGAGAGGACCATCTCGACCAAGCGTTCAGGAGAGCGGGTCAACGCATCGGTGGTGGGAATTCCAAGCTCGTCTTCGTAGCGAGTGATGGCAGCGGAAACCTCGTCATTGGTCATGTTTACATGATTGAGAGTGAGGCCGATGACCTTGGTGTCGGCGAAGGTCTCGATGAGGTTGATCTCCGAAGCTGGGTCAGGCATTGGCATGTGCTCGAAGTCGCAGCGATGTTCCCGGGTCGGCGCATGCTGGAGCACAACACCCTGCGGGCAACTTCCCCGGATGATAAAGCTGGAAGTCGAATAAGCCGGGTGACTCAGTGAGCCTTGGCCTTCGATCAAAATGACATCGGGATCTTCGTTTTCAAACGCCTCAACAATCGTCGCTTCCAATTCCCCCGCACAAAATTGCGAAGGCACCGCATCGAGCGCGAGCCCGTAGCGTGCCCCTTGAATGAGACCGGTCTGCCCAGTGCCGATCATCACCGCTTTGATGCCGCGCTCATTTAAAGCACGCGCGAGAACCGTGGCGGTGGTGCGTTTCCCAATCGCACAATCGGTGCCCAGCACCGCGATGCGCGGGCAGGTGACTTCGGAAATACGTCCGCTGAACACTCGGAGATCTTTCTTATCGCGAGGCCTACGCACATCGCGAATCACCACGCCTGATTTTGCACAAGCACTTGCGAATTCCGGGTCGTCATTGAGGAACTCATGGAGCCCGTTTACGATGTTCATGCCTTTCTCGATTGCTCTGAGAACCAGCTTCCTTTCGGCTGGAGAAAGCATTCCGCTTGCGGGAGCGATCCCCAAGATGAAATAATCCGGAATGCAACCGGCGTCGGCTAGAGCTTCATCGAGGTCTTGGCAGATGGGGATTCCGTTTGGCTTGCCATCCAGAATTCCACCGGCGTCTTGCCCTGCTTTTTCCCGATCAATGACCGAAAGGATTTCGTATTTTTCGGAATGACGTACCAAGCCGTTCGCGGTCTTGCCATCGATTCCGCCGAAGTGACCTTCACAGTAAACGATCGCCGTTCCAGATTTTTTCGGCCGGGCGCTGTCGAAGGACTTGGCCTGCTTAGGGCTAAAAAGCGGCGCTTCGACGGTGGTGGGAAAGTCGTCGAAAAAATTCGCAGACGAAGCGGTTTTGCGGTTACTGGGCATAGAGACTCCTCGAGTAAGACTCGGAGGAGGCGACGGGATCGTGCCAGCCAGAAGTGGCTGAAAGTCAACGAGAGGTCCCAACCAAGATAAACTGGTAAGGGCTCCTTTTAACACGGATCATCGCTAAAGATAGGATAGGATTACTTTTTTTAGCTCTCGCCGGGCGTATCACAAAGAAGAGGGGAAAGACGCTCCTCCTCCTTGGTTCCTTAAAAAGTGAATTCGAAGTCGAGTTCCTTGCCGAAGGACTCGAGGCGATACTTGGGAATCGGGAGTGATTTTAATGACCAGGAGTCATCACCGCCAATGCCCATTTGGCGTTTGTCGATGTGGAGGGTCCAGTAGCCGGCCTCGGTAAGATCGGTGGGGTGCTTGGCGGCTTCTTTGACCTCGGAGGTGTAGGGCCAGATTGAGAAGTCGAAGTGGGTCGAGGTTGAGAAGGTAAGAGGTTGGACGTTTTCCCCGCTCAAGCTGAGCGAGCGGACATCGGTACGGTTCCCACTTTCTTGCGGGCGGGCGTAATCGTAGCGGAGGCTGCTGATGGATCCTTCGGCAGATTCCAGCGGAGTTCCTGATTTACGATCCCAGTGAGTCTCATTGCGGACGCGGCCGTAGGCGGAGAAGTCTTCAAAGTCAGCGATGAGGCCAGCGGTCACTCCGAAGCGGGGCATGATGGTATCGAGCTTCTCACGGACGAGCTTCATTTTGACGGCAAGGTCATTTTGAGTGCCCGGTGAGTAGCGGATGGCAAGTGAGCTGCTTACGGAGGGAAGCTTCAGGGTGACGAGAATTTCCTGCCCGTCTTGTTTGACAGTTTCGAGCTCGGCCTTTTCGACGGCGGCTTTCCACTTCCACTGTGGAAGCTTCTCATACTTGGGATTGGTCGAGCGTTTATCGTTATCGGTGAGCGGACGCCAGAAGTTCGGCTTCATGGGAGCGGTTAGGATTTCGCGGCCGTTCCATTTCACGGAGGTGAGGAATCCAGTTTTCTTTGAGATGCGATATTCGCGCGCGGACTGTTTAATGAGGAAAAAGTCACCTTCATCGGTGATGGTGTGCTCGGCACTGCTTTCTTTGACCATAGGGCCTTCTTCTTTGAGGAGGATCTTTTCATCGAAGGCGACGTGGTGGCCCGCTTTAGCCCAAGAAGTGTCTTTTTTAAGTGTCCACTCAACGCGTGCGACCCATTCACGGCCATTGGCTTTGGCCTTAGGCTTGGCAGGGATTTCGAGGAGTTCTTTTGCTCCGGGATGGATGGATGGAATGGTGATCTCGGTTCGCGACATTTCACGGCCATTGGCGAGGAGGATGTATTCCGCTTTGAGGTGATCGAGGTTTGAAAAGAAGTGGCGATTATGAATGCCGATACGGCCGTCATCGATCCAGCTGGTGCTGACAAATTGGTGGGCTTTCTTCAGCTCCCAAGTGGCAGGCTTTGCGTTACCTTGAGAGTCGACGACTCCATTGAGGCAGAAATTTCCTGAATTCGGGGTGTCTCCGTAGTCGCCACCGTAGGCGAGGAATTTACGACCATCACCGGAGGGCTTCCAAACACCTTGATCACGGTAATCCCAGACGAAGCCTCCGGCGAGTTGTGGCTCGCGGCGGATGAGGTCCCAGTATTCGGCGAAGTTTCCGAGGGAGTTGCCCATGGCGTGCGCGTATTCGCAAGGGATGATAGGGCGTGATTTGTTGGGGCCTTTGACATTGCGCACCATCGCTTCGAGCTGCTCGACGGAGGGATACATCCGGCTGATGACATCGATCCAAAGTGGATCATGCGGGTTCCCGGCGTAGCGGATGTCTTGGTTGTAGTTTTTCTGATCGTTCGAGGGAATGAAACCTTTGGAATACGGGGCGGAGGAGGCTCCTTCGTAGTGAATGAGGCGGGTGGGATCGAGCTCCTTCATCCAGCTAGCCATCGCGGCGTGGTTTGGCCCTTGGCCGGTCTCGTTTCCGAGGGACCACATGATGATGGAGGGATGATTCCGATCACGAACGACCATGCGGGTGCCGCGTTCGAGGAAGGCGGAGGCCCACTCGGGCTGGTTCGCGAGAAGGCCGCGGACGCCATGAGACTCGACATTTGCTTCATCACAGACGTAAAGGCCGTGGATGTCACAGAGCTCGTAGAAGTAGGGGTCATTCGGGTAGTGCGCGGTGCGGACGGAGTTAATGTTGAAGCGTTTCATCATTAGGACGTCTTTTTCGATGTCCTCACGAGTGACCATTTTTCCGCCAACGGGTGAGTGGTCGTGGCGGTTCACTCCGTAGATGAGAATGGGGCGGGCGTTGACCATAAGGACGCCATTTTCATCATAGCTAACCTCGCGGAATCCAATGCGGACGGGGACCACTTCGATGGTCTCTTCTCCTTTCACGAGTGAGACGAGGAGAGTGTAAAGATTAGGCTGCTCGGCGGACCAGAGCTTCGGTTTGGAAACGGGGATGGAAATGAGATTTCCAAAGGCGACGTTTTCACGCTGCGGGTAGTATTCGTTCGCAATCTTATTGGCGGGAGCTATGGCTTTCGCGAGCTCCGAACCATCGGGGTTGTGGAGGGTGACTTTAACGGTCTGGCCATCGCGCTTTCCGCTGGTGAGGTTTTGAAGAAGAGGGCGGACTTCGAGATTCCAGCTATTTTCATCTTGGCGAACGGTGCGCGTAGCGAGATCGGCGATGCCTTGCTTCGGGCGTGCCATGAGGAGGACTTCACGGTGAATTCCGCTCATGCGCCAGTGGTCCTGATCCTCAAGATAGGAACCATCACACCAACGCCAGACTTGGACGGTGATTTGGTTTTTTGCGGGGCGGAGCGCTGAGGTGATATCGAATTCTGAGCCAAGGCGTGCGTCCTCGGCGTAACCAATGAACTGGCCATTCACCCAGACGCGGTAAGCGGAGCTGACTCCCCCGAAGTGCAGGACGACTTGCTGGCCTGCAAAAGAGGCGGGAACTTCGAATTCGCGACGATAGATGCCGACGGGGTTGTCCTTTTCATCGATGAAGGGAGGATTGACGGGAAAAGGGTAGACCGAGTTGGTGTAAATGGGGATGCCGTAACCTTTCATTTCCCAGTTTGAGGGAACGGCGATCTTTTTCCACTCGGTGACGCCATTCGGCATCGCGGGGACATCGGCAGGCTTGGGATACCAGGCAAAATTCCAGTCGCCATTGAGCGAGGCGAAGCGGGGGGATTTTTTGCGGTCTAGGGTGAGGGCGCTTTGCTGATCAATGTAGGAGTAGACTGAAGCACGAGGCGCGAGGCGATTGATTCCAGAAATGACTGGGTCTTGATGAGCGGTGAATTTTTCCGCTGAGGCGAGAAAAGGAATCAGGGCAAGGGAGAGAAGAAGTGTGTGGCGCATGGTGAGGATTCTCCATTTTAGAGACGATGGGGCAATGAAAAGGCTGGCTTGTTTCAATGCGTGGTATCTTTAGGGTAAATAAATGATTCGACATCTTTTTATCGGGCTTTTTTTCATGTCATTAACTTTTGGTGAGCTGGTTTTTCATCAAAAGCCGAGACCGCTTTCAAGGGACGCGGTGACGACCGAGTGGCCTCGATTCTTCGGGCCGAATGATAATTGCACCACTGATGAAGGTCCGCTTTTAAAAGAGATCTCGGAAGGGTTAAAGCCGGTCTTTGAGCTAGAACGTGGGCCGTCTTACGCCTCGCCAATTATTGCAGAGGGTAAGCTCCTTCATTTCCATGCAGTGAAGGGTCAGGAAACGCTCGACTGTGTGCATCCTGAGACGGGGGAGAGGATTTGGCGCTTTGCATATCCGCTTGAATATAAAGATCGTTATGGCTTTGCCGCAGGGCCTCGGACTAGTCCGGTGGTTCATCATGGGAGGATTTACCTCATTGGAGTGACGGCACAACTTCATTGTCTCGAACTCCAGTCTGGGAAGGTGAATTGGAAACGTGACCTCAAAGTGGACTTCAAGATTCCGAAATATTTCTTTGGCTACGGTCCCAATCCGGTGGTTCATCAAGATCGTCTCATCGTGAATGTGGGTGGGAAAGAGAAAGAAACCTCGGGCACTTGTGTCGCGGCCTTTGATTTGGAAACTGGAAAGACGTTGTGGACACACGAAGACACTTGGGGCGCTTCCTATGCATCGCCCGTGATGGCGCGGATTCACGGTCGTGATGTCGCGGTGGTTCTTGCTGCTGGGGAATCTCGTCCCCCTCATGGGGGGCTTCTTTTGCTGGACCCTGAGAATGGGAAACTCCATTCTCGCTTTTCTTGGCGGGCAGATCTTTATGAATCTGTCTTGGCATCGTCTCCACTCATTCTAGCAAATAACCAAATTTTCATTTCTGATTGCTATGAAAAAGGAGGAGTTCTTTTAAAGTTTGATGAGAAGATTCAACCTGAAGTCGTTTGGCGGGAACGATGGTTTGGGATGCATATGATGATTCCCCTTAATGTTAACGATCATCTTTACGGTTTTGCAGGAAGAAATATCCCAGATACGGAGTTAAAGTGTACAGATTTAAAAACAGGAAAGATTAAATGGCAGGATGATATGCGCTGGCAGGAAAGTGGTCGTGTGACGGGTTTATTTCGGGGTTCATTTCTTAAAACGAAAGAGCGAATTTTCACACTTGGTGAGGATGGAAGTTTTGCAGAACTCGTTCTTGATGAGTCAGCTCCTAAAGTCTTGCAAAAAACTAGGCTCTTTACCGCTCGTGAAACTTGGACACCTCCAGTGATCCATCGCGGGCTTCTCTATATTTGTCAGAATAGTAAAGGGTTTGATGGCACAAAAAGGCGGCTGATATGCTACGATATGAGGCCTCATTAATTAATCTATAGGGGAAATTTATTGTATGTTTTAGGACTGAATATTTCGATCTTTTTTCTAAATAATAAAGCCGATTTGTGATTGACCATTTTCGAGATCTACTCGAAGAGTCACACATGGCTAAGAAAAAAGCTAAGCGATACACAGACGCAGAAAAAAAAGAGATCCTTGATTACATCGTCGCTCAAGGGCGTGGTGGTCAGACTAAGGCAGTGAAAAAGTATAAAGTCACTGCGGCAACGATCGCCGCCTGGAAAAAGAAATCTGGTGGTGGAATTTCTATTTCTAAGCGTGGAGGTGTTGGTTCTTCGAAAGAGCTCAAGGCTGTTGAAGAATTAGCGAACCTCATTCGCGAAATCAATAAAACCGAGGCTCACCTTGCGAACCTCAAAAAGAAGTACGCGAAAGCCAAGTCGAAGCTCTAAAGCCTCGCAAATAGCACACACAGCACCCTTTGTTGTTTTCAAAGACCCTCCAGTGGAGGGTCTTTTTTATGGTTTGAATACCCTGGAGGATTTTCACCGAAGGGTGAGGAGCTGGCACCGGAGTAGACGGAAAGAGGTTAAATTTTCCGTTGATGGTTTGGAGCTCTATGAGATCCCGGATCTTAGATGAAGAAACCCCTCGGCCTGAGTGTGAGGCGGAGGGGTTTTGAGAAAGGTCGAAACAGCAGGCTACATGACCGCAAATTTCAGTTCGGCGCTGGAGACGATTTCTCCGTTGACGGAACAGGTGGTGACGGCTTGGCCGATGTTGCGGCGCATTTTGGTGATTTCGGCATCGATGAAAAGGGTGTCTCCGGGGACGACCGGCTTGCGGAATTTGACGTTGTTGGCGCTGAGGAAGTAACCGATTTTTCCTTGGTTGTCCGGAAGGCGCATGATGAGGATGGAGGCGGTTTGTGCCATGGCCTCGAGTTGGAGGACGCCTGGCATGACGGGGTGTCCGGGGAAGTGGCCTTGGAAAAATTCCTCGTTCATGGTGAGGTTTTTAATGGCGGTGCACTTCATCTCATCGGAGAAGCCGGTCACGCGATCAATGAAGAGGAAAGGATATCGATGGGGAAGAATACGATGGATGTCTTCAGGTCCGAGAACCGCTTCGGCTTCGGGGAGCTTGAGCGGTGGAACCATCGAGCGCATTTGAGCGTATTCTTTTTTGATACGCTTGGCGGCTTCGGTGTTTGGGCCATGGCCGGGCTTGACGGCGATGACATGGCCGCGGAATTTTTTCCCGGAAAGCATGAGGTCTCCGATGACGTCGAGGGCTTTGTGGCGGGCGAATTCGTTCTCAAAGCGCATGGGCTCTTTGGACATAATTTCTTCGCCGCGGACGACGACGGCATTTTCGAGGGAGCCGCCTTTGATGAGACCTTTGTCGAGGAGGGGTTTAATATCCTCGTAGAAAGTAAAGGTTCGAGCTGGTGCGATTTCTTTCTCGTAGGTCTCAGGATTCACCACAGAAGAGAAGTATTGAACGAAGCGGCCGTCTTTTCCGACGTTGGTCACGGAGATGCGGAATTCTTTATCCGGAACGATAGTGACGAGGGAACCGTCCCCGGTTTCGAGATGGATGGGTTCGCGAATTTCCCAGATTTGGCGGGGAACGGTTTGTTCTTCGAGGCCGGCTTTTTTAATGAGCTCAACGTAGGGGCGGGATGAACCGTCGCCGATGGGGGGCTCGTTGGCGTCCATCTCGATGAGGGCATTATCAACGCCGAGGCCGACGAGGGCGGAAAGGACGTGCTCGACGGTGTGGACACGGACGGAGCCTTCAGCAAGAGTGGTAGCGCGCTCGACGGTCTGGACCTTGGAGACGCAGGCATCGATAAAGGGTTTATCGGGGAGGTCGACACGACGAAATTTAAAACCGTGGCCTTCGGGGGCAGGCTTGAGTGTGAGTGTGACTTTTTCTCCTGTGTGGAGGGAGGTTCCTTCGAGAGTGGCTTCGCTCGCCAGTGTGTGCTCCATGTGAGACATGGCGGTTTCTTAATCTGAGAATAGGGAGGGGTCGAGACTGAATGCGATTGCTGTTAGATTGAAGGTGGTTTTGAATGCGGTATGGCGAAGCTTGATGAGATTGTGAGTTTTCTGGATGAGGAGCTGCAGATTGCAGAGATTCCCGATTATCCGGGGGCTCATAATGGCTTGCAGCTTCAGAATGGAGGTGAGGTGGAGAAGGTGGTGAGTGCGGTGGATGCAAGCTTGCCGGTGATTCGCAAGACAATTGAGCAAGGTGCAGATTTGCTTGTGGTGCATCATGGAATGTTTTGGCAAGGAGTGAAGCCGCTGACTGGAGCCTTTTATGCAAAGATTAAGGAGGCGATGGATGCGGGACTATCGATCTACAGTGCTCATATTCCATTGGATATTCACCCAAGACTTGGAAATAGTGTATTGTTGGCTGATGCCATCGGATTGAAGCAATCGGGCACCTTTATGGATTGGAAAGGATTTGACCTTGGGGTTTCAGGCGAAATGGAAATTTCCCTGAGGGAGCTGAAAGAAAGGGTCTCACAGGCGGTGAATGGACCGGTTTTAAGTTGTGGTGACGAAGATTCTACAGTCGGAAAGGTGGGGATTATTACGGGAGGTGCAGGGAGTGAGATCGAGAGGGTGGCAAAAGCGGGAATAAATACTTTTATTACGGGGGAAGGCCCACATTGGAGCCATCCGTTGGCTGAAGAGCTGGGTCTCAAATTTATTTATGGAGGGCACTATGGGACAGAGACCTTTGGAGTGCGGGCACTCGTAGAATTACTTTCGGATCGCTTCCAAACGAGTGCGAGTTTTGTGCATTATCCTACAGGATTGTAGCTCAAGGTATTCCGACCTATTGAGAAGCTCCAAGATTTGATAAGCATATCCGTAGTAAAAAAAGTCTTGCGAATCTCCCATCGAAACCGTAGAACCTCCATTGACTTGCGGGTATAGCTTAATGGTAAAGCTCCAGCCTTCCAAGCTGATCATGAGGGTTCGATTCCCTCTACCCGCTTATTAAGAACAATTTACAAATAAAAGATCCCCCCCAACCAACCAGAATCATGAAAAATACGCTGAAATTCGCGCTCACAGCAATTCTCTTTGCTGCAGCGCCTCTCGCAAATGCCGAGACAATTAATTGCGTCAAAGTCAACTCCGCCGTCAAATCTGCTGTTGCAGCAGATACTGATAAGGTTCTTGAAATTGTCGCTGTCCAAATCGCAGCCAACGAGTCTTGTGCTTGTGAGGTTATCAAAGCAGCCATTATTGCTTCTGATGCTAACAAGGACATGGTTGCCAAAATCGTTGAGACTGGAATCCTTGAGGCTCCATCCAAGCTTCGCATCATCGAGCAGTGTGCAATCGCAGTTGCTCCTGACGCAATTAAGAATATCCAGAGCGTAGTCGAGAAATACGATCAGGCTGGTGGTGAAGGTTACTCTGAGAAGGGCGGTCTTGATGACTCTAAAGGTGGTATCCCGGATGGAGAAACTGCGAGTGCAAACCCACTTGATTTCCCGAGTGGAGACACTAGCGATCTCATCGGACCTAGCTCTGGCGGAAACAAAAGCGCTCTCGTCGGACCTGGCCCTGGCGGATTTACAGTTCTTCCTCCGATCCTCCCTCCTGGTGGTCCAGTAGCCCCTCCAATCGTTACTCCTCCTTCAGCTTCTGAGGTTGGCTCTAATTAATAATTTCGTTCTGAGCTCTCTTCGCTAAATGCGGAAAGAGCTTACTTAAGATTTTAACACTTAAATTTATGAAAAAACTCGCAATCTCTGCATTCGCAATGGCTTCTGTCGCCTCTTTGAGTGCGCAATCGCTTTTCGACCTCGCTCCAGCAGCTGAGGAAGATGAGTCCATTCCTCTTCACTACACTTTTTCTGCAGGTGTAGGCTATGACGATAATCCAACTCCGCTTCTTAGAAATGGCGCTGGAAATAACGTCAATGGTAGCTCTCTATACGGAACAGCTCAAGTTGGTGCATCACTACTTTCTGTTTCCCCGCAGACACGCACTGAATTCTTTGCCCGTGTGGGTGTCATCCATTACTTCGACTCTCTCATTGGTGCCGCTGATCAAACGACACCTACACTTGGGTTTGGTCTAAATTGGAATCACAGAGTCAGTGAGCGTCTTCGCTTCGTTAGCCGAAATTACGCAAGCCAAGAGCTCGAGCCTGATCGCTCAGCTGGTGTAGGTGGTTTTGGTCAAGTGGGTTCGTATCTTCGATTTTTCACTGATAACAGTGTTGGTTACCGTTGGACTGACCGCCTAGGAACTTATACTGGTTTCGTTTTTGATTCTCTTTCATATGACGATTCTCCCACGAGTGATGTTGATAACCTTTCGTTCTACCATAATTTCCGTTACCAGTTAAGCCCTCAGACTGTGGCGACTTTGAACTATCGCTACTCTGATCGTGATGTGGATCGCCTCTTAGGTGATTCAACTAACCATTTTGTGTTGGCTGGGCTTGAGCATCGTTTCAGTCCATCTACGATTGGTGTGGTCAGAGCTGGTGCGCAATTCCGTGAAGTCGATAATGGCAGATCATCAACGAATCCTAGTTTTGAAGCATCTCTAAACACTCGGGTCAATGAGCAGCTTTCCATTCGTGGATATGCTCGTTATTCTGTTGAGGATTACAGCCGTGTCTTTAATTCTGTTGCTTTTAATAATCCTGAAACTCTTCGAATGGGAGTAGCTGCAACATATTCACTGTCTCCTAGTCTTGCGTTGAGAGGTGGAGTTAATTACTCTAACCTTGATTATCAAGATCGTGCAGATGGAACTTCAGGTTCCGCTAGTGAAGATCTTCTTAACCTTTATCTTGGGTTTAACTTGAAGGTTGCAGAAAACATCACGCTGAATGGAACATACAACTGGGAAGATGCTGGGTCTGATGCGGCTAGTCGTGAATATGACCGGAATCGTGTAAACTTCGGCATCTCCGCTCGTTTCTAAAAAGTTTTTCAGATAATTTCTGAACAATTTCTCTCTCGCAATGTCTTTACATTGCGAGAGATTTTTTTTGGGATGTAAGTCCACCTACAAACTGCTCAAAAAAGACCAAACACCCAAACGTCCCCTGTTAAAATGCAAAGTAAAGATTTAGAAAATTCGGAACTCACTGGCGGTATTGATTACTGGCAAGTTCTCAAAAACCGTTATGGTGTAATTCTGCTAACGTTCCTTTTAGTTTTTATGACTGCAGCAGTCATTACTTCGGTAATGCCGAGAAAATATCAGAGTTCGACCGTGGTTCAGGTGCATCCTTCGATGATGACAATGTCTCCCACTCGCTCTGGTAATAGAAGTGGCCCCGGCTCCATTTACACTGCTAGATACATGGAGAACGAGTTTGAGACAATCGTAGCTCCGCAGACTTTGCAAGAAGCTGCTGAGGCACTTGGGCTTCCTAGTCGCTGGGAAATGGATCTCAATGAGGTGGTTACGACACTAGATAGGATCGTCAAAACAAACCCGAGACGAGGAACAGACTTTATTGAAATTTCAGTCCGTCACGCAAACGCAGAGGATGCTAAGGACATTTCAGAGATGATTGCGGATGCCTACATCGCTCGTCGTAATCGCAATGAAAAGGAGAGGGCTGAAAAATCTCTACGCACTCTAGATGACGAGCTGCAGCGTCATGGTGATCTGGTGCAAGAGCGACGCACTGCTTTGACAGTCTTAATTCAACAATATGGAATTCCATATTTCGATGGACGTAGCTCGAGCCCAGTTGGTTTGACTGAGGAGGAGATGTATCGTCGTGCGACTTCTAAGCTAGATACTCTTGAGCAAAATAGAGATCAGCTTGAAATCCAAATTAAAAAACTCATCAATGCAGATACTGAAGATCTGATCCGTACTGCGGCTGGACTTGAACTCCCGGAGAATCAGGTGAGTACGCTTTACAAGCAGTATCAGGATTCAAAGCGTCAGCGTGATAACATCATCGCTCAAGGCCTAGGTCTTAACCACCCAACGGTGAAGGGGATTGATGGCACTATTGCAACTCTCATGATCGATGCGCGTGAAGAAGTTGAAAACTTACGTGACGTATTGCGTACTCGTTTGAACCTTGTGGACCAACAAGTAGAGAAAATGCGTGAGATGGTTGATGAGAAGCAGGATGATACCGTTGCTCTCTCGATGCAGCAGCACAAATACAACTCTGCAAAAGAAGAGTATGAGCAAGCGCGAGACCTTTATCGTGAGATGAAACTTCAGCAGCAAGAGCAACGTGTTTTGCTTAGAATGCCGCGCACCCCGATCACTTTACATGAGCTGCCTAAAGTGGCTACCAGCCCCGTATTTCCCAACGTTACTTTGAACTTAATTCTTGGTGCAGGTGTAGGGTTTATTTTCGGAGTGGGTATAGCCTTCCTCCTTGAGCACTTGGACACTTCCGTGAAGAGTCTTGAGGATGTTGAGCGCTACCTTCAGGTTCCGGTCCTGGCGGTGATTCCTAAGGATGTTGGAGTGTTGCACAAGCAGAGTGGAATGAGCCCTGACGCCGAGGCTTACCGAATCCTCCGAACGAATATCGAATTCAACCGAAAGAACCCCGAGGATAACTCAATCACCGTTGTCTCTGGTGGAGCAGGTGAAGGTAAGTCAACTACGCTGGTAAACCTCGCGTATGTATGTGCGCAAGGTGGATACACGACGTTGATGATTGACGCTGACCTTCGTCGTCCTCGTCTGCATACGTTCTTCGATATCAATAATTCAGTTGGGCTCACCAACTATCTGACGACCGATCTTGCCCTTGAAGACGTGATTCTTCAGACGCCAGTCGATAACTTGTATTTTCTTCCTTCTGGTATCCTCCCTGCTGATGCGGCTGGAATTTTGAACTCTCGTCGTATGTCTGAGCTCCTTCAAGATGTGAAGCAACGTTTTGATCTGGTGCTTGTAGATTCTCCACCAATTCTTGGGGTGAGTGATGCCTCAGTCCTTGCTAGTGAAGTAGATCTTACGATGGTGGTAGTTCAGCATCGTAAACTACCTCGTAATATGCTCCTTCGCGTGAAGCAGGCGGTTGAAAATGTCGGTGGCCAAGTGATTGGTGTGGTTCTTAATAATGTTGATGTCCGTAGTGATAGTCAGTACCAGTATTACACAAGTTACTACACTTACTATGCACCAAGTGCGATGGATGAAAACACTACTCCTCCAACCTCCGCGCCGTTAGAAGCTCCATCTCAATCTGCTAAAGCTGCATCGAATTCTTCCAAGGAAGAACTTTATTAACCCTCAAACCTTTTAAAAATATGAAATCACTTTTTATTCTTATGTTAGCAGTTTTCGCATTCGCTCACGCGAATGCTCAGATTCGAGTGAATCAGACATTACAAATCTCGATTCAAGGTGTTCCTGCCACTGAGCAAAGCCGTCTCAACTCAACATACCAAGTTTCTTCTAGCGGAAGTATCACGATGTGGGAAATTGGAGCGATTAGAGCTTCAGGCCTGACCGCTGGTGAGCTTGCGGCGAGAATTGCAGAAGAATACAAACGTCGTGGGATTTACACCAATCCTAACTTCCAAGTTATTCTTCCAAGTGATAGCCAGCTGGTGACTAAGACCTTCGTTGTTGGAGGTGCGGTTCGTTCTTCTGGACAACGCCCATTTACAGATGGTTTGACCCTTTTTGGTGCTGTCCAGGCGGCTGGTGGCGAAACTGAGTTTGGCGCAGTGACACGTATCAAGCTCTATCGAAATGGCAAAATGCAGACTTTAAACCTTAAAAATGATGTCGATAAGAACTTTCGCATTCGTCCAGACGACATGATCGAAGTTCCCCAGAAGAACTGGATCGGTCAATAATTGCCAAGAATGATTTTCAAACCGCTCATTGCCCTAGGGCATAGAGCGGTTTTTTTGTGCCGATGAGCGAACAAAAGCCTTCGACAGATAAGCGCTTTTGAGTGATTTTGTGACAGGCACCTGAACTTTTAACGTTCCACTTACTATGCTTCCAAAATTTCGACGCACCTTTTTTGCACTAATGACTCTTCTTTTGTTGCCTGGGTGTAGCTTTGCAGCAGATTTTAATCTGGTAGGAACCGAGGTTGCTCGTTTTCTCAAAGATATCCATTACGCCCGTTTACCTTTCGATGAGAAACTCAATGAGAGAGTTTTCGATGACTATATCGATGATCTCGATCCGGGACGTTTTTACTTTCTACAATCGGATGTTGATATGCTTGCGAAAAAATACCGTTCATCAGCTGCGTCTTTGATTCAAGAGGGGATGGGGATTTTGATGGCTAAGAAGATTTATACGACCTACCGACAGCGGGTGAGTGAGCGTAGCGAACTCGTTAAGAATCTGTTAAAATCAGAAAAATTCACCTTCGAGAATGACGATACGATTACTCGGGACCGTGATGACAGTCCATGGCCAACTACCACAGCAGAGGCTGAGGTGCTTTGGAAAAAGCAAATTAAGGCGGCTTTTCTGAGTGAGCAGCTTCGTCGAGAAGACATCGCCACTCGCGCTAAGGAGCAGGGTAAGAAAGACCCGCTCGCGGATAAGGAATCAATCAGTGAAAAAATTACTCTTCGCTATAAGCGCCTCTTTGAAAGTATCGAAAATTCAGACGAGGAGGACATCGCGAATGGTATTCTGAGCGCCCTTGCTCGAGCTCATGATCCACATACAGAATATTTTAGCCCGCGAGAGCTAAAGCAGTTCAATGTCGATATCAGTAATAAGCTCATCGGTATCGGCGCGCTTCTCCGCGCTGAGGAAGATGGTGCGACTAAAATCGAAGGCATCGTCAACAATGGTCCCGCAGATAAAGCGGGCGAGCTCAAGCTCGGTGATCGTGTAGTTGGGGTTGATTCCAAGAACGATGGAAACTGGACCGACATTATGTTTCTACCAATCGATAAGGTAGTCGAAAAAATCCGAGGTGAGAAAGATTCTGAAGTTGCTCTGAAGGTGGAACCCGCTGATGGCTCTCCTGGTGAAACTCGCATCTATGTGATCAGACGGGAGCCTGTCGATATGAAGGAAGAGCAGGCTGGAGCGGAAGTCATTACTTATCAGGGAGAGGATGCGCCTGTGAAAATTGGGGTGATTCGCATTCCGCAATTCTACTTCGATCAGGCAGACCGGAGCAGGAACGTCTCGAATCATACCGCAGACCTCATTGAGCGTTTGGAAAAAGAAGGCGTCTCTGGAATCATGATCGATCTACGAGGTAATGGTGGCGGCTCGCTGGATGAGGTGCGACGTATGACTGGGTTCTTCAATGGGAGTAGCCCTGTGGTTCAGGTCAAAGAATATACAGGCCAAATTAAAACGTTGAGTGCTCCACGTTTTAAGCCCCTTTACACAGGCCCCCTTGTAATCCTCACCGATAAAGGGAGTGCCTCTGCGAGCGAAATTCTCGCGGGAGCCCTCCAGGACTACAATCGAGCAGTCGTGATCGGAAGTGCGAATACCTTTGGAAAAGGGACGGTGCAGCAGCCGATTCCGATCGCGCGTTATTCTCGACTCTTTAAGCCGACTGAGCGTGTTGGTGCGATTAAACTCACTACGCAAAAATACTATCGCCCATCTGGAAGCTCTGTTCAGATCGAAGGAGTAGTTCCTGATATTAAGCTTCCCGCCGTTACTGATGTTCTTGAAGTTGGAGAAGCTCACGCAAAACACGCCCTCGCGCATGATCTGATACGTCCTTCCTCTGACTTTAAGCCTTTCACATCTGGTCACCTTTTTCTCGATGAGCTGAAAAAGCGGAGTGTGGCCCGTGTTTCTAGTAATCAAGAATACAAATATCTCAACGAAGACCGTGATCGTATTAAACAGCAGCTAGAGGAGAACTCAATCTCGCTCAACAAGCGTAAGCGAAAAGCTGAGAATGAAGAGAACGAGAGTCGCCGTAAGGCCCGTAACAAAGAGCGCCGTGTTCGGTTTTCCAAGATCGAAGAGCAAGACGACAAGGAGATCAAAATATATCGTCTCAGTTTGGAAGATCTCAAAGCGGAACCTCTTCCTGAACTGAATCTTAAAGACGAAGACGAGCGTCACATGCGTCGTGCCAAGGATGATCTCGCAGAACTCGACGATACTCCGGAATGGCCAAGTGGAATCGACGCTGGAAAGCGCGAAAGCCTCGCCGTGATGCGCGATCTCATCGAGCTTCAAAAAACCGCAGGCTACAATGGTGAGCTGACAAAGCCGTGAGTATTTCTGAGCGCCTCTCTTTAGTCCGTGAGAAAGTTGCGGAAGCTGCTCGTCGATCTGGTCGGGAGTCTCAGGACGTCGATCTTCTTGTGGTTTCGAAAACCTGGCCTGCCGAAACTGTTCGCGAAGTCGTCGAAGCGGGACAGCTTCTTTTCGGTGAAAATAAACTCCAAGAAGGTGAGCTTAAAGTTCCCGTGCTTCCTTCGAATCTCGAATGGCATTTCATCGGCACTCTTCAGCGAAATAAAGTTCGCAAGGTTCTACCTCTCTTTCAGGTAATTCATAGCCTGAGTTCGATCAAGCTTTGCCGTTTTACTGACCGAGTCGCAGGTGAGCTCGAAATCAGGCCCCATGTTTTCCTCGAGCTTAATCTCGGAGAAGAAGAATCGAAGCACGGTTTTTCGAAAAGCGAGCTTCTCTCATCTCTTGATGAAATCTGCGCCCTTGAGCATCTCAACTGGCGTGGGCTCATGTGTATTCCTCCTCGAGTCGAGAATGCCGAAGCCGCACGTCCGTGGTTTGCGCAGCTTCGCGAATTTCAAGATGAGATTCGTCAGCGTTCCGGACTATCGCTCCCTGCGATTAGCATGGGGATGAGCGGCGATTATGAAATCGCGATTGAAGAAGGCTCCACCACCGTCCGCGTTGGTTCGGCAATCTTCGGTCCCCGAAATTACCCCACTCCCTCATGAATCCAATCAGCGTAGAAAATATCGCCATCATCGGAACAGAACTCGCGCTCGCTTGGGGTGATGGGGCAGAGAGCTACATTCAGCTTGAAGCTCTTCGGAAGGCTTGTCCATGTGCGGCTTGTCAGGGTGAACCTGATGTCACCGGGAAGGTGCTTATTCCGAAAGTCACCCATGATCCGGATCGGAGTTTTAATCTCCAGAAGCATGAGCTCGTAGGTGGATACGCTTTGCAGTTTTTTTGGGCTGATGGCCACAGTAGCGGAATTTACAGCTACGATCTGCTACGTTCGCTTTGATTACTTTTTACGATTTGGGAGACGCTTTCCCCTAATGCGCGCGTGAATCAGATCAGGGCAACTTCCCTCATTCCGTAATTTTTCGCAGGCGGCCTCAATTCTTAGGGATTGCCTCACCGGGCGATACCCCAGCCGGCGCGTGACGCAGTCATTGAGGAGATCGAGGTGGGAATCTTCAAATTCTACCACCTTACCGCAGTCTACACAGATGAGGTGATTGTGAGTGGGGCGATCGAGAAAGTTGGGGTCGTAAGTTTTTTGACCATCTCCCAGCTCAATTTCATGAATGAGGTCAGCTTCGTCTAGGAGGGATAGGGTGCGATAGACGGTGGCACGCGAGGCTTGGGAGCCTGCTGCCTTAAGGCGGTCGAAGAGTTCATCGGGCGTGAAATGCTCATCAGTGGCAAAGATTACTTCCACGATTTCATCCCGCTGCGTCGTCTGCCGCAGACCTTTCTTGCGGATGAATTCATCAAGACGTTCGCGGATCGCTTCTTCCATTACGCCAAAATTCTAATGGATCTTTTCGGAAGAGAAAAGCGTGCAAAATTGCTGATTTTTTTAATGGAGTCCACATCTGAGCTAGCTTTTGCATTGAATACTGGTCTCTCAGCGGAAATGATGCTCGCGTGAAAACGGTGTTCTTTCTCTGCGCATTCGCATTGCTTTTTGTCTCTTGCGCATCGAAAGAAACTCTCTCAATTCGTCAATTCCACCTCACGGACCCCGAGGTTGAGCGTGATTACTATGATCGCTATGATGAGAATCAATTTATCCGCGGTGTGATTAATAAGCGGATGCATGGCGCTATCACGGCTCAGGAGTGCGAAGCGCGTAAAGGGCATTATTACACGGTGAACTGGCAGCAGCTTACAGGCAAGGAGCCAGTCAAAATCCTTTTCGAATACCGCCAAGCTTCTACAGGTGCGCGTGTGAAGAGAACCTCGCGCATCTTGCCTGCCTCGGAGAGCGGGTGTGCTGAATTTCAAATCATTGGATCGGGCTACAAGAAGAATGGACGGATCCTCTCTTGGCGATTTATTCTCTATGAAGGGGGACAAAAAGTCGCCTCTAAACAATCCTACTTTTGGGATTAATTGGCTGTGAGCGATCTTTGGTTTTCCCCCTATCAGCTGCAGTCTGCAGTGGCGCTCAATGCTCTCTCGAAGAACCGTGTTTTTCACGGTGCGCTGATCCGGCAGGGGAGCGGTTTCGGCTGTATTCACCCGTGGCCTGAATTGGGTGACCCATCACTCTCGGAATGTTTGGCGAACCCTGAATCTCACCTCATGCAGCGCACCCTTGCCTGTGCTCAGGCCGATGGAGAAGCGCGTGAGAAAAATATTTCTTTGTTCCAGCACCTCGCTGTTCCAAAGAGTCACGCAACGTTGCCGCGTCCATCGCATGACCTTGTCGAAAAAGCCCTCTTAGCTGGTTTTACGGTGATTAAGATCAAAGCCAACCAGACTCTCGGTTCTCTTAAAGCCCTCTTTCATGACTTTCCAGAAGTCAGATGGCGGATTGATTTTAATGGATCAGCAGATGAAGCGCAGCTCCGTGCGGACCTTGTTGAGATTACCTCAAAGATCGACTTCCTCGAAGATCCCTTTCCTTTTTCTCAAGATCAGTGGGCCGTTTTTGAGAAAACTACGAAAACCCCACTCGCTAACGATTGGGCGGTTGAAGGCAATAGTTCCTGTGGAATCCACGTGATTAAGCCAGCGGTGAATGATCCGGCGCCGATTTTGGAGCGGCCAGGGCGCAAAATCTTCACAAGTTACATGGATCATCCTTTGGGTCAGGCTTTTGCAGCCTGGCAAACAGCGCTTGCGCCACAAAGCCTCAAAGAGGTTCACGGTCTCCAAACGCATCAGCTTTTTAAGATGAATCCTTTCATTGAGGCTTTAGGTCCCGCCAAACCCGAATTTCAAATTCCTTCTGGTCCCGGTCTCGGCTTTGGTGATCTTTTGGAATCACTTGATTGGCAGAAATTGTAGAAAAGAGAGCCTGCATCCACCCTTGATTCTTGATCAAGAGAAGTCATGTTTCAAACATGTCTTACGATCTCGTTGTTATTGGCGGTGGCCCTGGTGGATACGTCGCAGCCATCCGTGCTGGTCAGCTTGGGAAAAAAGTTGCGGTTGTTGAAATGGACCGCGCTGGCGGCACCTGTCTCAACTGGGGCTGTATCCCGACTAAAGCCCTTTTGAAAAACGCTCATCTTTACCACGAGCTGAAGCACAATGCTGAAACTTTCGGTCTCTCTTTTGATAATCTAGCTTATGATTGGTCTAAAGTCATCGGCCGTTCTCGTAATGTCTCTACCCGCCTTGCCGGTGGTATCGAGTTTCTCTTCAAGAAGAACAAAGTAGATTACCTTCGCGGTTTCGGTTCTATCGCCGCGGAAGGAAAGGTCGAAGTGAAAAAGGAGGACGGCTCGACTGAGGTTCTCGAGACACAAAACATCATCGTTGCGACTGGTGCGAAATCTCGTGACCTTCCCGGTCTTCCGTATAATGGGGAATCGGTAATCTCTTCGAAAGAAGCGATGATTCTTCCTGAGCAGCCTCAGTCGATGGTTATCATCGGCGCAGGAGCGATTGGTGTCGAGTTTGCATACATCTACAATGCGTTCGGGACCGAAGTCACTCTCATCGAAATGATGCCACATCTACTGCCTGTAGAAGATACTGAGGTCAGTGAAGCGATCACCAAAATTTACCAAAAATCCGGTGTGAACTGCCTGACTGATACTAAGGTCATCGGCACCAAGGATAACGGAACTTCAGTCACCGTAACCGTAGAAAATTCAAAGGGCACTCAGGAGATCACTGCTGATACCTGTCTGGTTGCTATCGGAGTTTCACCAGTCCTTCCAGGCGGTCAGCAGCCTGCGCTGACGGACCGAGGTTGGGTTGAGATTAACGAGCGCTACCAGACTTCTCTTCCGGGTGTTTATGCCATTGGAGATATCTCCGGTCCTCCATGGCTTGCTCACACCGCTTCCTTTGAAGCGGTTCAGTGTGTTGATGGTATCTTTGTTGAAGGTCATGCGGTGAAGCGCGTCGATCAGTTTCCAGGCTGCACTTATTGTTATCCTGAAGTGGCTTCTGTTGGAAAAACGGAGCGTGCGCTTAAGGAAGAAGGCATTGCTTACAAAGTTGGAAAGTTCCCGTACCAAGCTCTTGGCAAAGCACAAGCCAGCGGTGAGACCGAAGGTTTCGTGAAACTTCTCTTCGGCGAAGAGCATGGTGAAGTTCTTGGCGCTCACATCATTGGTGAAAATGCTACTGACCTCATTTCGGAGATGGGGCTTGCCCTCTCCCTAGAGGCCACGATCGATGATATCCACGCTACTATCCACGCACACCCGACCTTGGCGGAAGCGATCCACGAGGCCACTCTCGATGCGGATGGGCATGCCATTCATTTTTAAGCTGACCCATTAAGCATAAGACTTCAAAAACGCAGTGACTCAAAATGAGTGCTGCGTTTTTTATTGATGCGGGATCAGCCACCGAGCGGCAATTATTCTTCCTCATCATCATTGACGATGATCGCGCGAGGAGGAGGCTTTGCTTCTTCCACCAACGGAGCAATATCGTCTTCCGTTCCAGTTACGGTTGAAACTCCTGTATTAGGAGCAAAATTTGGTGAGGCCACGATGGACTCTTGGGTTTGGGGTTGATTCGGCGGCGGGGGAATAGAAGGAAGAAGGGCGGGCTTTTTCTCGATTAGCTTTGGCTTTTTCTCAGCGATTTGGTCTTCCAGCTGGAGAAATCCCCAGACGCTAGCGCCGATGAGAGCCGCGGTGATGAGAAAGAGAAGGAGAGGCTGGGTGAAATTCTGACCTGCAACATTTGGTTTACGGTGAACGGAGCGTGAGCTACGAGCGCGCGCTTGCGGGGTGGCGCGAAGGGCCTCAGATCTATCGGGAACTAGATAATCTCGGTTCTCAGAATGTGCGAGGACGTTTCCAGTCTCAAAGCAATCGAGCCAATCATCAGCATTAATCGCGAGGTATTCTGAATATTGAGAGAGAAAGCTCTTGGCATAAGCGGGGCTCGGAAAGCTTGAATAATCATTCTCCTCAATCGCTTTTAACGTTGAGGTAGGTATGCGGATTTGATGAGAGACATCCTTTAGGGTGAGCTCTTTCTTCTCACGAGCCTCTTTGAGTCGCTCGCCGATGTCTGTCCACTCGCTCATATTATATTGGAATATTCTCCATTCTTACGTTAGGGGATAGATGATAATGCGAATATTAAAATGTAAAATATTTCCTATGATTCTTTTTGTGATAGAGTTGGTGGAGAATTTTTTAACGAAAAAAGACAAATGATGACGGTGGGTGTCGTTATATGAGTGTTCGTTGTTTGTTTCATAGAGCAAATGAAAGGGAGTATTCTAAATTAGGGTGCTCCCTTTCTATATGCCCTTTTCATTTGGTATCTGGGTTTGGCATCATTATGTTGAAAAACACCCATACCTAGGGATTCCCACGCTTAGGGAGTTACCTTTTTTGAATTTTGCGCCGATATGCTTCGTCGCGCACTTTCCGGAGGTGATCGTGATAGCGAATCCGTGCGTGATGGTCAGGATTTGCCTTCGGGTTCACGAAGGGATTATTTGTTCCATAGAGGGACCATGGTCCGCGTGGAACTTGGGCGAATTCAATGAAACGCCAATGGACAGGGAAGAGATTACGGACCCCGAGGTAATCTCTCACAGCAGGTGAGACGTCGATCCCCGCGCCTTTATTTTTTTGATTCGCAGGACGAGTATTACCGAAGACGTAGTTGTAGTCATTGGTAGCGAAGGGGCCACAGTCTTCCCACTGAGCGTAGCAGATTCGTTTGTTGGAAATGATTTGCACCCAGCGCCCTTTACATACGGTTTTTCCGGGCATGGGATTGTATCGTTTAAACCATGGAATGACCCGTGAGGCTTCCGGTTTATGCATCCGGTAGTTCAGGCAATCGTTGTATGGGAGAGCGATGTAAAAAGGATTGAGCTTTGGAATAAAACCTCTTGGGAGGTAACCATTTCGATTGTTGGGATCATCGTATCCACCAAAATTTTCCTGCCATTTCTGATCCCACGAGGACTTATGGTTAGGAGTAGGATTATTTACAGTGGGTTTTTCACCCACCCAGAAAACGGTGGCCGCAATATTCTTTTTCCACGGATAAATGGTCTTTTGATACTCTTCTGGATTAGGCGGTGCAGGCACGACTGTTACCCGCGGGCCACTCTGTGCAGAGAGCATAGCGGTTAGCAGACAGAGCACAAAAGTAAGTGTGTAAGGAGTCAACGAACGGATTATAAGTGACTTTTTGAATTTTTTCCAATGACATCTATGCTTGCCGCAGCACGGCCTGCGGGTGAGATTACAGGCGTATTGAAGTATGCGCTGTTTTTACTCTCCCGAATTCCATCTTGATCTTCCGAATGGGCATCCATTTCCAATGGAGAAGTTTGAGGTTTCACGGACAATGCTAATCGATAGCGGAGTTCTGCGTGGGGAAAATGTGCTCGAAGTTCGGGCAGCTGATGCCCACGTGCTACGGCGTGTTCATGACTCAGATTATCTGGCGAAAATTTACAACGGACAGCTCGACCTTAAAGAGCAGATCAAGTTAGGCCTCCCCCTCACATCAAAGCTCTACTCAAGAAGCGCTACAGAAGTTGAGGCGACACGTCAGTGCTGCTATGCCGCAATGCAGGA
Organism: Akkermansiaceae bacterium; assembly: GCA_039768255.1. GTDB lineage: Bacteria > Verrucomicrobiota > Verrucomicrobiia > Verrucomicrobiales > Akkermansiaceae > SW10. The sequence continues at coordinate 2,385 of JBDNAW010000019.1, read as the reverse complement.
TGGTATTTCGGCAGTGCTCGCCGGAGGAACGCATAAGGCCTTTAGTGATCGGGGAGAGGAGTATTGTGTCTTTAATGATGTGGCGATTGCCATACGCGACCTACAGGTGAGTCACCCTGGAATTAAGGTGATGGTGGTGGATACCGATGCGCATTGTGGAAGTGGCACAAGTGAAATATTGGAGAACGACCCGAACGTTTTTACATACTCGATTCATGTCGGGCTGCGATCAGGGGCCCAGATTGTGGGTGGCTCGATGGACGTCGAGACGGTGCGTTATGTGGAAGGAGATATGTATCTAAAACAGCTCTTCACATCGCTTGCGGCAGCACTCGATGTCTTCTCTCCTGATCTCGTGATTTGGGTGTCTGGTGCTGATAACCATCGAAATGACCGGCAGGGTGGCATGCTTTTGAATTTAAATGATTTTGCCAAACGGGATGAAGTCATTATCCGAGCATTTATGCGGAATCGAATTCCTGTCGCCCTGCTTTACGGCGGTGGGGATAACCGTCAAGAGGAATACACGGCTCGGATTCACCGGAATACCATCGCGACCGCGGTGAAGGTTTCGAAAGAATTTTTAAAGTGAAGTCGTTTGCGATTATCGGAACGGGTGCCGTCGGGAGCTACTACGGGGGACGGCTGGCTCAGGCAGGAAACAAGGTGCGCTTTTTGCTGCGTTCCGATTATGAAATCGTGCGAGAACAAGGCCTTAAGGTTGAGAGTATTCATGGCGATTTTCAGTTGCCAGAGGTGAGCTGCGCGCAAACTCCAGAAGAGATCGGCCCAGTTGATATCGTCATCATCGCTTGGAAGACCACCGCGAATGAGTATTTTGACCAAACCGTAAGCCCCCTGCTTCATGAGGGAACCGTGATCCTGACACTGCAAAATGGGCTTGGGAATGTGGAGCAGTTAGGGGAAATTTTTGGCTCCGAGCGGGTCTTGGGAGCTCTTTGTTTTGTATGTATCAACCGGCTCGCGCCAGGTGTGATCTCACACACCGGAGGTGGTAATATTACCGTTGGAGAAAGCTCACCGGGAATCACTCCGCGCCTCAAAGAGCTAGTGGAGATTTTTAACGAGGCAGGAGTTCGAACGGAAGCAGTCTCGAATCTTGGTGAAGCTCAATGGCGTAAATTGGTGTGGAATGTCCCTTTTAATGGATTGTGCATCACGGAGGGTGGGATTGATACGGAGGTGTTGCTCGCTTTACGAGATGGCGAGACCCGTGTGCGGGAGTTGATGATTGAGGTTCTACTCGGGGCAGATGCTCTTGGGTTTGAGATTGAGGAAGAATTTAGCGAAGTTCAGATTAAGAGAACTTATCCGATGGGACCTTATCGACCTTCGAGCATGATCGACTTTGTCGAGCATCGCCCCGTAGAGGTGGAGGCCATTTGGGGTGAGCCTCTGAGGAGAGCCGAAGCAGTGGGTGCAGCGCTTCCTAAAATGCGGGCACTGTATGAGCAGATTCTCACCCTGACTGTTAGAGGTGATGAGTAAGGCCGCTTCGTTAACGACGGGTCCTTTATCTGGACATATCCGGAGCATCGCGATGCCGATGAGCATCGGTTTCTTTTTCAACACGATGTATAATGTCGTGGATTCCTTTTATGCGGGGAGGGTTTCTACCGAAGCGCTCGCGGCACTCGCGCTCTCGTTTCCAGTCTTTTTTATCATCATCGCCGTGAGTGAGGGGATTGCTCGTGGAGCGTCAGCCCTTATTGCGAATGCCATCGGGGCAGGGGAGGTCAAGGCCGAGGCTGAATACTCGATACAGGTGTTTTCTCTCGGAGCGATCTGCGCTGGACTTTTAATCGTGGTTGGTTTGTTGGTCGCGGATCCCTTATTCAGAGTGCTGGGTGCGAGTGGTTCATATCTTGATTTAGCGACGGGATATATCGGTCCCCTTTTCTGGGGAGCGCCATTTTTTCTCCTTAGCAGCATGAGCAATGCAATCTTGCTCGCACATGGCGATAGTAAAACATTTGGAAAGGTCTTAGTGGCGGGATTCTTTCTCAATCTGGTGCTCGATCCTTGGTTCCTCTATGGTGGATTTGGTCTTCCGGCGCTCGGAATTCCTGGGATCGCTTGGGCAACGGTTCTCATTCAGGCGCTCGGTGGCTTGTATCTTTTTTGGACCGTGAAACGCCGAGGCTACTTGGCGGTGCCGAGCCTCGCTCAGTGTTTTCCGAAGCTCAAAGTATCTCTCGATATTCTCAAGCAAGGGATTCCAACGAGCTTTAATATGATGTCTATTGCCTTAGGATTTTTCATCACCACTTACTTCCTCAATTTTTATGATGAAGCGGCAGTGGCGGCCTTTGGAGTAGGGACTCGGATAGAGCAAATCGCGCTGTTACCGGCGATTGGTTTGAG
>JBDNAW010000018.1:0-16238 GCA_039768255.1 Akkermansiaceae bacterium | reverse complement strand
GGCCTTACCGGAACATTCTTCTCTGGAGTCCTCGCAACGGTTGTCGCCACCCCTTGTTCCGCACCCTTTCTTGGGCCTGCGATCGGCCTCGCTGTGAAGCTTCCCCCCGTTGAATTTATGCTCGCCTTTTCCGCGATGGCACTTGGCCTCGGAGCCCCTTACCTCATTCTTTCGATCTTCCCTGACCTCGTGAAAAAACTCCCTCGTCCAGGTCCTTGGATGGAGTCCTTCAAGCAAGGGATGTCTTTCCTCCTTTTCGGCACCGCAGGTTTTCTTCTCTGGGTTTACATGGATCTTAATGATCCCTTCCACGGTCCCTCGATCGTGATTGGCCTCACTGCAATTGCACTTGCAGCATGGATTTATGGGCGCTGGTTTCTTCCACATAAGAGCTCAAAGGCGCGCCGCATCGGAATCACTCTCGCCATTCTTTTCCTGATCGGAGGCCTTTACGCCTCACGCCCTTTCCAAGATAGCAGCTGGGAAGATTGGTCTCCGGAAAAAGTTGAGCAAGCCCTCGCAGAAGGTCGCCCTGTTTATGTCGATTTCACCGCGAAGTGGTGTGTTACTTGTCAGAGTAACAAAAAAATTGCCTACACTGATGAGGTGAAAAAAGCACTCAAAGACAGGAACGTTCTCCTTCTCCGCGCGGATAAAACTAAGCCAAGCCCCGAGATTGAAAAAGCTCTCGCCAAGCTAAACCGCACCGCCATTCCGGTGAATGCGCTCTACGTTCCAGATCGTGAAGAAAATCCCACGATCACCCCGGAAGTTCTCACCCCGAATTACCTCCTCAACCTCCTCAAGACTGAAGTCCCAAAACCTGAGTAACCGCCTTTAGCCAATCGCTTTTAACAATTCGGCTACCGCTCTCTGTTGCTCTAAAGGGTGACGGAGACGGTGGCTTTTTTAATCTTGTAGGTGTTCTTACGACCTTCATTGAAGCGTTCGATGACCTCGCTCGCTTCCAAGTTGCCAAGAATGCGCTATCCCGACCGCACGTTTGAATATCGCGATACACCGTTTGGCAGAATTTGCTCCGAGCGAGCCTCCTTCCATCGATCTCAATCAGGCTCGTCTTTTGGCAGGTGTGGTGACACGCGTAATTTTTGAGAAGCAAGCAACACTCCGTGAACACCTCGGCCGAAAGGCGGTGCTGCTTTTACATGCTGACCTCCACGAAGGACTAGGAAATACGGTGGAAAAAAACCGTGATTTCAGGAGAAATCACGGTGTCTTTAAAAAGATGGGAAAGAGGCCTTGTTAGGAACGCTTTCGGCGGCCAAGAGCGAGTAGGCCGAGCAGGCTGTAGATGGCGCCGGAAGGTTCTGGGACGGCCACCCCGGTGAGTCCGGTTCCGGCTCCTCCACTGAAGACAATCTCGAGTGGACTGTTGACTCCGGCTGATCCGGTGAGTCCGGTGGCATAGCTCCATTCGACTCCATCCACGATGGTGGAGCCGCTGGCAGCGTCATGAACTTGCTTGAGAGCGTCAAAGGATTGTCCGGTGTAGCCGAGGCTCGCATCCGTGCCGACGCCGTAGAGGACGGCAATTTCATCACCAGTGAGGACTTCGTCCCAGACCGAGATGTCATCGACGAGGCCCCTAAAAAACTGAGCGCTGGGGTTACCGCTGGTGGCATTGACGTTGGCGGAGGTGCCTAGGAGCATGCGGTTTGAACCGGTGTTGATAGCGCGGCTGTTCGCCCCTCCAGCGAGGGCGGGGCCATTGTTGAGGTAGGCAAGGATGTTTCCGGCGGTGCCACCCTCTGCGAGAGTGACGGTGAGGAGCTGCCATCCAGTGCTGACGGAGTTTCCTGTGTTGCCGCTTCTTCCATTACCGACGCCGACTTCGATACCTCCGTTATTGTTGTCGATATCAACATCAAATTTTGTTCCGGAGGCATTCTCACCGAAGGTGACGGCGGTTCTTAAGTTAGCGGTTCCGGCAGTCTGGTTTACCCAAACCGAAACGGTTCGTGCTCCTGTTCCGACCACTCCGCCGCCTGCGTCGACGACGAAGAAATCTCCAGCTCCGTCGAATTGCGCTGATCCACCGAATTGCCCGCCAGAGGGGTTGATGGTCGCGTTATTCGTACCAACGTGGGGTGTTCCGGTGGTGAGCCCGCTTGCGGAATCCAAGTTCAAATAGGTGACGAGGGCTCCCTGAAGTGGGGTTATTGCCAAGAGGGCAAGAGATGCAGAAATCTTCATGAAGGTAAAATACTCAAAAATTTTTGATGGTTCTGCAAGAAAGAAACTTGTCACTGTCTTAGAGGGGGGCGAGAAGATTTTTGAGGGACTCGGGGTCGGGTGGGCCTTGGGTGGCTCCGCTGAGGAGGGAGTCGGCGAGGAGGCTTTTCTTTTGTTGAAGCTGGTGGATGCGGTCTTCGACGGTGCCAGCGCAGATGAGCTTGTGGACGAAGACGGGCTTATCTTGGCCGATGCGGTAAGCGCGATCGGTGGCTTGGTTCTCGGCGGCTGGGTTCCACCATGGATCGTAGTGGATGACCGTATCAGCTGCGGTGAGGTTGAGCCCGGTACCGCCGGCTTTAAGGGAGATGAGGAAGATTGGTTGGGTGCCATTCTGGAAGTCTTCGACGAGTTTTCCACGATCTTTAGATGCTCCGGTGAGCTTTAAGTACGAAAAATTACGGACTTCGAGTTCCTGCTGGATGATTTCGAGCATGGAGGTAAATTGGGAGAAAAGAAGAACGCGGCGGCCTTCGGCGAAAAGGGTTTCGAGGAGGTCGAAAAGGTAGTCGAGTTTCGCTGATTTTTTTGGAGCCTTTTGGGCGGTGGGGAGTTTGAGAAGATTCGGGTGGCAGCAGATTTGGCGGAGTTTGAGGAGGGCATCAAGGATCGCGAATTGGGATTGGTCGAGGCCTTTGAGTGCAATCGCTTCACGGACTTTCTTGTCCATGGTAGCGCGGACGGTTTCGTAGAGGTCTTTTTGGCCGGAGGAAAGTTCGACGGGGTGGACGAGAATCGTTTTGGGTGGGAGTTCGGTCGCGACTTGGTCTTTGGTTCGGCGGAGGATGAGAGAGCTGAGGCGATTCCGAAGGGCGGCGGCGTGTTCTTCGGATTCTTCTTTTTCGATAGGTGTTTGGTAGTTGGCTTTGAATTTATCGAGAGAGCCAAGGTAGCCGGGGATGAGGAAGCGGAAGAGGGACCAGAGCTCACCGAGGTTGTTTTCGACTGGGGTGCCGGAGAGGCAGACGCGGAGATCGGACTTCAGTTGGCAAGCGGCTTGGGAGACTTTAGAGGAGGGGTTTTTAATATGCTGAGCTTCATCGAGAACGATGAGGCGGAAGTTGTGCTTCTGAAGTTCATCGACATCGCGTTGAAGGAGGGCGAAGGAGGTGACGACGAGATCGGCGTGACGGATGTGGGAGAAAAGGCGTTTACGCATGGCCCCCTGAAGCATGAGCGGGGTGAGCGAGGGGGTGAATTTTTTGGCTTCGGCAATCCAGTTTGGAACGACGGAAGTGGGGGCGACGATGAGGGTCGGGCGTTGATCCTCGTTGGCTTCTTTAAGCCTCAAGATGTGGGTGAGGGTTTGAAGGGTTTTTCCCAAGCCCATGTCATCGGCGAGGATGCCGTTGAGTTCGTGTGAGGCGAGGAAGTGGAGCCAAGCAACGCCGGACTTTTGGTAGTCTCGGAGTTCGGCGCGGAGGCTGTCGGGGATGGTGACGGCTTGCTCTTCTTTGGGTTGGAAAATTTTTTCGCGCAGCTTTGCTAAAGCTGGAGGCGGATCGAGGGGAAGTGCTTGCTCTTCGATGAGGGCGGCGGCATCGAGCGGGTGGAGGCTTGGTGCCTTGGGGTCGGTGAGGGCGGCAAGGTGGTGGAGGAGGATGCGGAGACGGCCTGCAGGGATTTTTAGAGCGCCGCCGCCGTGGGAATCGGGGAGGTAAACGAGGTGCGGCTCGTTATCGTCGAGGCTGGAGAGTTGGTCGAGGGTATCGCCATCGAGAAGGGAGTTCAGGATGGGGAGGAGGTCGAGTTGCTTGCCGTTGATATCGATCCCGACCGAAAGGGTGAACCAACCGCCTGGGGTGGGATCGAGGGAGGCCTGTATTTCATTGGCGGAAAGGTCATGCACATTGTGGCCAAAGTCGTCGTCGACCTCGATGATCCAGCCGTTTTCTTTTAAACGCGGAAGGGCTTTTCCACGGAACCATGGCCAGAAAACGGACTGGGTGGTGAGGTGAGGCTCGGGAAACCAAGCACCTTCTGCGGAGCCCTCGCCGCCTTGCTTTTTCCCGATCGAGAGGAGGAAGCGATACGAGGGATTCGTTGAAAGGGTGGTGAGGCCGAGCTTGGTGAGGGTTTCGATGGCGCGGAACTCGGCGGGCTTGTCGCGCGGGATGAGAGAATCGGTGGAGGAAGATTTGACGAGGGGGAATTCGTGCTTTCCGTAGCGTACCGATGGACGCGCGACGAGCCAGGTATCACGGTTGGCGGTTTTAAGAGCTTGGAGGAGAAGCTGGACGGCGCGACCGGTGGCGGGTTCTTCGGCCAGCGTGAGCTGAAATTGCGGTTTCGCCGGAGGAGAAGGAGGGTCTGGAGTGTTCGGTTGATGGTTTTCCGTGTTTAGTTGCTGGGGCTCTGGAGCGGAGGTTCCACCGCCGCGCATGAGGCGGGCGAGGGTGTTTGGACGGGAGGCGCGGAGGATAGCGGCGGCGGCGTGCGGGCAGTGGGGGCCAAAGTCGCAGGTGCAGCTGGTGTCGTAATCCCAATGGTCCTCGGACTCAGGCCAGAGGTTGACTTCGGTGTCGTGATCATCGATGCGGCCTGTGAGGATGGCGCCATCTGGGATGAGTTCTAGATTGAGCGCGGTGAGGAACTTTGGAGAAGAGAGTTTTTTCCCGTGGGCAAGGATGTGGTCATCAAAGCGATGATGCCAGTCGGCGGATTTAAAGAAGGACTCGGGACTCACTTGATGTAGTTCATCTTAGGATGGGATAATTCAAATGAACAGCATTAAGAGAGGTGCTTTTTGAGTGAGAGACAGCATTGCTCGGCATGCGTGGTGGCGATGAGATGGCCACTCGAGGGGGCAGACATTTGGGAGTTCTCTCCATGGGCCGGGATACATTTCGGAAGTGGCACCCATGCCGGGGAGGAGGAAGATGGTCATTTCTAGCGTTAAAGAAAAACCCGGCGAGATCAGAGATCAAGCCAGGTTTTGAAAGAGGAGTTTTTTCGAATTAAGAAACTTTGTGCTTTCCTGGGATCGCGGGAGGGGCAACGGGGAATTCGCTGTCCATCTTAAGATCATCAGGTGCGAGGTCTTGAGTCGTCTCCCAGAAATCAGTCCACTTGAGGCGCTGGCCGGAGTGGGCGGCTTCACGACCAAAGAGGCCGAGAGCGGTGGACTTTGCCATGTATTCGCCGCTGTTGATAATATGACCAGCGCGGATGGCTGCGAACATTTCATTGTGACAGACTTGATAGGGATTTTGTTCTTCACCTGCAGCTTTTCGATAGCGCCAGATGCGTTTGCCGGTGGCATCTGCGATGTGGCTCCCGCCGAATCCGGTGACATGGGCGGTGCCTTTTTCGCACATGATGCGATCACGAACTTCATTATGGCAGCTGATGAAGTGACGCTGCCCGACGAAGGCCATGACACCGTTCGGGTATTCGTAGGCGACGTTGTAATGATCGTAGATATTGGAGTCGTCGTCTTTTAAAGCTCGGCCACCTGAGGCGACGACGGCGACGGGATCGATATCGTTTAGGGCCCATCCGACTTTATCGACGGTGTGGATACACTGTTCCACGAGTGGACCAGAGGCGAGCCATTCAAAATTAAACCAATTGCGGAGCTGCCATTCGACATCGGGCATGCCTTCGGGCTGGCCTGCGCCAAGAGGCTTGACGGGGTTTGCAAGGTAGGTTCCGTAGACGGAAATGAGGCGGCCGAGCTCACCACCGTGGACTTTTCCGAAGGTCTCACGAGCGCCGGGTTCGAAGCGCCAGCAGTAGCCGTGTTGGATGGTAAGGTTCTTGGCCTTGGCGATCTTGGTCGATTCGAGGACGGATTTGATTCCGGCCATGTCGACAGCCATGGGCTTTTCGGCAAAGACATGCTTTCCGGCATCGACAGCTGCACGAAGGTGCTGAGGGCGGAAACCCGGAGGGGTGGTGAGAAGGACGAGATCGACTCCGGAGTCGATGACGTTTTGATAGGCATCGAGTCCGACGAAGCGGCGCTCGGGAGCAACTTGGACCTGCTTACCGAACCGCTCAGTAGCACGTATGGCATTCTCAACGCCACTTCCGAAGGCATCACCGACAGACCAGAGAATGACATTGGGATCAGCGGTGAGAGCCTGAGTGACAGCACCATTTCCGCGGCCGCCACAGCCGATGAGGCCGATTTTAATAGGGTCGTTTGCTCCGCCTTGGGCTTTCAAGACGGAGGGTGCTCCTAGAGCGAGGGAAGCTACGGCTCCAGATTTGAGAAGTTGGCGTCGGTTTGGTGAGTTCATAATTTGAGGATGACAGAGTGTGTGAAGGAAATGGTGTGATGACGATGGTGTTTTTTCTTTGAAGGAAAGGAGAAACAATCGTTAATGCATTACGTAATACTAGAAAGGCAGATTCGATTTATCGTTTTTTCATGGATAATTTTACCAAACCCAAGGTCCTTGTGGGCAAGAAAGCTGATTTGATGAGCCGTCTGGCGGATGAGGTTGAGATGGGCATTCGGATGCGGGCTGCCGAGAACCGTGGTTTTGTCTTGGGCCTTGCGACGGGCAGCACGCCGATTCCGCTTTATCAGGAACTTGTGAGGCGGCATCGGGAAGAGGGGCTTTCTTTTCAAAATGTCATCACTTTCAACCTCGATGAATATGAGGGTTTGGCCCCTGATCATCCGAAGAGCTACCATGCATATATGGAGAAGCACCTTTTTGGGCAGGTGGATGTGAGGCCTGAGCGGACTTTTCTTCCTCTAGGAAATTATGAGGATGAGAGTCGGGCGGCTCAGTATTATGAGGCAAAAATTCGGGAGTTTGGTGGCATTGATCTTCAGATTCTGGGGATTGGACGAGATGGGCACATTGGCTTTAATGAGCCGGGCAGTGGCCGTGAAACGAGGACGCGTCGTGTGGCTTTGGCAGAAGTGACTCGCGAGGATGCAGCCTCAGGCTTTGGTGGAATTGAGAACGTGCCAACTCACGCGATGACGATGGGAGTGGCGACGATTCTTGAGGCGCGTCGAATCATTCTCATTGCCACGGGCGAGGGGAAACGTGAAGTCGTTCAGGAAGCAATCAACGGAATGGTAAATTCCGCTGTTCCTGCGACTTTTTTGCAAGACCATTCGAATACGGCATGGTATCTCGATGCGGCAGCAGCAGGATAATGATTGAGGATATGATTCATACAGCTCGGCAACTTCCGGAGCCTGTCAACTATTTCAAAGGGCTCGATTGGGGTGATGAGATTCTACCGCGCGAAATCTTGGCATTTTGCCGAACCTCACAAGATCATCGGACTACGGGCTGGGAAGGAATTTCTGCAAAGGCAGGTCGGTATGATCAGCATTCGCGTTACGTCCTGATCGTAGCGCTCGAAGGAGGCGGCCTTTTGGGTGCAGAGAGTGCGGTTTGGAAGTTGGCTCAGGGACAAGCGGCTTTATTGAAGCCTTATACTATTCATTATTACGTCGATCTTCCTGATCAATTCACGTGGCTCTATCTCACCTTCGATCTCGATCAGGAATTGTCCGGTGGTGTCCGCCCTCTGACTGCGGAGATGATGAAGCAAATTGAAGATTTCCTTTCGGAATACAAATCTGGTGCGGCTCTTCCTACGAGCGCGGCTCTCGGTGGAATGCTGAGAGATTTCCAAAAAGGAGAACGCCAAGAAATCGTGCACCCGAGTGGAGAGGATCATTTTATCGGCAAGGTGAAGGAATTCATCATGGGAAACCTTGATCAGGATTTGAGTATTCCTGTGATTGCGGAAAAGGTCGAAGTATCTGAGAGTTATTTACGGGCTCAGTTCCGTGAAAATGCTGGAGTTTCGCTTGGTCATTTCGTGCGTTCACTCCGTCTCGTGCGCGCGACTTATCTCATGCAAGAAGAGGGAAATGACCTCGCAGAGATCGCTAAGAAATCCGGTTTTAATTCACTCACGAGTTTCACGCGTGCCTTTCGCCGCATGTATGATATGACCCCGAGTTCCTTTCGTCGTAAAAATCGAACGTAGAAAAATTGATGAGCAACACACACCCTTCTCAAACTCAAACCACCGTAAAACTCTCGGTGATGATGTTTCTCCAGTTCTTCATCTGGGGAGCTTGGTTCGCGACTTTGGGCGCATGTCTCGGAGGTAACGGACTAGCTGATTTCGGTGGTGGTGCTTATGGCTCGGCACCTTACGGAGCGATCTTTGCACCATTGTTTTTAGGACTGATTGCAGATCGTTTTTTCCCGTCTCAGATTGTGATGGGAGTGCTTTTTCTACTTGGTGGTTTATTAATGTATCTTGCCCATGGCGCCGCAGCTGCTGGTGACGGAGGTAAAATGGTATGGTTCTTCATTGGTCACATGCTCTGCTACATGCCAACTCTGGGCCTCGGAAATACCGTTGCCTTTACCCACTTAGATCGCGTCGCTTTTCCCAAAGTCCGTGTGTGGGGAACGATTGGTTGGATCATTGCGGGCCTCTTCATTGGATTTCAAGGATGGAGTACGAGTTTGAATATTTTCTTAGTAGCGGCTACCGCTTCGGTCGCACTTGGGGTATACAGTTTCTTCCTTCCCCACACTCCGGCACCGGCACAGGGTGAGCCGGTGAACTTACGAAGCCTGCTAATGGTGGACGCGTTTCGGATGTTACTGAAGCCGTCCTTCGCAGTTTTCATGCTCAGTTCATTTTTGATCTGCATTCCTCTCGCGTATTACTTTGCTCAGGCTGCGGTTTCTATGGGAAATAATGGCTTCAAGGAGCCTGCCTCGACCCTGACATTGGGCCAAATGTCTGAAATCTTTTTCATGCTCTTGATCCCGTTCTTTTTCCGAAAGCTGGGAGTCAAAAAGATGATCCTGATCGGCATGGCGTGCTGGGTAATCCGCTACCTTCTTTTTGCATATGGTGGCTCAACTGGGATGATCTGGATGTTCTTCCTCGCGGTTGCCATTCACGGGATTTGCTATGACTTTTTCTTTGTCACAGGTTTCATGTATACCGATAGCTCAGCTCCTGAAAAAGTGCGTGGCCAAGCTCAGTCAATGCTCGTGTTTTTCACTCAGGGCTTAGGAATGTGGATCGGATACAAAGTTGCTTTTGGAAAGGCCGCTGTTCTTGAAAGTGCGGCTCCACTTCAGGCAGCTATCGATGTTACACGTGGCGCATCCGGAGGTGAACCCTCCACCTTGGATCGCTTGCTCAACATGTTTGCGGTGAAAATGCCGGAGGGGCTCGATGAAACACTGGTTCAAAAGGCGATGAGTGAGTGGCAAACCTACTGGATCTTCCCGGCTGGGATGGCCGCAGCTGTAGCAGTGCTCTTTTTCATCTTTTTCCGCGATTCATCTGTAAAGGAGGACTCAGCATCATGAATGGGACAGACATCCTACTCTCGGTAGGAATCATTTTTTTCTTCGCCTGTGCGATTGGGGGAATGATTAAATTTTATCAAACGATTCAAATTCTCCGCAAAGGCCCTCCGCCGGTGGATGAGGATTTGGTCATCACGGAAGAAGACTTCGAAGACAATGAGTGAATCCATTAAAGTATTATGCGTGGGAGCAGGTCACATGGGCCGCTCGCATGCACTCGCTTACCATCAGCTTGAGGGTTTTGAGATTTGTGGAATCGTGACTCGTTCGGAAGCGAGCGCGGAGAAGCTGAATGCCGAACTTGGTGGACAGTACGAAAAATTTACGAATTATCACGACGCGCTGGTAGAAACAAAGCCGGATGCGGTGAGTATTTCCACCTATCCCGATACGCATGCCGAGTATGCTCTCGCTGCGATGGAAGCCGGAGCCGATATTTTTATTGAGAAGCCACTCGCTGAAACGGTGGAGGAAGCGGAAGCAATCGTTGCGAAGGCTCACGAACTGGGCCGCAAAGTAGTGATTGGTTACATCCTGCGCCATCATCCAAGTTGGGTGAAGTTTATCGAGGTCGCGCAGACTCTTGGTAAGCCGCTCGTGATGCGGATGAACCTCAACCAACAATCCTTTGGTGCCAATTGGGAGACGCATAAAAATCTCATGTCATCGATTTCGCCGATCGTCGATTGTGGTGTTCACTACGTTGATGTCATGTGCCAGATGACTCGTAGTAAGCCGGTGCGTGTGAGCGGAATCGGAGCGCGCCTCACCGAGGAACTTCCCGAAGGAAAAATCAATTACGGCCATCTACAAGTGACTTTCGAGGATGGTAGTGTGGGTTGGTATGAAGCGGGTTGGGGTCCGATGATGAGTGAGACCGCGTTCTTCGTGAAAGATGTCGTAGGCCCCAAAGGCTGCGTCACTATTCAGGCAAAAGATGCCGGCGGGGAAGGCGCTTCTTCAGATGTTGATGCGCATACCAAAACAGAAATGCTGCGTCTTCATCACAGTCAGCTCGATAGCGATGGGAACTTCGTCAAAGAGGATGATTGGATTGGCACTGATGATGAGCCGGACCACGACGGCCTTTGCTATCGGGAGCAGGAATATTTTCTGAATGCCATCCGCAATGATGTCGATCTTACCGATCACATGGCGGATGCCATCAACTCCATGCGCATTGTCGCAGCAGCAGACGAAAGCTTCCGCACCGGTAAAACGATCGAACTTTAAATGATGAAAACCTATCTCACGCTTTTTTTCTCCCTTCTCTTGATTTCCTGCCGCGATTGTTCGGAGGAGGGAGCATTCGAATCTCTTTTTAACGGCAAGGATTTCACCGGTTGGGGCGGAGCTGGGAAGGCTGAGCAAGCTGGCTATCTCGTGAAGGATGGCGTCATCGAATCGACCTCGAAGTGCCGTTTTCTGATCACGGAGAAAGCGTATGAGAACTATGTCTTCAAATTTGAATTTCAGCTCACTCCCGGTGCCAATAATGGCCTAGGGATTCACTACCCAGGCACTGGTGATCCAGCCTATACTGGAATGGAACTTCAAGTGCTTGATAACACCCATCCGAAGTATGCAAAGCTCCAGGACTACCAATACCATGGCGGTCTTTATACGCTCGTGGCGGCTAAAAAAGGGCACCTTAAGCCGGTGGGTCAATGGAATGTTGAGATTGTCACCGTGAATGGACCCAAGGTGAAGGTGGAGCTCAACGGAGTCGTCATCATGGAGGCGAATCTCGATGAGATAAATCAGTCGAATCCGAAACACGAAGGAGCAAAGCGCCGGAAAGGCTTTCTCACGTTCTGTGGCCATGGCGACATCGTTCGCTACCGGAATCTTCAGATTAAGGAGCTTCCTTAGAACTCGAATCCTATCGTGCACTGAGGCTGTGGCGAAAAGGGCCCTATTGTTCATTTTTAATTGAACAAATAATCTGCTTGTGCGACTTTCCAACAATGGAGGCCACGGCAGAGTCGGCGAATGAGCTAAATCAATTTGAGGCGAGTGTTGTGGAGTTTTTCTGCGACGGGGTGCGCCTTATAGGGCTCCCAAGATCTATTGGAGAAATATATGGCTTATTATTTGTCTCTCAGGAGCCGCTTTCTCTGGATGATCTCGTGGGTAAGCTCGGCATTAGTAAAGGGTCTGCCAGCCAGGGGCTGAAAATGCTTCGTGAACTAGGCGCGGTTAAAGAAGCTGAAGGTGAATTACCACGGAGGAGCTATTTTCAACCAGATGTGGAGCTTAAGAGACTCGTGGGTGGGTTTATTAAAGAACAGATACGTCCCCATCTTGCGAGTGGTGAAGACAAGCTTTCTTCACTCAGAGGAATGTTAAGTGAAGCGCCTTCTGAAGAGTCTCGGAAATTTTACCAATCACGCTTGGACCGTCTTGGTCGCTGGTCGAGCAAAGCCCGTCTTGTGCTCCCAATTTTACAGAAGATTCTTGGAAAATGAGATGAATTCTGAGGGTGAGACAACTGCTTGGTATGTGCTTCGCACTCAGGTTAAAAAGGAGCGAGCGGCGGCAGCTTTTCTATCAGAAGATCCCGATGTGGAAGTGTTTTTCCCGAAGCTCCGTTACCTTAAGACAACGCGGCGTGGGAAAATTTGGTGGGTTGAACCGCTCTTTCCAGGCTATCTTTTGGCAAAATTTGATCACGTGACACACGGTCGTTTGGTGACTCACGCTCATGGAGTGAGTAAGATTGTGTCATTTGGGGAGCAGGTGCCAATGGTCCCGTCAGAATTTGTAGAAGCCTTGCGTGAAGAAGTTTATAAGCATCAGGAGGCAGACGGTGAAATAATCGTGGGTTGGAAAGTGGAGAAAGGGCAGGAGGTTGAGATTGCAGAAGGCCCCTTTAAGGGAATTCAGGGTGAGGTGTTAGAGGTGAGACCATCAATAGAGCGGGTGAGTTTACTTTTGGAGTTCTTGGGGGAGCAAAAGCCGATCGAGATCGATATTCGTAATTTGATTCTCGCGTACCCAGATTTACCAGAAAGCTTGCAGAATTAATTATTAAGCTAATTTAACTTGTTCAATTTTAATTGAACTCAAAGCGATTCCCGATATTTAAGGAGTTGCATGACGTTACAGTCACGCAATGAGCACTGACACACATTTTGGTTTCTCCGTATTTATCCGGAGATCGACCAGTGGCGGTAGCGTCATGAGGATTTTTAATATGATGATTTAAAAAGCTGAATCATGGCTAAAAAACTCTTTATTTCTGGGCACCGAGGAATGGTTGGCTCTGCGCTTGTTCGTTCTGCTGGTCTTCGTGAGGACTACACGGTGATAACCGCAACTCGTGATGAGCTTGATCTCACCAATCAGCAGGCGGTTTATGATTGGCTTTCCTCGCATCAGCCTGACGAGGTAGTGATCGCTGCTGCTAAGGTCGGTGGCATTCATGCCAATAGCACTTACCCAGCGGAATTCATTTTCGAAAATCTCGCGATTGCTACGAATCTTATCGAAGGCGCTCGCCTCGCTGAAATTCAGCGGGTGCTCTTTCTCGGAAGCTCCTGTATTTATCCTAAAATGGCGCCACAGCCGATGCCGGAAGATTGCCTCCTGACGAGCCCACTTGAGATTACCAATGAAGCTTATGCGATTGCAAAAATCGCAGGTCTCAAAATGTGTCAACATTATCGCGCGCAGTATGGTCTCATGTATCACTCAGCGATGCCTACTAATCTCTATGGTCCCGGTGATAACTACCACGCAGAAAATTCCCACGTTATTCCCGCTCTCATCCGCCGTTTCCACGAGGCCCAGGAAAGCGGAGCTCAGGAGGTGACGATCTGGGGAAGCGGAACTCCGCGTAGAGAATTTCTCCACGTTGATGATCTCGCAGAAGCCTGTTTTCACCTCTTAGGAGAAGAGAACCCGCCTGATTGGGTAAATTTGGGAGTGGGCGAGGATGTTACCATCTTAGAACTCGCCCAGCTTGTGGCCAAAACGGTTGGCTTTCAAGGTGAGATCAAGACGGATCCTTCTAAACCAGATGGAACTCCACGTAAACTTCTCGACATTTCGCGCCTCAAAAAAACCGGCTGGAATCCTCGTGTTGATTTCGCCGATGGTTTGGCTGGAGCGTATCAAGATTTCTTAGCCAGCCTCGATAAAGGCACCGCCCGAATTTAAAAAATATTGCACGATGAAAAAAGCACTGATTACCGGAATCACCGGACAAGATGGTTCTTACCTTGCCGAACTCCTTCTCGAAAAAGGCTATGAGGTTCACGGAATCAAGCGTCGGGCATCCTCTTTTAACACAGAAAGAGTCGATCACATTTACGAAGATCCACACGTCGAAAGCGCCCGCTTCAGACTTCACTACGGAGACCTTACCGACACCTCCAATCTTACTCGGATCATCAGTGAGGTGCAGCCTGATGAAGTGTATAACCTCGGTGCGCAATCTCACGTCGCGGTTTCCTTTGAATCTCCAGAATATACCGCAGATGTCGATGCAATCGGAACATTGCGCCTTCTCGAGGCGATCCGTTTTTTAGGGCTCGAAAAGAAGACTCGTTTTTATCAAGCCTCTACCTCTGAGCTTTTCGGACTCGTTCAGGAAGTGCCGCAGAAAGAAACCACGCCTTTCTACCCGCGTTCGCCATATGCCGCTGCTAAGATGTATGCCTACTGGATCACCGTAAACTATCGGGAGTCCTACGGGATGTATGCCTGTAATGGCATCCTGTTCAATCATGAGTCACCCCGTCGCGGTGAAACCTTTGTCACACGTAAGATCACACGTGCGATTGCCAATATTTCTCAAGGCCTTGAGAAGTGTCTCCACCTTGGCAATATGGATGCGCTTCGTGATTGGGGGCATGCGAAAGATTATGTCCGTATGCAGTGGATGATGCTGCAGCAGGAAAAGCCGGAAGATTTTGTCATCGCGACTGGAAAACAAATTTCAGTCCGCGAATTCGTCACTCTTTCTGCGAAGGAAGCCGGAATCGGACTCTCCTTCACCGGAGAAGGCATCGATGAAATTGCGACTGTCATTTCAGTCGATCAAGAGCGTGCACCATCTGTTAACATTGGCGATGTCATCGTGAAGGTGGATCCAAGGTATTTCCGCCCTGCGGAAGTTGAAACCCTCCTAGGTGACCCCACCAAAGCGAAAGAAGAACTCGGTTGGGTTCCGGAAATCACCGTCGAAGAAATGTGCTCCGAGATGGTTGCTCATGATCTTGAGAAGGCACGCCGCCACGCCCTTTTGAAAAGCCACGGCCATGACGTTTCCGTCACCCGTGAAGACTAAAACCATCACTAAACTCTCGATGAAAATTGCCATCGTCACCGGCTCAGCCGGACTGATCGGATCTGAATCCACCAAGGCCTTGCATGCGGCAGGCTTTACCGTGGTAGGGATTGATAACGATCTTCGCGCTTATTTTTTCGGCGATGAAGCATCGACCGATTCCACCAATGCGGAGCTTCAAGAAAAGCTTCCGAATTACCTACCGCGTGCCGTTGATATTCGTGATTTCCAAGAGGTAAAAAAAGTCTTCGAGGAATTTGGTTCAGATATTGAACTCATCATTCATACCGCTGCGCAGCCCTCTCACGATTGGGCGGCCAAAGAGCCTTTCACGGATTTTACCGTCAACGCGAACGGAACGCTGAACCTCCTAGAAGCGACCCGCCAAGTCTGCCCGGAAGCGGTCTTCATCTTTACTTCCACCAATAAGGTTTACGGAGACACTCCGAACCGACTTCCCCTTGTCGAACTCGAAGAGCGTTGGGAAATTGAAGAGTCGCACCCCTTCCATATTGGCATCGATGAATCGATGTCGATTGATCAAACAAAGCATTCACTATTTGGAGCCAGCAAAGTCGCCGCAGATGTTCTCGTCCAAGAATACGGCCGCTACTTCGGCATGAAGACCGGAGTGTTCCGTGGAGGTTGCCTCACTGGTCCCGCTCATGCTGGTGCAGAACTTCACGGCTTCTTGGCTTACCTCATGAAGTGCATCGTCGAAGGCCGCGCCTACCGCATCTTCGGATACAAAGGAAAGCAGGTCCGTGATAACATCCACGCGCACGATCTCGTCTCCGCCTTTCTCCACTTTTACGAAAACCCGCGTGTGGGCGAAGTCTACAACATCGGGGGAAGCCGCCATTCGAACTGCTCCATGCTCGAGGCCATCCGAATCGGAGAGGAGCTCTCCGGGAACAAGCTCGATTTTACCTACCTCGAGGATAACCGTATCGGCGATCACATCTGGTATGTCAGTGATGTTCGTAAATTCCAAGAGCACTACCCGGATTGGAGCTACAAGTATTCCATCGAGGATATCCTCGGTGAAATTTACGAAGCTTGTGCGGCCTCTGCTTAAAAAATGTCCGCGATCAAGGTCATCTCCACTCCCTGCCAAGTCACCGACTCCGCTTCGTTGACGGCACGGTTAGACGCGCATTGTCTTGCTGCTGATACTGAGACGCTGTCCGTGGATTTCACCAACGTCCACATTGTCGCGATGCGGGAAGTTGATGAGGCCTTTCGAAATGACACTTCTAAAGTTGATTGGTTCATCCCTGATAGTCAGGTTCTCACTTGGGCTGTCACATGGCTCGGAGGCCAAGGCAATGAGCGCGTCTATGGGCCTAGCTTTCTCGATTACTTCG
>JBDNAW010000017.1:0-34800 GCA_039768255.1 Akkermansiaceae bacterium | reverse complement strand
GCATAGATTTCGCCATCGAAGTATTCGTGACGAACTTCGGAGTGCTTTTCCCCATCGAGGTAGTCCTCCACGCTAAGTGGGCGGACGAAATCGAATTTCTCGGCGGCTGTCATGCCTTCACTATGGCAGAGATTGAGGAGGAAAACAAGAGGGCACAAAAAACGCCCGCGCTGCATTTCTGCAAGGCGGGCGTCTGAGAAGGAATTTTGGACTCTTTACGCAAGGTCGAAGCGGTCTGCTTCCATAACCCAGGTCCAAGCGGAGACGAAGTCGTTCACGAACTTCTCACCGGAATCAGCGCAACCGTAGACTTCAGAGATCGCGCGGAGTTGGCTGTTTGAGCCAAGCACGAGATCGACGCGGCTTGCGGTCCACTTTACTTCGCCAGTTTCACGAGACTTGCCTTCGAAGGTTTGCTCTTTTTCATCAGTCGGCTCCCAAGTGTAATCCATAGAGAGGAGATTGGTGAAGAAGTCGGTGCTGAGAACGCCAACTTGATCGGTGAAGACTCCGTGGCTCTCGCCATTGTAGTTTGCGCCGAGAACGCGAAGACCACCGAGGAGGACGGTCATCTCTGGAGCGGTGAGGCCGAGGAGCTGAGCGCGGTCGACCAAGTGTTCTTCCGGAGTGCGGATGAGGTTTGCAGAGAGGTAGTTCCGGAAACCATCGGCATGAGGCTTGATCGCCTCGAAGGAATCAATATCAGTCTGCTCCTGAGTGGCGTCATTACGACCCGGAGTGAACTGGACGGAGGCTGCGTGACCTGCAGCAGCGGCCGCTTTTTCAACGGCAGCTCCACCTGCGAGGACGATGAGGTCTGCGAGGGAAATCTTCTTTGCACCGGCTGCGTTGAACTCGGACTGGATGCCGCGAAGGGTATCGAGAACTTTAGCGAGTTGAGCTGGCTGGTTCACTTCCCAGTCTTTTTGAGGAGCAAGGGCGATGCGGGCGCCATTAGCACCACCGCGTCGGTCGGTCTGACGGTGCGTGGATGCGGAAGCCCAAGCGGTAGAGACGAGTTCAGAAACGGAGAGTCCGCTGGAGAGGACTTTCTCTTTCAAAGAGGCGACGTCATCCGCATCAACGAGTTCGAAATCAACGGCTGGAATCGGGTCCTGCCAGATTTGTGCTTCAGGGACTTCATCACCGAGGCAGCAAGCGACGGGGCCCATGTCACGGTGGGTGAGCTTGAACCAAGCACGCGCGAAAGCATCAGCAAATTGATCTGGGTTTTCTAGGAAACGTTTGGAGATTTTTGCGTAAGCGGGGTCCATACGGAGTGCGAGATCCGAGGTAAACATGATCGGAAGGTGCTTCTTCTCGGGATCATGCGCGTCTGGGACGGTCGCAGCATCGGGATCGGTCGGGATCCACTGCTGAGCTCCGGCAGGAGAGGTGGTGAGGTCCCAATCGTATTTGAAGAGAGTCTCGAAGTAGGAGTTATCCCACTGGATCGGGGTGTCGGTCCAAGCTCCTTCGAGCCCGGAAGAAATGGTGTCGGCACCAGCTCCGGTTCCCATGGAGTTTTTCCAACCAAGGCCCTGCTCTTGAAGAGGAGCGCCTTCTGGTTCGGGGCCAACGTGGGCATCGGCATCACCTGCACCGTGGGCTTTTCCGAAGGTGTGACCTCCAGCGATGAGGGCGACGGTTTCTTCGTCATTCATCGCCATGCGGCCGAAGGTCTCGCGGATGTCACGTGCGGAATCGAGCGCGCTTGGGTTTCCGTTCGGGCCTTCTGGGTTGACGTAAATGAGCCCCATCTGAACCGCGCCGAGAGGCTGCTCAAGCTCGCGATCACCAGTGTAGCGTTTGTCATCAAGCCATTCGGTTTCTGGTCCCCAGTAGATGTCTTCTTCTGGCTCCCAAACGTCTTCACGACCACCGGCAAACCCGAAGGTCTTGAAGCCCATGGACTCAAGCGCGACGTTTCCGGTGAGGACCATGAGGTCAGCCCAAGAGAGGCGACGGCCATACTTCTGCTTGATCGGCCAAAGGAGACGGCGAGCTTTATCGAGGTTGACGTTATCCGGCCAAGAGTTGAGCGGAGCAAAACGCATGGAGCCGGAACGAGCGCCACCACGTCCATCATAGATGCGGTAAGTTCCGGCGGAGTGCCAAGCCATACGGATGAAGAACGGGCCGTAGTGTCCGTAATCGGCAGGCCACCAAGGCTGGGAGTCTGTCATAACGGCTTCGAGGTCCTTCTTCACGGCTGCGAGATCGAGTGTTTTGAACTCCTCAGCATAATCGAAGTCATCCTCCATCGGGTCAACGAGCGAGGAGTTTTGGGAAAGCTGCTTAAGCTTGAGTTGCTCTGGCCACCACATGTGATTGGCGATGGTTCCAGAAATGGGCGTTGGCTTTTCGCCATGGAGGAAGGGGCACTTGCCGCCAGCTTCCTGATCGGGGGATTGATTATCTGCGCTCATGATGGTTGGTTCGTAATTGAGATTGTATGGTAGGTGCGGGGCACGCTTTTACAGAGAAGGTTCTCGAAAATCTCACCCGCCTTGTCCATCGGGAAAAGTGAGAGAGACTGAAATGTTATAAGGTGTGCTTATGACAATGGCTGAAGCATCAGGTCAGCTCTTTAGTCCAAAAGACTGAGTGAGCGAATCACCCACGTCGGAATTGCTCTTTGAGCAAGGCCATCACTTTTTGGAACTTACTGAGGCGGTAGCGTTTCTCAAATACTTGAAATCCATCGGCCCGCATCTTTTGGAGTAGGGTGTGATAAATCCGGTGCATGATTCGCGGGGCAAGAAGGGCTTTGAAATCCTCTTTAGGGAGAAGTTTTTCCGCCTTGGCATAAAGTTCCTCCGCGCGCTGTGCTTGATATTCCATGTAGGCGAGAAAGCGGCCATCATACACGCGCCCGACGAGGTCTCGCTCGGTGTAGGTGAAACGGCCGAGCTCGCTCAGCGGAACGTAAATGCGAAGGTCATTTTCCAAATCCTCGCCGATATCACGAAGGATATTAGTAAGCTGAAGGGCGTCTCCGAGTGCAATGGCGTAGGCCTTGGATCGCTCGATATCTGCGCCAAAGAGGGGGAGGCATACTAGGCCGACCGAAGAGGCGACACGATAGGTATATTGCCGCAGGTCATCCCAAGTCCCGAAGCGCTGAGGATAGAGGTCCATCTGGCAGCCTTCGATCACATTGGTGAAATACTCCGAGGGGATTTCATATCGATCCCGCACGGCTAAAATTTGCGTCTGTAAGTCGAGATGCCCGAGCTCCGGTTGAGGCTCGTTGGTCTCAAAGAGATCCTTCCATCCTGCAAGGCCTGATTTTTTATCTGCGAGTGGAAGTTCCAGATCATCGGCCAAATCATCGATGATTCGGCAGTATGCGTAAAATTGCACCAAGTGCTCTCTCCGATCTGGCGGAACACACTTGAGGGCGAAAGCCAGATTGGACTTCGCCTTCCGCGTGATTTCTGCAGCCGTCGGTTCAGGCGACATCATTCAATGAATCCCCAATGACCACTTTTAAATGGCCAGAGTGAAAAGAGGGCTGGGCCTACGAGATTGTATTGTTTGACCGATCCCCAGTAGCGGGAATCAAGGCTATTTTCGGAGTTGTCCCCGAAGGCGAAAAATTCTCGTTGGTTTCGATTTTCGGGAGATTTGAGTTCGTATTCGTATTCCTTCGAGGCGTAATTATGAAGTCGGACCGCTTTTCGATGAATATTGAAGTATCCTTCGTAGTCATTTTCCTCAGAAGCAACACGGAGGATCGCTTCTTCTTTAGGTAAGACGCCATTGATGTAGATATCTGGTTGCGCAACGCGGATTTTATCTCCCGGCACACCAACGAGACGTTTGATGTAGTGAGTCGCGTTCTTCTGGCTTTGCATCGCACTTCCCACCCCGTCGGTATCAATGCCTCGTGTGTTGAAGACGAAGGATTCACCACGCTCCGGCTGCCGGAAGTGATACGAAAATTTGTCCACCAAGACCAAGTCGCCGGAGGTAAGGGTCCCCTTAAAAATGGGGTCCCCTTTTTTATAATGAGGCCCTGGTCTGAGTTCTACTAGCCCACGGCGATTGATGCCCGCGATGTAGGGCTTGATCGTTGGAATTGAGAGTGCTTCGTTCAACGGGGAGGAAATCACAATGTCCGATCCATCATCAAACCGAATACAGGTTCGTGAGAAGATGAACTTGGTGACATCTTTAACGGCGACGATTCTCTTATCCTTATCAGCGACCACATTACTGTAACTCCTTCCCTGAGCCACGTAGTCAAAGACCTGCTTCCCAAACCACGGCGTTTCCCACTCCTCATCAAGGTGCTTGGAGTCAGCGATGATTCCATTTAAGGATGGTTGCATCGATCCAGTCGGGATTTTAAAGGGCTGCACAAAGTAAGCGCGCACTCCGAGTGCGATGACAATCGCGACCCAAAAGACCTCAAGGTTTTCCTCAAGTGCATTCGGCGCAGTGTAGTGTGAAAGTGACTTCTCACAAGTATTCCGAAGCTGCTTGGAGGCTTCTTTTACCGCGGCCTGATCTTTGGCTTTGATCGCCTTTTTGAGATCATCTTGACGTGACTTGATCTCGCCGATCTTCTCAGCTTCTAGCAAGTCTCGCTTGTAGTGCTCGAATTTCTGAGCGCCTTTTAATAAAAGCAGCGCTTCTTTTTTCCACTTGGGCGTAAACACAGCCAAAAGGTGCGAGCAATGGCTTCATCTTGCAAGGAAGAGTTCACGCTCCGCTGATTCGATAAGTCCTTCCTTTACCTGCCGTAGAAGAAAATAACATTCTGTCCCATGCGTTTCCTAATTCTCTCTCTCCTCCTCATTCTTCCTGCTGCGGCTAAAAAGCCGAATATTCTCTGGATTTTCTCCGAGGACCTCTCGCCCTATTTCGGCTGCTACGGGGATGCCATCAATAAAGATCATACCCCAGTGGTAGATCAATTCGCAAAGGATGGAGTCCTTTTCAAGCGAGCTTTTATGCCCGCGCCGGTTTGCTCGGCCTGCCGTTCAGCAATGATCACTGGTGTTTATCAGACCACCACGGGCACGCATCAGCATCGCTCCAGCCGATTCACCGATGGAGAGATTGTCCCAGAGAATCTGCGCATTCACCTCCCAAAGGGAATGAAGACGATCCCTGAACTCATGCGGGAGTCTGGCTACTTCACCTTTAACTGCGGAAAGGATGACTACAATTTTCACTATGATCGTCGTACTCTCTACACCATCGGCACCGATCCAAAATACAAAGTGGGCATGAATGGCTGGCAGGGGAACAAAGACCCAAATTTCAAAGATTGGACTCAGTCGACTTGGCGTGGCCAGAAAGACAAAGATCGACCGTGGTTCGGCCAGATGATGATCTGGGGAGGAAAGGCGAATGCCCGGCATGTTCGCAAGGGTCATCTTCTCCAGCCAAATGATGTCCCGATTCCTCCCTACTTTCCGGATCACCCCGCGCATCGGAAAGCTTGGACCACTCACTACAATGCTGCTCGAGGCGTGGATCAGCAGATTGAAGAAATCCTCGCCCTTCTCAAGGCGGATGGTGAGCTGGAAAACACCATCATCTTCTTTTTCTCCGATCACGGAAATAACCAGTCCCTCCGTCATAAGCAGTTCTGCTACGAGGGCGGAGTGCACGTCCCGCTCATCATCAAAGGAGATCATCCAGCGCTCAAAGCGGGCACGGTGCGGGATGATCTCGTCCTTGGTCTCGATATTTCCGCCACCACCCTTGCGTTGGGAGGAGTAAAACTTCCCGACTACCTCGATGGCGTGGATCTTTTTGCGGAAGATCACAAACCCCGAACGCATGTCATTGCGGCGCGTGACCGCTGTGATTACACCATCGATCGTATCCGCACCGTCCGCACCGAGAAGCTCCGCTACCTCAAGAACTATCACCTCGATCGCCCGATGCTACAGGCTCAGTATCGGGATCATCGGCCACCAGTCCTCACTCTTAAAGCTCTTCACAAGGCAGGCAAACTCACCCCATATCAAAAACAGCATTGGTTCGGTGATCGCCCAGCGGAGGAGCTCTATGATCTCGCAAAGGATCCATACCAAGTGAACAATCTCGCCGGTGACCCCGCTTACGCTGCTGAGTTGAAGCACCATCGTGCGCTTCTCGAAAAATGGATTAAGGAATCCGGCGACAAAGGCCACCAGCCCGAAGATGCAGCTCAGCTCAAAGCAACCTTTGATCTTTGGATCGAGCGCCCGATTTTTCGAGATGCGAAGGTGAATCCAGAATATGATCAGTTCCGTTAGATAAGGACCTCGCACTTCGCAAATTGCGGCAGTTGGAAGCATTCTCCCTTGGCGATTTTTGGCGAAGGAACTACTTTTCCAGCATGAATTGGCTCCATAGTCATCTTCCGGTGTGTCTTTTTCTCGTTGGCTTTGCGGTTCTGTTCTCAGAGGAAACGCCATCGTGGTCCGGATGGAGAGGCGCGAATCGTGACGCCAAAGTGCCTGACTTTGTCCCCCCTAAAACATGGCCGGAGAAACTGACGAAGGTGTGGACGAGCGAAGTCGGAGACGGCTATGCTACGCCACTTGTCTTGGGGGATCGCGTCTATCAACACGCCCGTCAGGATGGGAAGGAGGTTCTTTGGTGTTTGAACCTTAAAGACGGGAAAGCGCTTTGGAAAAAAACGGTCCCGGTGAAATTCGAAGCGGGGCGGGGAGGCGAAAGGCATGGCTTGGGCCCAAAATCAACGCCCACGATTACCGACGGTCGAATTTTCACCCTCAGCATCACCGGAGTTTTAACGGCGTGGGCGAGTCAGGATGGGGAACTGCTTTGGACGCGGG
Organism: Akkermansiaceae bacterium; assembly: GCA_039768255.1. Taxonomy (GTDB): domain Bacteria; phylum Verrucomicrobiota; class Verrucomicrobiia; order Verrucomicrobiales; family Akkermansiaceae; genus SW10. The sequence goes on along the minus strand of JBDNAW010000017.1, from coordinate 27,994 downwards.
ATTTTAAGGAGCGCTTCGAAGAATCCCATCCATACTGGGGCACTGCCACTTCACCGATTGTCGATGACGGGCGGCTTTTCGTGCACACCGGAAATTGTGAAGAAGGAGCTTTGTTTTGTATCGATCCCAAGAGTGGAAAGGACCTCTGGGTCAACGATGAGTATGCCAATTGCTATTCCTCGCCCCTCGTGGAGACCATCGGCGGGGTTCGTCAACTCGTTGAGTTGAATCATGGCGGGCTTTGTGGAGTGGATGTGACCGATGGGAAACTTTTGTGGAGGCACCCGTTTACCCACCACGGGAATAATCAAAACACCCCCACGCCCGTGCGCCATGGAGACCTCTTGATCGTTGGAGGGGAGAATCGTGGAATGTTTGCAGTGAAGCCTCAGAAAGGGGATAAGGGATGGACGGTCGAGCGTCTCTGGAAGCACCGAGACGTTTCATTCGATATGAGCAGCCCAGTGATGAATGACGGGCTCGTTTACGGTTTTAGTGAATTCAAAATGGGGCGGCTTGCCTGCCTCGATCCTACTTCCGGGGAAGTTCTCTGGGAAGGCGAGCCACGAGCAGGGAAAAACGGGCAGTTCCTTTCCTTGCCGGGATACCTTCTCTCTCTCACCAATGACGGACTCCTCAGAGTTCTGCGGGCAAATCGAGAGAAGTATGATGTCCTCCGGACCTATCGCGTGGCGGAAGACAAAACTTGGACTGCTCCTGCCCTCGTGGATGACGCACTTTTCATTAAAGCGGGTGACCACCTCACAGTCTGGCGTTTTCCGCGAGACGAAGGACCACGGGTAAAATAACGCTCAGAAGGTCTTCCCCAGCTTGTTGGCAGAGGCGGCTTCCCTGAATTTTTTGCGAAGAATTACGCGTCCTCGTTCTTTTCCGCTTCAGCGGCTTCCTCTTCTTTGAGTAGGAGTTCGAATTCTTGCTCTTCAGGAGTCAGCGCATCCCAGCGGGCTTTCTCGGCAGCCTCTTCCTCGGCGATGCGGGCGGCTTCTGCTTCAGCCGCTTTTTTCTCCTGCTTAGCGGCCTCACGGGCCATGCGTTTTTCGAGCTTTTTCTGCTCTCGTTCGCGGCGTTTGTAGTCCTTGCTTGGTGTGTATGCCATGGGTCTGATCTTTCCGTGATGTGATGAAATGCAATGAAACGTTTCCGCCGCACCGCCGTTCAGGCTCAGAGGCCATACAACGTGATCGGGAGTCGGGCCAAGGGAATTATTTTCCAAAAACGAGTCCCTCGCCGTCATGATGAGGCTTTTAAAGTCCACGCAAGTTTTATTGATATGACACCCGTTCACGCTTGCGCTTCTGCTCACAGGTGGAAGCCGGGATTTTCAAAGGAAAAGAAAAGTTGGGTTCAAGCGCGCCTTGCTCCGGTGAACACGAGATCAAAAATACCCTGAACTCAAAGTGAGCGCAGGGCATTTTAATTGATCTGTTGGGTGGTGAATTTAAATCACCCGGTCGTTCCCGCCGTCGATAGGAATCTGGGCACCAGTAGTGGCCGAGAAAACGGGGCCGGCCACGGTGCTGACTAACGCCGCAACGCCGGGAGAGGTGATTTCGGTGCTGAGGAGGTTTTTCGTTTTATACTCCTGCACGGTCATGCCGTAGCGTTTGGCGGATTTTTCGAGGGCCTCGTCGGTCCAGATTTCGGTGTCGAAGACGGCATCGGGATGAAGGACATTGACGCGGACGCCGAAGGGGGCGAGTTCCAACGCAGCTACTCTTGCGAGTTGGGTGACACCTGCTTTGGTGACGGAGTAGGCGGATGCGCCGGGTCCGGGAGCGGCGTAGTTGCGCGAGCCGATGATGATGATGCTGGGGGCCTTGTCGCTTTCCTTGAGAGCCGGAATCGAGAACTTGAGGAAGCGCTGGGTGGCGGTGAGGTTGATACGGAGATGGAGGTCCCAGGAGTCTTGCTCGGCATCGATGTATTCGCCGGATTTGAAGATGCCGGCGTTGGCGACGATGATGTCGAGTCCGCCATGGTCGGTGATGACTTTTTCGACGGCAGCTTTGAGTGCGGCGTCATCGGTGATGTCACAGACGGCACCGGAAAGGCGTTCGCCGGTGAGGTTGGTGACGACGTCGGGGTTAATGTCGAGACCGACGACGGTGGCTCCGTCGTTACGAAGACGTTCGGCAGTGGCTTTTCCGATGCCTCCGCAGGCTCCGGTGACGATGGCGACTTTATTGGCGTGGACTTGTTCAGACATGGCAGTTTAGGAGGTGAGGGCGTTGTTAAAAAAGGCGAGGTTTTCGACGGGATCGTCGTTGTTGAAGATAGCGGAGCCGGAGACGACGAAGTGAGGCTTCATCGCGGCGATTTGGGGGATGGTGGATTTGTTCACGCCGCCATCGATGCAGATGAGGAGTTCGGGTTTCCACTCGAGGAGGGTTTTGATCTTGGCCGGGATGTCGTCGAGGAAGAGTTCCTTGCCGGAATAGGGGCCAACGCCGAGGAGGAGGACGTAGTCGATTTGATCGAGGTAGTCTTTGATGAAAGTGGGGGAGGTCCCGGGGTTGAGAGACACGCCGCGGACGATGTCTCCGTGGCTGGAAATGCGGGCGAGGGTGTCATCGATGTGCGCGGTGTATTCGACCGAAAATGAAATAAGGTCGGCCCCGGCTTTAGCGAAGGCGTCGATCTGTTGCTTCGGCTTATTAATGAGAAGGTGGACGTCCTTGAGGAGGTCGGTTTTGAGGCCTGCAACGAAGGGCGAACCAACGGTGATATTGGGCCAGATGTTACCGTCCATGACATCGAAGTGGAGCAGGTTGACGTCATTTTCCTTCAGGGTCTGAAGGGCGGCATTTTGGTTGCCCATGTCGGCGCTCAGGGTGGCGACGGAGAGTTGAGGGCGGGAGCGGATGAGGTCGATTTTTTCGGCGCGTGTCATGGACGGGGAGTTTGAAGTTGGAAGTGTCCTGTTGGAAGGTGGAAATTGAAAACCCCGAGCCTTATTTGGAGGCTCGGGGTTTTGAGATTGGCTCCGGAGCGTGATGCTCCGGCCACTGGTTTAGCCAGCGTTGTAGATTTCGATCGCTTCAGCGGGCTTGGCGCCGTTGTGGACGACTTCCTTAACGGCACGCATCATCGCGAGAGGCTTGTCGGACTGGAAGACGTTGCGGCCCATGTCGACTCCGGAAGCACCACACTGGATGGCGTTGTAGCAGAGTTCGAGTGCCTCGAGCTCAGGGAGCTTTTTACCACCGGCGATGACAACGGGGACGGGGCAGGCGGCGACGACGTTTTCGAAGCCTTCGGTGTAGTAAGTCTTCACGATGGAAGCTCCGTTCTCAGCACAAACGCGGGAAGCGAGGCCGAAGTAGCGGGAGTCGCGAGCCATGTCCTTACCGACAGCGGTGACACCCATGACGGGGATGCTGTACTTGTTGCCGATGTCGACGAGCTTGGAGAAGTTGGCAATCGTGGAAGCCTCCGTGTCGGCGTCGCCGATCGCGAGCATGGCTGCCATGGCGGAGACGTTCATGCCGATGGCATCGATCTCAGAGATGAGAACGTTGTGGTTCATCTCAGTGAGAATGGTGGTGCCGGAATCGGTGCGGAGACAGATCGGCTTGGTGTTTTCCGCAGGGATGGAAGTGCGGATCATGCCGCGGCAACCCATGAGGCAGTCGGCTTCTTCAGCAAGCGGGGCGATGTTGAGGTCGATGCGCTCAAGTCCGGAAGTCGGTCCCATGAGGAAGCCGTGGTCGAAAGCGAGCATGACGGTGCGTCCGGACTCGCGGTTAAAAATGCGGGACATCCGGTTCTTAATTCCCCAGGAAGCACTGTTCATGCCTTTGAGGTAGAAAGATGAAGTGTCGGCGGGGGTGTTGAGACCGAAGTTGTCTCCGTCTCTGATGTCGTCTAAGTCAGCCATGGTATTAGTTGGTTGGTAGGTTGGTTTTTTGGAAAGTGATTAGTTCTCGAGCTTGTCGATGAGGTAGTTGACGGCGCGTTCGACGAGGGCGTGGTCCTGGGCGGTGACGTCCATGGACTCGACTTCGATGTGGTCGGGAAGTTCTTTTTGGAGGGACTCCCAATAAGCGGCGTCGAGCTCGGGATTATAAAGTTCGCCACCCTCAGCGGAGTAGGAAGAGACGCCTTTGAGAGGCATGAGGAAGAGGGTGTCCTTGGTGGAGTGAGTGAGTTTTTCGCCGATTGATTGGGCGACGCGGTTTTGCTCTTCGGCGTTGAGACGAGGAACGAAGACGTATGGTGAGTGCCAGGTGATCTGGTGGTCTTCGTAGCCAGCGGGGATTTTGTTGGGTTCGTTGACGAGGATGCCGAGGTGCTCGGAGCCACCGGGAACGACAACTTGAGGGAGGCCGAGTTTTCCGGCAACGGTGAGCCGGTCGGGGCCACCTGCGCGGAGGACGCCAAAGACACCGTCGGCAATCTCGCCGAGGCCGTAGTCGAAGACGGCGGTGATGATGCCTTCTTTCATCATCTGCTCCATGGCATCGCCCCCGGCGCCGATGGCGTGGAAGGTGATGACTTCATAGCCCGCCTTTTCGAAGAGCTCGATGGCGTGCATCGCGCCTTGGGTGAGGACACCAAGATTGGACATGCCGATGACGCCCTTGGCGGTTGATTTGGTGATGTTCTGTTCGGACTGGGCCATGCCCCAAGCGGCGGAGGCGGCATTGGCGAGGATTTTGCGGGAGAAGACGTTGAGCCCGAGGATGTCGGAGACGGCAAACATCATCGTGATGTCCTTGATCCCGACGAAAGGTGAAGTGTCACCAGAAGCGGCGGTGGAGAGCATGACCTTCGGGAAGCCATACGGAAGCGCTTGCAGGATGGGGGCGCAGGTCGAGGTGCCTTGGGTGCCACCGAGGGTGACGACGGCATCAATTTTCCCCGCTTCCTGGAGTTCGAGGAGCAGCTTGGTGGCTCCGGCGACGATGAAAGGGTTGGATTGCTCGCGGTTGGGTTTGACGAGAAGTTCGTCAAGATTGCCGCCGCCCACGGAAATGACTTCCTGTTTGCTGATGTCTGCTTTGAGCTCGGAATCACCGACGAGGGAGAGGTCGATGAGGAGGGCTTTGCCACCGAGAGATTCGATTTCCGAACGCATAAAGTCTGCTTCGGCAGCTTTGGTGTCGAGGGTGGCTAGGATGGCGACGGTTTTCATGGTGATAGAAATAGAGGGTTTGGAGGCAGGTGTCTTGAAGAAAAATGGGTGTTTTTTGAAAAAAATCGTCAAGTGGATATTTGGAAAAGCGTATTTTGGGTGTTTTGTTGCCGGGGAGCACTCCATTTGAGGTGACTCCAGATGCCTCACAGACGATCAACTTGAGTAGTCTTACCTTTAATGCTGCTCGTGGTGGCGGACCTACTCGGGGCTATGACGTTCGTTCAAGTATTGATGGGTTTGCTTCGACCTTAGGCACTGCTGATCTTCTGACACAACGTCCGACGTTTACAGCGGTTAGTATGGACTTGAGTGGATCGCAATTTTCAGGACTGACTACGGCTACGGAATTCCGAGTTTACGTATATACCCCGAGTATTGCAAGTTCAGTGGAGTTCGATGATATCGAGCTGAATGGCACGGTTACGGCAGTTCCTGAGCCGTCTTCGGGCCTTTTGGCCGCATTGGGGGGCCTTCTTTTGGCTCGCCGTAAGCGGGCCGAGTGATTTGATCTTAACCAATTTTTAGAGAGCCTTCGAAGGAAACATAGAAGGCTCTTTTTTGTGTGTGGTTAGAGGCGGTAGCGGGCGCGGTAGGATTTTGGGGGTTCTTTAAGGATGCGGGAGAATTCGCGTGAGAAGTGGGCTTGGTCGGCGAAGCCGCAGTGGTGGCTGATTTCAGCGAAGGTTTGGGTGGTGCGGATGATGAGGTGGGAGGCTTCTTGGACGCGGAGGTGACGGAGGTATGACTTGGGAGTCATGCCGAAGGTGGCTTTGAATTTGCGGAGGAAGCTGGAGAGGGAAAGGTTGGCGGCTTGGGCGAGGTCGGTGATGGGGATGTTTTCGCGGTAGTTTTGGTGAAGGAGGGTGAGGGCGGATCCTAGTTCTTCGTTTTTACTGAGCGAGGTGGTGCCTTGATCGAAGGGGCGAGTAATGCCGATGATACCGCAAATATCTCCTTGATGGTTGAGGAGAGGTTTTTTGGTGGTGGTGGACCAATCGACGAACCCGCTGCCGCGCGGGACGAGTTCGACACGGTTGATGATAGATTCTCCAGTTTTAAGAATACGGAGGTCGTCCTTGCGGATGTCTTTTAGGATGTGAGGTGGGATGAAATCATCGTCGCGTTTGTGGAGGATGTCTTTGGTTTCAAAGATTTCACAAAGGCGGGGATTCCAGGCGACGTAGCGGAGGTCGCGGTCTTTGACGAAGTAGATGAAGCCGGGGAGGTCGTCGAAGATGGCGGCGAGATGGTTCTCGACGTGGTTCTTTTGAAAGAATTGGTCATCTTGCACTGGAGGATGGTGACTGGAGAGTGGTGATTTGGGAAGTCTGAGGTTGAGGGGTTTGGGTTGGGAGCTTTGAATCGCTAAGAGGCGGAAGCGTGAAGTTTTTAAGGTTGGGCTGGGGGGTTATTTTTTGGGAGTGAGGTCGTTTAGGGTGGTGGTGAATTTTAGGTGGTCGGGGCTGGTGCCTTTTTCGGTGACACAGCGGTAGGTGACGCTGGGGTTTTCGGAGGTGAAGTCGAAGTCGAGCATGCCGAAGAAGTTTCCCTTGTTGTAGGAAAAGAGGGCGTGCTTGTTGGCATTGTGGGTGTGAATGTTGGTGACTTTAGCGGATTGGAATTCGTAGAGCGGGTAGCCGAGATCGAAGCCGAGCTTGAACATCTCATGGCGGTGACGATCACCAGCGAGGAGGAAGACCCCGCCGATTTTTTGGTCGCGGATGAGAGAGAAAATTGCGTCGCGCTCAGCGGCATACCCTTGCCAAGAGTCTTTGCCACCTTTGTCAGCGTGTTCGGTCCAGAGGGTGCCGGAGCAGAGGACTTTGAATTTTGATTTGGAGTTGGCGAGGGTGGTTTTGAGCCATTTTTTTTGGAAGTCGCCGAGGAGTGATTGTCCTTTGCGGTGCCGGTAGTAGCGGCCATCAGTCATGATGAAGTGGACATCACCGATGACGAAGTCGAAGAAGGTGCCAGGTTGGGTTTTTCCCCCGGCGTAGGGTGGGTTGTTCCAGTTTTGGGCGAAGACTCCGAAGTTTTTGACTTTCCAGGCGGGTTTGAAGATTTGGGGACCGCCTTCGTCGTCGTTCGCGGCGAAATCGTGATCATCCCAGATTGCGTAGATTGGGGTGGTGGCGGTGAGGTTTCGGTAAGCGGGGTGGAATTGGCGGCGGTAGTAGTGGACGCGCTGCTTCTGCTGGTCTTTGGGGAGGTCGATGTAGACGTTATCGCCAAGAGTGAGGTAGGCGATGGGGTTTTGGGCGGCCATGATGTTCCAGATGCCTTCGTTTTCCGGGACGTAGCGAGAGCAGGCACCGAAGGCGACGGAAAACTTGCCTTTGAAATTGTGCGTTGGAGAAGTTTTGAATGAGAGGGTTTGAGGGAGTGGAGAGGCGATCTTACCATCGATGAGGAGTTGGTAGGCGTAGCTGGTGTCTGGCTTGAGGTCGGTGATTGTAATGGTGCCGGTGAGATCACTTTCAAAAGTGGTCTTGACGGGGCCGAAGGTTTTTCCGTCTGTGAGCATCACTTTGACTTCGGCTGGAAGCGCGGTCCGGAACCAAATGGAGATGGAGGAGGGGGTGAGTTGCCCGAGAGCTGGACCACCGAGAAGGTTGAGTCTGTGCTTTTGAAGTAACGCGAGGTAGTTGGGATTCTTTGCGATGGTGGCGAGTGAGGCATTTGGCGATTGAGAGTCGTAGATTTCTCGTATGAGAAGCGGCTCAAGCTCACCAAGGATTGGGAAGTCCTTTGGTGTGGGAAGGAGCGGTTTTGAGAATGCAACGGAGATGGTGAGGAATCCGAGCAGGATTCTAAAAGGTCGATTGTGCATCAGCTGGAGGAGCAGGATTTGTTGAAGTGAAGAGAGAAAGCGTTAAAAAAGCCGGTTTATACGTTTCATTACGTCAGCCATCTGATGTTTCGACGATGAAAAAATAGAGGGTCCTTTGTGGGTTGATTTTAAGATGCTCAGCTGTAAAGAAAGTGGTCAAGGAGGGGGTTTAAGATGGTGAGGCTCTTCTCTAAATGCTTTGACAAGAGGGAAAGACGGACTTTTATCACACTAATCACCATGAGACGAAATTATCCAGTTACGATCGTTAAGACAAATGTCATTTTGGGTGCCCTGACCGCTGCCGCTTCGGCTCAGTTGACATGGGCGCCTGATACGAATCTCGTATGGGATTTGACGTCAACGAACTGGGTTGATGGCGTGGCCCCTTCTTCGATCATCTGGGATAACACGGGAGCGCAAGAGGCCATTTTTTCTGATGCTCTTGGGGCTACGGTAGAAGTGGCTGATGGAGGTGTTACGGTTGGTGATTTGACAACTGCGGGAATGCTCTCTCTGCAATCGATGACCGATAACCTTGGACGGATCACGATTAAAGGGGGCGGTGCCATTTGGAATACTGGAGGTTCTGAGATTCAGTTTTTGAATAATCAGCTCAACGATACTCCTCTCTCGATTTCACCGGGCGATACCTTAACGGTTACGGGTGGTGGTGTTTTTGATACGGGTGAGAGGCCTAGCGTGGATAATGCTGCAAATTGGTCTGCTGCTGGGGCTACCTTAGAGCTTACGGAAGCTGCTATTTTAAGAGGAAATCCTCGGAGTGTAGGGCAATTTGATAACGTGATCCTCATTGGTGGCAGCACCTACGTTCATGAGCGCAATACAGATGAAAGTTACGCGAACGACTGGAACCTCGGTGTTGGAAGGGTGGTTTTTGGAAATCGTTTCAATCGGAATATTAATCTAAATGGCACGGTGAACGGTGAGGGAACGCTCCACGTTTTAAATATGGGTAGCCGTCGCGTCCGTTTGAACAATGTCGCCAATAGTTTCTCTGGCGGTGTGATCGTCGATAGTTCCGGCAATCGTTCCGAGCTTTTCGTTCAAGGCCCCGGTCTTCCCGTGAGTGGAGACCCAGTCCTGGGCGCGGTTCCAGCGACGTTCGATCCTGATTACCTTACGCTCCGCGAAGGGGGTGAGATTAAGTTTCTTAATATGCTTTCTGTGGATTCGAATCGAGGGGTCACGCTGGACAACGGCGGAGTCATTGCGATTTCCGGTAACCCCGTAACTTATGGGGGAGCGATCACGGGGACCGGTGGGCTCCAGATCGGATCTACGGTAGGCAATGATGCGAATGGTCTCCTTTTAACAAGTAATAGGCATGATTACACCGGGGGAACCACGATCCATCAAGGGCGCTTGATTCTAGGAATTGAGGAAGCATTACCGAGTGACACGATTCTCACAATCGGGGGGAAAAACAGCTCTCTACTCGTGGTCAACGGTTTCAAACAAACTTTCTCTGGTCTCAACACGGCCGGAAATAATACCCGCCAGATCACCAACTACGATGCCGCGACTTCGCCTTCTGTTCCCACGACGGCTGGAACGGTTGTTCTCTCGATTGCGGATCAAGCTGATGTCGACCAGGAGTTCTTTTACGGTGCGGCCTTTGGAGTCAATGAGGCTACGGATGCGGGAAATCTAAATATTGTTAAAAATGGCGAAGGCAGAATCGCCTTGGGAAATGTCAGAATTGCGGGATCCGTTGAGGTGAATGAGGGCACGCTTCAGATCGGAAATGGCGTTGGTTTTAGTGTTGTAGGAAATATCATCAACGAGGCGACACTGGTAATCGATGAAACGTCGACCGCTTCCTCAGTCATTGCGGAAGGCGGTAGCTCTACGACCGTTAACTGGCATGTTTCAGATTGGACGGGCGAGGCAGGAACAGGATTTACGCAAATCACGATCGAAGGAGACGCGATTCTCGATGCCACCAGTAATCTCAATATCGTGGTGGAAGAGGTAGACTTGGTAAACTTCACCGAAAGTGATGCGAGCTTTGAAATGATCGTCGTAGGAGGAACCACCACGTTGACACCGAACTTTACGCTCGATACTTCTGGCTTCACTTCTGGAAATGGTACTTGGGCGCTGCGCCCGGATGGTGAAAATCTTTTCCTTGATTACACCGCAGGTGCTGCTGGTTCTTATACTAATTGGGTGGCTGGGTTCGCGGGCCTCATCGGTGGCTTTACTGACGATGATGATAACGATGGCGTCAGTAATGGACTGGAATACTTTTTCTTTAACAGTGATCCTACTGTAGCGAGCAATTTGGGAGCCGCCTTGTCTGCCAGTGGCGTTACCAATGCAGGAGAGTTTGCCTTTACTCACGATCGCCCGCTTGATCTTTCCGATCTCACCGTGACCTACGAGTGGTCGTCGACTCTTGACGGAGACTGGACCGCCAGTGGGGTGGAGGATAACGGCACGACCGTGACCATCACTCCGGGTGGCACTACTCCAGCTGCTAACGGCTACGAGACGGTGACCGTAACTGCTACTAGTGCGCCAGAGATTTTGGAGAAAATCTTTATGAGAGTTTCCGTGAGTAAGCCTGAGTGATTGCGCTTAAGCACTATCCCGGAAGGTGAGGTGCTCGTTGCGATCGTGGAGGCCTTTGAGGAGGTATTTTGCGGAAAGGAGGACGACCCATTGGCCGTCTTGGTCGCGGGCGATGACGCAACCAGAGGGGAGGGTGACTTTGGGTGGTTCGCGGTCGCTGCGGCCTTTTTCGGGCTCGTTCTCGGTGAACCATTGGACGCAGTTCCAACGGGGGCTTTCGAGGCGTGTCTCGACCTGGTATTCTGATTCGAGTCGGGCTTGGAGGACTTCGAATTGAAGGGGGCCGACGGCGCCGAGGAGAGGGACGGCTTGGGCGCTTTGGTGGACGTGGTAAGCTTGGGCGACGCCTTCTTTCATGAGCTGCTCCATGCCGGCGCGGTAGCGTTTGATGTTCGCGGTGTCTTTATTGAGGATGTAGGTAAAGCACTCGGGAGTGAAGCGGGGCATTTCCTGGTAGATGACCTTTGGATCGCTGGTGAGGGTGTCACCAATGAGGAAATTGTAATTTCCGACGAGAGCAAGAATGTCTCCGGCGTAGGCCGTATCGAGAGTTTCACGATCTTGTCCGAAGAGTTTTTGGGCGTTGGCGAGGCGGACTTTTTTTCCGCTGCGTTGGTCGATGACTTGCATGTCCCGCTCGAAGACGCCGGAGACGATGCGGACGAAGACGGCGCGGTCACGGTGGCGGGGGTTCATGTTGGCTTGGATTTTAAAGACGAAGCCGGAGAAGTGATCGGTGGTGGGCTCGATGAGGCTGTCTTGGCTGATACGGCCAGCGGGCTTGGGGGCCATCTCGAGGAAGCTTTCGAGCATGTTTTGAACACCGAAGTTATTCATCGCGCTGCCGAAGTAGATAGGCATTTGTTCGCCTGCGAGGACGCGCTCAAGATTGAGCGGTTCGGTGAGGCCGTCGAGGAGCTCGATCTCTGAGGTGACAGTCTCATGCAGTTCATCACCGAGGGCTTCACGGACCTTTGGGTCTTCGATGCCCGCGACTTCAAGTGGAGCTTTAAAAGCTCCGTGAGCGGTTTTTTCGAAGAGATTGACCTCGTCTTTTTTACGATCGTAAACCCCGCGGAAACGGGGGCCATCGCCGAGGGGCCAGTTGACGGGGGCGGGGGCGAGCTTGAGGACTTTTTCGAGTTCGTCCATGAGCTCAAGAGGCGGACGTGAAGGGCGGTCCATCTTATTGACGAAGACGAAGATGGGAACACCGCGCTTTCGGCAGACTTCGAAGAGCTTGAGAGTCTGGGCTTCGATTCCTTTACCAGCGTCGATGACCATTACGGCGGCGTCGACGGCAGAGAGAACACGGTAGGTATCCTCGGAAAAATCGTGGTGACCTGGGGTGTCGAGAAGGTTGACGCAGTAGTCGTTATATTCGAACTGGAGGACGGTCGAGGAGACAGAAATGCCACGCTCCTTCTCCATGCTCATCCAGTCACTGGAGGTGGATTGTTGCTCCTTCTTGGAGGTGACACTTCCCGCAAGACCGATGGCACCCCCGTAGAGGAGGAGTTTCTCGGTGAGGGTGGTTTTTCCGGCATCGGGGTGGGAAATGATGGCGAAGGTGCGGCGGCGTGAGATTTCACGGGCGGCAGCGGCGGGGACTGAGGTGCTCAAGGGATGGGAACGGGTATCTTGAGGAAGGTGGTAGCTGGAGGGAACTGATTTAACAACCTTGGTGTTGAGCGAGATTGCACTTATAATCCTAGGATGAAATTTTTCTTCAGTGTTCTTGTGACCTGTTCACTACTTGGCGCAGAGCCGGTGGTGCTTCATCAGGACTTCGTCCATCGAGCAGGCTGTGGCCCATGTGCTTTAGTGAATCAACTACAGTTCGGGACTGATGCTGAGCGTGCGGTTTTTGAGAAATTAAAAGGAGAGACGGCAGCGGCTAAGACGAAGGAAATTATCAAGCGATATGGGGGAAGGGAGTCACCGACTTTTCGTGATGGGCGAGCGGTTTTTCGGAAAGATGGGGTAACGTGGCAGGACATGGGGCGTCTCGCGAATTGGGTCCGTGGTGACCGAGGGCTCCCCAAGTTGTCTGAAAATTACTTGGATCGGAAAAAAAATGAGGACCTCGGGGACCACTTAGCGAGGGTTCATGAACAGCTGAAAAGATCACTCGATGCAGGAGTGAAGCCGATTATTTCCTTTCGGGCCTTTGCTCCGAAATTTTATGAGGAAAATGACCAGTGGATTTGGGATCCGTTATTGGGGCATTTTGTGACATTACTTGAGATTCAAGAGGCGATTGCTGAGGGAGAGAAGGGGTTCCGCTTTCGGTTCGCAGATTCGGCGACCGGAAAGATCGAGACTGGGTATGCTCTTCTTTCGGAGGCGCGAAATTTTGTGGCGATCAAAGGGGATCAGCGGAACTGGAAGTGGGTTGATAAGCGACCTTTCATTTTGGTCAATGCACCGTCGTTACGGCTGAAGACGCAGGAAAAAGAATGGTTTCTCCGTGTCATCATTACGCTGAACCACGCGGTGTATTTTGATCCGGAAGCGCAGGAATAGGCTGTGAGATTTGTTCCCGCATCGTGAGAGGATTTGGCTTTAGAGGCTCAGCCATTACGAAGTTTCTTCCTAATTTTCCGTGATTTAATCGTGCGCAATGAGGCGGTGTTCTTAAATCGTTATGGACCTGCCCAAGCTAAGATCATCGCCGCTGATGTGACGGCTATTGTGGTAGAGACTTCAATGAATCTTGATTCATGGACTCCGTTTGATATTACACTTAAAATCGATGGGGGAATTCATCGACGTGGTGACATCGTTTTCGATCATGATCCCACTCCTCAATCTGCCACGACAAAAACGCATTGCGCGACTTCGCGTTTATCAACAATGAAATACCTACTCTGTTCTTTTGCACTTTTAACTGCCGCTTTTGCGGAAAAGCCAAACTTCGTCATTATTTTCACTGATGATCAAGGTTATGGCGATCTTGGATGCTTCGGTTCCACTACGATTAAGACTCCGCACATTGATCGCCTCGCGAAAGAGGGACGGATGTTTACCAATTTCATGGTCGCTTCGCCCGTCTGTACGCCATCGCGCGCGGCTCTTCTGACTGGGTGTTACCCAAAGCGTGTGAGCATGCATCAGCATGTGCTTTTCCCCGCTTCGAAGAAAGGACTGAATCCAAGTGAGCATAGCATCGCTGATCACCTCAAGGCGCAAGGTTACGCTACTGCTTGTTTTGGGAAATGGCATCTCGGGCATCATCCTGAGACGCTTCCGCAGAAGCACGGATTCGATACCTATTTTGGAATCCCCTATTCCAACGACATGAACCACCCCGATAATAAAGGGAAACCGCAAGGTGGTTCTCAAGGGATGGATGTGCTCTGGGCTGATCCAGAGTCCACGCTGACAAAGTGGAATACACCATTGATGGAGAATGAAAAAATCGTGGAGCTGCCAGTTGATCAACGCACTATCACACGACGTTGCACCGATCGTGCGATCGACTTCATCAAGCAAAATAAAGCGAAGCCATTTTTTGTTTATCTGCCGCATTCCATGCCTCACATCCCGCTATACGTGCCGGATGAAATTCGTGATCCGAATCCTGATAACGCCTACATCAATGTCATTGAACACATCGATACTCAAGTGGGGAGAGTAGTCGATTACCTCCGTGAAGCTGAGCTTGCTCAGAACACCTACGTCATCTTCACCACCGACAATGGCCCATGGCTTCAGTTCAAACATCACGGTGGATCTGCAGGTCCGCTTCGCGCTGGTAAAGGAACAACTTTTGAAGGAGGGCAACGTGTGCCCTGTGTCATGTGGGCGCCAGGAAAGATCCCAGCAGGCACGACCTGCGATCAGCTATGTGGAACGATTGATCTGCTTCCGACGATCGCGGCACTCACCAAGTCTCCTCTGCCAAAAGAACGCGCAATTGACGGGCTCGACATTTCAACACTCCTCACTACGCAGAAAAAATCTCCTCGTGATGAGTTCCTCTACTACAGCTCCAATGGCCATCTTCAAGGGATTCGACAAGGATCACACAAGCTCTTAATGGTCGGGCCACGGCACCCGAAAAAAAATCCGTTACAAAAAACGGCGACCTATCTTTTCAATCTCGAAAGCGATCTCGGTGAGCAGAACAATCTTGCCAAAGATCAACCAGACCTCGTTGCCAAACTCAAGGCGCGGATGAAAGAGCTCGATGCCGAAATCACGCAAAACATGCGTCAACCTTGGGTGAAGAATTGAAGCGCTATTCTTTCTTCTGCTCAAAGAGCCATTCGTGGATCTCTTGATCTCGAAGGACTTGGCCTACGATCCCGTGGTCGCCATCGGGATATTCGGTATATTTCACATCGGACTTCGCATCCTTGAGGGCTTCGACCATCGCTTGGCTTTGAGTGACTTTAACGGTGGGGTCTTTTGCGCCGTGGAAGACCCAGATGGGGATTTTTTTCATTTCCTTGGCAGTTCCAGGATTGCCTCCTCCAGCGATCGGGACCCCCGCGGCGAAGAGCTTGGGTTCTTGTGCGAGGAGGTGGAATGTTCCGTAACCTCCCATAGAGTAACCGGCGAGGTAGATCCGGTTTTGATCAATGGGGAGATTTTTCACGAGCTCCTCGATGATCTCGATCACGCTATCGCCACTCGCTCCGCGCCATCCGGTATGGTCAGGATGCTGAGGAGCGATGATGAAGCAGGAGCGTTTCCGGAAGTTATCCTTCTCTGAAAAGACGCGCGCTTGCCCGGGCTGATCGGGTTTCATGACATTGCCATTCCTCCCATGAAGCCAGACCACAAGAGGATAGCCTCCAGCCTTCGAGCTTTTCATCTTCCGCTCGCCGAAGATGCGGTATTTCAAACCGTGGCCTTCCGTACGTTCCCAGTCTCCAGTGAGAAGCTTGGCGAAGTCTTCGGTAGCAGTCATTTCTTCGCCCTCTTCACCTTCGGCGAGTTTCGCTTTCACCCACTCTTGGTCGGCTTCGGAGAAGAGAGAAAGTTTTACCGTCATGCTCTTGCGGTCGCTGGCGCGCCGGATCGTTACCTGATCTCCTGAGGAGCGAATAAACTCGGCCTGCATCGTTTTAGAATCAGAGGCGCGGGTCCACTCGCGCACTTCTGCACTCGTGAATAAAGTGAAGATGAGAAAAAGGAGGACGGAGAATTTTTTCATTCGAATACTGTGAGCCGGTGTTTTTTTGAGGCAATGAAATAGTGAAGTGCGCTTTAGCCTTGGTTCGGAGGTCGTTCACGGGTGATTCTTTGCGCGATGAAAATTCCTAAAGTCCTCGTGCTCGGAACGGGTGAATACGTCACTGGATTTGTGAATGGTGCGGAGAGTTCTTCGGATAAAGGTGCAGGTGTGGTGGCGTTGACTTTATTTGATCTCCGCCAGCGTGGTCTCATTGGAGAAATCATTTTGGCGGGAACCAACGGGAAGAAATTTCCTGCAGTTCACGATCACTTTCAGCGGTTCATTGGAGATCGCTATCAGCTTGATACATCCTTTCAGTCCTTCCCAGCTGATGATGTAGTGAATCCTGAAGCATGGACGGATGCTCTCGCTAAACTTTCTCCCGGTGATGCCGTTCTCATTTTCACTCCTGACGATTTACATTTTAAAATGGCCCACGCGGCGGCGGCTCGTGGTCTTCATGTGCTTATCGCTAAGCCTGTGGTGAAAACCGTCGCAGAACATGATTTACTCATCGAAATCGCGGATGAAAAAAGAATCCACCTTGCGATGGAAGTCCATAAGCGTTGGGACCCGATTTATGCTGATGCTCGCGAGCGAATCCGTGACCTTGGAGATTTTTCCTATTTCCAGAGTTACATGAGCCAGCCGAAGTCTCAGCTTGAGAGCTTTCGCGCATGGGCCGGAAAATCGAGCGATATCAGTTACTACCTGAATGCGCACCACATTGATTTCCATGTCTGGACGATGGAGGGGATTGCACGTCCTGTTTCGGTCGTCGCATCCGCGTCCACAGGAGTCGCGCATGGGAAGGGAATCGAAACCGAGGACTCGATTACGCTCATGGTTGATTGGGAGCATTTGGATTCTAAAAATCGTGCCACTGCGGTTTACACCTCCGCTTGGTCCGCGCCGAAAGCAGAAGTGCATTCGCAGCAACGCTTCACTTGTTTGAGCCATCGAGGCGAGGTCCGAGTGGATCAGGCGCATCGTGGATATGAAATCGCGACTGATGATACTGGCTACGTCACACCGAATCCTCTTTTCATGCGCTACCAACCAGATGGCAGCGGAAACTTTGCCGGACAAGGAGCTTATGGCTACGCAAGCATCGCGACTTTCCTCGAAGCAGTGTGCGGCGGAAGTCCTGCGCTCGCTACCATCCAAAGCACACGAGATGTCACCGTGATTTTAGAAGCAGGACGTCAAAGCCTCGATCAAAACGGAGCCCGCATTTCTCTGACATGATAGAAGTCATCGGGTTCGGTCTCTCCGGAGCGTGTCTTGCGCTTCGATTGAATGCGTGTGGGCAGGAAGTCCGCGTGATTGATGACGGGAAGCCTGGAAGCACCGTTGTGGCAGCGGGTTTAGTAAATCCAGTGGCAGGAAAAAATTTTGAACCGAGTGTGGATATTTGTGAGCACTGGGAATTTGCGGGAAGATTTTACCATGATCTCGATTCCACACTCTTCCACTCGATGCCGATTCACCGCCTTTGGAGGGATGAAAAAGACCGCGCGAAATTCGAGCGGAAGCGTGAACTTGTAGAGCCGTGGATTGAGTCTATCGATGATTCCGGTGTGACTTGGAAACATGGTGGTTGGCTTGATACTCAACGCTTTCTCAAGTCTGCGCGTGAGCGCCTCCTTTCCGAGAAGGTGGAATTTTCAACGATCCAAGGCCCCGCTACCCAACGTATCTGGTGCACTGGTGCTCGTGGCCTCATCGCGCAAGAATTTCCCAATGTGAATCATCGTTCCGCGAAAGGTGAAATCCTTACGGTCCATATTCCTGATTGGAAAGAAGAGCGCATTTTGAACCGGAATGGTTGGGTCATTCCGCTCGGCGAAGATCGCTATCGTGTCGGCGCGACCTACGAATGGACTGATCTCGAGTCCGGCCCCACTCCTGATGGGCGTGCCAAAGTAGAAGCGCTTTTGAAAACCTTCACCGATTGTTCATATGCCATCGAAGACCACGTTGCAGGTATCCGACCCATCATCGAGCGCAGCCGTCCCATTATTTTAAAATCTGAGCGTGGCTGGATGTTTAATGGTCTCGGGTCTAAGGGGGTGATCTATGCGCCCTTAGTCGCAGAAAATCTCGTTGGGGAAATTGTGAGATGAAGATCGGAAGATTACGAACTCGAAGCTCGTAACCGTTCGGGATGTTCCAAGTTCTGTTCTTTTTATTCGCTGTTAGTATTACGCTTTCGGCGACTCCGCTTCAGTTTGATTTTAGGACGGCGAAGGGGATGGAGTATACGGAGCTCAAGAGTGGAGGAGTTGAATTCCGGACAACAGGAAATGATCCTCATATCTCGCTTCAGCAATTTGAGGCGCAAGCCGGGGAGGTGAGGCTTTCTTTTGAATACTTTTGTCCTGCGGGTGTGAGCTCGATGGATATTTATTATGGAGCGCGTTTTTCTGACCAAACTCGTCTCCGTGGTGCGCCATTGCCTCGGGCGGAGTCCTGGAGGTCACACAGTGTCGATATTTCTTATGCGTTGAAGACGAAGCCACATCGTTTGCGTCTCGATTTTGGGCGAAAAGATGGAGTGCGTCTTCGGATTCGGAATCTTGAGGTTAGAATTCCGACCGCCTCGGAGAAAAGATCGAAGCAGGAGAAGCTCGCCGCTCGAGCGACTCAGTTGAAAAAAGCGGCAGCTTTGAGGAAGGAATGGGATCGTAAGATATGGCCTGCTCAACTTACGGAGATTCGAGTGAAGAGAGATGGTGTTTTCTTCACGGGTAAGACAGATCAGGCGGCTCAGCTGCGACGTTTTCCACTTTGGAGTCGTGAGGTGAAAGACAGCTCCGTGGAAGCTGAGTTGGAAGCGGGGGATTTTGAGATTCGAAAAAATAGGAGAGGGGCCTTGGTTACTCGTTGGGCCATTGTGAACGACAAAGGCCTTCGGCTCTCACCGTTCTTCTATCCGACTGAGATTTCAGCATTTCGTGATCTCGCCGATGTTCGTTCCTCTGATCTTAAAGGAATGGGTGGGAATGATCCGCATTTTCCGCTTGCAGAACTCGTCGAGCTCGGGGTGAAGCACATCACGGTAAATTTGACACTTCATAACCTTTTCAAAGATAACGCGAAGAAAGGGGATGAGATTTTTAAGTTCCAAGGGAAGGAGTATCTCATCAACAAGCCGGTGGTGGCTTGGCGGGATCGCTTGACCACCTTTGCCCACAAGCATGGCATCACAGTCACGGCGGTTGTGCTGGTTGGGCATGGACGGAATTCGTTCGCTCAGACTTTGAAGCATCCCGACGGCCGACTCTCGGGGCATTACGTAATGCCCGATGTGGATTCAAAAAAGGGGATCGATGCTTATCGGGCCGCGCTTCATTTTGTGGCTGATCGATACACGCGCCCCGATGCGAAATTTGGTCGGGTGAGCGACTGGATCATTCATAATGAAGTGAACTTTGCCGCCGAGTGGACCGACATGGGAGAGAAGGCTCCCGAGGTTTATCTCGATGCTTACGTTCGCTCGATGCGTCTCGTCAATAACATCACACGCCATTACGATCCTCACTCACGTGTTTACATGTCATTGACCCATCACTGGGCTGCCCCGGGGTCGAAAGATTGGGGGTCGCATTGCACGCGTGATCTTGTTGAAGGGTTGATGAGGCTCGACGCGCTTGAAGGTGACTTTGCTTGGGGGATTGCGTACCATCCGTATCCGCAGAGCCTCTGGAAGCCCACTCCATGGTCGGACAAACAATGGAGCAATGACTTTGATACCCAGCTCATCTTACCCATTAATATATCGGTGCTCGACCGCTGGATGCACCGCCCTGAGATGCGAGATCGTGCGGGCAGGGTGCGGCCCGTTCTCCTTTCCGAACAGGGGTTCAACACTCGGGATTACTCTCAAAAAGAGCAAGAGCTTCAAGCGATCGCTTACCTCTACATCTGGGAACAGTTGAGAGGACTAAAATCGATCAAGGCTTTTCACAACCATCGCTGGGTCGATCACCCGAATGAAGGTGGCCTTCTTCTCGGCCTCCGGAAGTTAGGCGAAAATGGAAAGCGCTACGGCGAAAAAAAACTCGCTTGGGCGGTTTACAAAGCACTCGGGACAGCCCAGGAATCTGAATACCGGAAGCGTTATCCGATTCCTAGAAACTAATCATCGAGAGGCTGGGAAAGTGATTATTTTTGGGCGATGCGATAGAGGTGAGATTTTGTCCGAAGGAAAAGTGAATCTCCGGCGAGGGAGGGGGAGGCCATGAACCCGTCATCGAGTTCGTTGGTGGAGATGATTTTCATTTCGTGACCCGGTTTGACGACGAAGGCTTTTCCTTCTTCGGTCAGATAATAGAGGTGGCCATCGGCATAGACGCCGGAGGCTGAGTAATGGCCTTTGATGGTGAGACGGCCTTCGGTTTTTCCGGTGGTAGGATCGATCCGGCTGAGCACTCCTTCATCAGAAGTGACGTAGATTTTTCCATCGACGATCAGCGGAGATGAACGCGTCGGGATGCGTTTGAAGATATCCCAATTCACGTGGCTCTTGGTGACGTCGCCTTTCATTGCACCATCGAGCGTGACCCCAAGGAGATGAGCTTTGCCAAATCCGGTGTTGATGATGGCTTGCTGGTTCCCGATGAAGACGGGGCTAGCGGCATTGGAAAAGCCTTTGTAAGTAATCCGCCAAAGCTCTTCTCCAGTATCTGCCTCGTAGCCGAAGCAAGCTTTCGCTCCACAACTCACGAGTTGGGTGACGCCATTTATAGTCACGAAGTTTGGAGTGGAGTATGCTTTTCGAAAATCACCATCTCCTCGGATTTTTCCACCCGCTTCGACATCGCCGAAGTCGGTGGTGCGGTTGGTCTTCCACACCGTTTTTCCGGTCTCACGATCAAGGGCGATGAGATACTGCACATCGATCCCATCCATCGTGAGAATGACGGTGTTTTGATGAAGAACGAGCGATGATCCAGGGCCGCGGAAATGCTGACACGGAAGATCGCGCCGCTGCCAAACGACTTTCCCCGTCTTGCGCTCCAGAGCTGCCGTGCCGTAGCTCCCGAAGTGAAGGTAAGCGTGATCCTCATCAATTGCAGGGGAGCAGGAGCCGTAGCCATTGACCTTATTGCTCAGCGCTTCGGGTTCTGGGTTCTCGAAGAGGAGGATGTCGTGAAGCTTTTTTCCGGTCGCGACATCGAGACAGACGGCCCACATTTTCTTCCCATCTGGTGTGGCATTGGAGAGCCAAACCTGATTGTCCATGATCACCGGAGTGGACCAAGCGCGGCCTTCGACAGGAGTTTTCCAAACCACGTTCTTAGTCTCGTTCCACTCGGTGGGGAAGCCGTGCCGCTTTCCATCTGCGCGCTCTGGATAAATGCCGTCATTAGTCGGCCCCCGGAATTGTGGCCACTCAGCAAGGAGCGGATGAGTAGAGGTTAAGAGAATGAGAAAGAGAGCAGGGAGGCGCATCTTTTAGCTTACTCCCTAAAAGCGGTGAGCCTTTCTTTGATGACGAAGACTTTGGGTGAGGGAAGGTGTGATGGAGCTGGTAATCCGCCACCCGCTGGGTAGTTTAATTTTATGATTTTAGAACCTCAAAACCCTTCGTCTAACTGGTGCGGCCTCTAGCGGATTCCAGTTCTTTGGCGCTATGAACACACACAATTTACGATTGCTCTCAAATCGACATAGCGAGACGATGAAACTGATCACTCAACTCACAATCTCGGTGATGGTGGTCCTTTTCTGGCTCAGTCCGGCGGTGGCGAAGGAGCCGTTGAGAATCTACATTTTGGCCGGGCAGTCGAACATGGTTGGGACTGGCGGGATCGATACCTTTAATCATCTTGGTGACGATCCTAAAACCGCACCGCTACTCAAGAAGATGCGTGGGTCTGACGGGAAGCCGAGGGTTTGTGAAGCAGTCTGGATTTCGTCCTTGAATGGGAAGATGAATCAATACGGCGGCGAAGGTTTTGGTAAGCTGACAGCTGGATATGGGGTCCGCCGAACAGATCCAACAAAGCCCGATGACTTTATCGGTCCCGAGTATCTTTTCGGAATTACCATGGAAGAGGCATACGATGGGCCGATTCTGATCATCAAGACTGCTTGGGGTGGTCAGAATCTCAGTGTGGATTATCGCTCACCGGGTTCTGGCCCTTATGAGATGAATGATTACCAGAAGGATTTTTTGACCCGAAAAGGGAGGCTAGAGGAAGTGAGCCAGCAGAAGACGGAGGCGACCGGACGGAACTACCGCTACATGATGGAGCATGTGAAGAAAGTCTTGGGCGACATCAAGCGGATCTATCCTGACTACGATCCGAAAATTGGATACAAGCTGTCAGGTTTCGTTTGGTTTCAGGGGTGGAATGACTTCAGTGATAAGACGACCTATCCGGATAGCTTTGGGGACAAGAGGTATGACCAATACAGCGGCTTGTTGGCACAATTTATCCGAGACGTTCGTCAGGATCTGAAGGTTCCCAATCTGCCTTTCGTCATTGGTGTTATGGGAGTTTACGGCAACTATGAGCCAGGCACCTTTTGGGCCCCGAAAGGGAACGTGGAACGGATGAAGCTTTTCCGCAAAGCGATGGCCAAACCTGCAGCATTAGATGAGTTCAAGGGAAGTGTCGTTGCGGTAGAAACCGCACCGTTTTTTGAAAACCAAATCGGGTTCATCGACTTGAAACAGCGCAAGGTGAAAGCGATGGGCACAAAGTTGGCTAAGAAACATCCAGATGGGCCAAATGCAGATGGCTCGATGACTTTGGAGGACCGAAAGGTGTACCTGAAAGAATACCGCGCAAAAATTTGCACCCCGGATGAGATTGAGCTCTGGGACCGTGCTACTTCGATTGGCGGTTTCATTCATTACTACGGCTCGGCCAAGTTTAATGCTCAGGCTGGTCAGGCATTTGCCGAGGCATTGTTGAAGATCGAGAAGGAGTAGTGCTGCTGGCCAGTGGCCTTGATTTTTCATGCGGGATTCCCTCTTTGATGATCCTTCATGAACAAGAATTTTCTCTCGCGAGGTTAAAATTTAAACACGGGGGAGACGAGAGAATGTAGTTGTTTTCCCTGTTTTTGGTTTTCAGGTGCTTCTCGCTTTTCACTTTGTGAAAAAAACGTCACATTGATCGAGCTACATCCCTCGTAGCGCACACCTTTAACGATCAACCCTACACCCTAAAGCCCACAGTGCTCGAACTGAAAGATGTCTCCTTCACCATTCAGAAAGATGGGGAAGACGTAAACCTAGTGGACCGCGCCAACTTGGAGATTCCACGTGGGCATTTCATGGCCATTGTTGGCCCTTCCGGTTGTGGTAAAACGACCCTTCTCAAAACAATCGCAGGGCTCAATCCCGAGTCTGATGGCTCTCTCTGGTGGAATGGGCGAAATCTCTCAGAAGAAGGTGACCTAGAGCCGTGGGAGATTGGTTATGTGCCGCAGTTCTCCATCGCTTACGATGAACTCACGGTTGATGAATCGATCGAGGCCGTCACGAAGCTCCGCGTCAAAACTCACGGGACTGAGGATCTCGATGGTCGCATTGACCGCGTGCTGGAAGAAACGGGCCTTGCGCCAATTGCGGATCGTCCGGTGAGTGTGCTGAGTGGTGGGCAGAAACGGCGCCTCGGTCTTGCGATGGAGCTGGTCTCTGATCCTAAGCTAATGCTCTGTGACGAGGTGACCTCGGGGCTTGATCCTCGTTCTGAGCGCGAAATTGTTCATCTTCTTCACGATCTTTCCCGAAAGGATGGCCGCATCGTCATGTCGGTGACGCACTCGCTGGCTCACCTTGAGCTTTATGATTCCATCCTTGTTTTGCACGAGGGCCGAGTCGCTTTCCATGGGCCTCCGGACATGCTGACGCATTACTTTTCGGTCGATCATACCGAGCTTGTGTACCCGCAGCTTGCAAAACAGAGTTCGGAAAAATGGCGCTCTTCATGGCTGAAGCATCGTGAGACTTACACGAGCCAGCTTGATAAATCACGGACCCGTCTCATTGAGGATGGTCGTCTCCGACTTCCGGAAGAAGAAACTGAAGAAGAGGAGGCTGAAATCACCGCGCAAAACGCTCCTGGGATGACGAGCCAGTTTATCACCCTGTTCGCACGGCGGTGGAAAATTTTCTTTCGAGATCGAGGTCAGGTTATTTTGCAAATCGCGATCCTCATTTGTTTTCCAATTCTCGTGACTTTGTTCTCGAGTCGAGGGAACGAACAGATGCGGCGATATTCAGAAACTACCGGTGCTAACGTGCAGGCTCAGTTTGCGGAATATACTGCGGTGCAGTCTGACCAGATGAAGGTTGGTTCGGCAGTCTCGGGAATCATTATGTTTCAGGTCGTCCTGCTCTCGCTTATGGGATCAAACAATGCCGCGCGCGAGATCGCGGGCGAGCGGCAGATTCTCGAGAAGGAGAAATTCGGAGGCGTCCGACCTTCTGCGTATCTCCTGAGTAAACTGGCCTTCCTCAGTAGCCTCGTAATCATTCAGTCCGCGTGGATGGCGGTTTTTGTCGAAATGTTCTGGCCGTTTAGGGGGGACTTCACGAGCCATCTCATCTTTCTCATTCTCGTCAATGGTGCAATGACCGCGATTTGCCTCGGCATCTCCAGTCTCATGCGCACGGCTGAGCAAGCGTCTCTTCTCTCGGTTTATCTCGTAGGTTTTCAGCTCCCGCTTTCAGGTGCAGTGCTTGCGCTTCCCGAGAAGATTGAGGTTCTCACACGCCCTTTCATTTCCGCATACTGGGCATGGTCTGGTAGTGTAAAGTCACTCTCCGGCCAGCATTACGATGCTGTCAAGGCGGTGATCGAAACCAATCTCAGCGAGGCCAGCCCCTGCTACCTCGTCCTCATCATTCATATCCTTCTCGGTCTCACGGCGGCATGGATCGGCACCTGTCGTCACCAGTGGGATTGATTCTTTTCTAAATTCAAGGTAGTTTTTCAATCATGGCTCGTCGCGCAAGCTCAGGCGTTAATACGCAAGGTCTCCTTATCGGGGCTATCGTCCTCTTGATGGTCCTCGGTGGCGGATATTGGTTTCTCAATCAAAAGCCGAGTGCCTTTGATGAACCCATGGTCTCGGTGCGTGATGCGCAATCGAATGGCCGCAGCCTCGCTGGTAATACTTACCAAGTCATTGGGAAACTTGTGGATCGAAAGATTGAAGATTCGGGCCAGATTGTTGCTCTCGAAGTAGAAGAGAGTGATAGTGTCCGTATTCTTCCTGTCATGCTGGGTTCAGATTTCCAAAGCGGAAACCTCAGCCTCCAGCAAAATTATGCGTTTCTCGTTCAGTTCAATAATGATGGTGTGGCCGTCGCTATTGAAATGAAACAACTCTAACTCGTCTGAGCTCCTATGAAGACATCCTCTCTTTTTTTCGCCCTTATTCTCCCCGTTGCGGCTCAAGTTTACGTTCCCCCTCAAGATAATGGAGGCGGCGCAAATAACACCGCGAATGATACCTATACGCGTTCACCGCAGAGTAATTCTAACAACGGAAATTCTGGCTCAGTGCTCGGAAATGAGATTGGCGTTTATAACCCGCAGGACGATACCATTTCATGGAATGGATCGACTTGGGCGGCGAGTAATAACCGCCTCTTCGAAGCACGTTTTCAGAAATACCTGAACGAGCCTGAGGAAAACTCCGAGGCCGCGCAGGAGTATCGTGCGACCATTCGTGAGATTCTCGATATTCTCTCACCGCATCATCGCACCGATCATAAGCTTTCTAAAGCCGCCGCACTTCTTCCCCGCGCTTCCTCTTATCCTGGCGATGCTCGCCTTTGTGATTCCCTAACTAATGCGCTCTTCACCGCGATGCTTGCGCGTAAAGACGTCCGTGCCACCGAGTCGCTAATGGCGGCTCAGGAGAAAGAAAAATGGCGCCTCATTAAAAAAGGGGATTGGAAAACCCGCACTGAAGATGATGTGGATGTGGGCCAAGCGAATACCGGAGCTGGTCAGGGTGAGAATGCCGATAATAACAATCGTGAAGCGACCGAAACTGGCCGTGGAGCCCAATCACTGGAATACGCGGAATACCTCCGTCGCATCGCTGAGATCGAGGGGCTCAAAAAGACACATCAACTGAAGACCGAAGTCAAAACTGAGCTTGCTAAGATTCAGTATCAGGCGCTCATGATGCAGTTCTTCCTGCAGCGTCGTTTCGAGCATGTCATCATGGCATCACGCTTCTACAACCTGATTTGGAAAGATGGCGACGGCGCCCTTTA
Organism: Akkermansiaceae bacterium; assembly: GCA_039768255.1. GTDB lineage: Bacteria > Verrucomicrobiota > Verrucomicrobiia > Verrucomicrobiales > Akkermansiaceae > SW10. Next base: position 1,968 of record JBDNAW010000017.1, on the reverse strand, counting down.
CATGGAAAAGGGTTCCGATATCGAGAAAATGTTTAGTGAAGGGGCTGGCTTCAGCCCAACTGTTTCCTCGCTTGATTCTCTCGCTAGTGAAGCCATTCGCGATATCGACAAAGGAGTCGAGGCCTTCAAATTTCTCGTCGAAGAAAAAGAGCTCGAGTCTGCTTCCAAGCGACTTGCAGAGTCTTATCTTATGGGTGAATTCATGCCTTCCGTGAATACTCTTGAGCGGATCAAGAAGCGTAAAGTGCTCGCCTTTGTTCGTGAGGCATACGTGCTCCTTAATGCGATTGACGCGAAGGACTACACCACAGCTTCCGAGAAGATCGAAAAGCTCAAAGGGATGGCCTCAGACTTCGACGCCACAAAGGCAGAAGCTGCCGTTGCTGGATACACCCGTGCGAGTAACATGCATCTGAGAAAAGCGCAGAATCTGCTCCTTGAGCGGAAAGAAACCGAAGCGAGCGCTGAGATTCAAAAGGCGGTTGAGATTTGGCCACAGAATCCAAACCTCGCAAAGTTTGACCAGCTCATGGAAGCCGGTGGGACTCTCGCCATGGCGAAGAATGACTTCGACCGCCTTTTCTCCGAAAGCAACTATCGTGAGGTCCATAAGAGACGATTTGAATTTGGCACTGCCGTGAAAGGTGATGCCACTCGTGAAGACCAGTTCGAGCAAGTGATTCGGAATATCGGCTCGATTGATGGAGCCGTGGCATATGCCAAAGAAATGTCACGAGTTGGTCAGCCGTATGCAGCGTGGGAAAAGCTCGATGGAGTGCACAAACAATTCCCGAAGGACCCTGTGCTCAATCAAGAGATGACTAAAATGGCTCCGCAAGTGGCGGATTTCACACGAGCTCTCCAGGATGCGATCTCGCACGAAGATAATAACCAGGTCGGCTCAGCGCTTGCGATGTTCTACCAAGCACGCCACATCCATCCACAAAGCACGATTGCTCAAGAAGGGATTGAGCGTCTTTCCAAGCGGGCGCTTGGAGCGCAGTAGTGCCCTCCTCCTTGATCGCATCTAGGAATCAAAATCGTCTTCACCCGCTTTTAAGTGCTTCCGCCCTTCGGCTTTGCGCTCGCGTGCTTCACGGAAGAAGCTCTTTAGAAGGGCAATACTTTCCTCCTCCATCACACCAGGAAGAACCTCGCAGCGGTGGTTCAGTGGTGGGTTGCTTTCGAGGAGATTGATCCAGCCTCCAGCGGCTCCGCCTTTAGGGTCAACACAGCCAAAGACGACGCGATCTGGCCGACAGTGGACGATCGCACCCGCACACATCGGGCAGGGTTCTTTCGTGACGTAAAGAGTGCAACCACTGAGCCGCCAATCGCCAAGGGCATTTTGGGCGGAAGTGAGCGCGAGCATTTCTGCGTGCGCGGTGGCATCTTTGAGGGTCTCGACTTGATTCCAAGCGCGGGCAATGACTTGATCATCTTTGACAATAATGGCTCCAATCGGGACTTCCTTTGCCGCGTAAGCACGCCGGGCTTCACGGATCGCTTGTCCCATGAAGAAATGATCGGGTTGAAAATCGGTGAGGAGATCGTCGGTCATGAGATTAAGAAGGTGAGAGAGCTTCGGCACATTTCCTTCCATCGAGAGCGGCAGAGACAATTCCTCCCGCGTAGCCGGCCCCTTCTCCGCAGGGGTAGAAGCCTTTGATATCGGGATGTTGGAGGTCATCGCCGCGCGGGATGCGGACGGGGGAGCTGGTACGGGTCTCACAACCGATGAGGAGGGCGTCGGGACCGGTGTAGCCGCGCATGGATTTCCCGAATTTCCGCAGGCCTCCGGCGAGGCGGTCGCTGATGGATTTCGGAAGCACTTCAGCAAGTGAGGTAGAATTTAAGCCGGGGAAATAGCTGGTCTTAGGCAGTTCATGGGAAACTTTACCAGCAAGGAAATCGGTGACGCGTTGGGCTGGTGCGACTTGTCCACCGCCTCCTGATTCCTTGGTCTTT
>JBDNAW010000016.1:0-14936 GCA_039768255.1 Akkermansiaceae bacterium | reverse complement strand
GTGCTATTCCGGGAAATCCAAGTCACACGTTTACAGTTAGTCCCTACCCATCTGGGCATTCACTGATTAGCTGGCGGGGATCAGACAATTTGCCTTACCAGCTTTACACGACGGAAACTTATTTTGGGCCCAATGATCCACCCCTCTTTGCCACTGAGGTAGTCGACCCCAATGGAGATTATGGCCTGCTTCTTCATCAAGCTTCCGCACCACTGCCTCCCAATTCAGCTTCGCTTACGCTAGCAGCTCTTCCTCAGGTAGAGCAGGATCAAGTGACTTTGCTCACTGTAGCAAGACAGCAGATTATCGCCGAGCTCGCCGCTAACGTCGGAAATAATTCTCAGAATGCAACGGCTTCGAGTGATCTTGGAAACGCTGGATTCTTCCGGTTGATCATCCGGCGAGACGACATCGACGGTGACGGCCTCTATGATGATTTGGAAACTAGTTTTGGCCTCAACCCTTATGATCCCGATACAGATCAAGATGGAGTGACTGATCCTTGGGACTACGCTTCTATTAACCATCTTATCATCACAGAGTTCATGGCTTCAAATGATGCTGTGATTGCGGATGAAGATGGTGATTTTGAGGACTACATCGAGATTTTTAATCCGACTTCCAGCCCCCTTGATCTTGCTGGCCACTACCTTGCTTGTAATGAGAATAGCCCACTTCGGTGGCAGTTTCCTAGTCCGGCTGGCGGAATCCCCATTCAGCCAGGAGAGAGCATCGTGGTTTTTGCCTCTGGGAAAGACCGTAAGCCTTTTGGTGGTCCATACCATACTGACTTTGGTTTGAGTGCCTCGAATGGTGAGGACCTGTTACTGTCCAATTCAAATGGGGTTGTTCTGGATAGCCATCTTGATTGGGGCCGTCAGCGGCTCAACGCATCAGCAGGGTGGGGACTGGATCAGGAGACGGGGCTTGTGTCTGCTCTACGCTATTTCCTCGATCCAACTCCAAGGATGGTTAACAGCCCGAGTTCCTGCACGGGTCTTAGCGATGCTCCGGACTTCAATGTGAATGGTGGAGTTTATTCTGGAGGTGTGCAGTCAGTCACCGTCTCGACAATGGACCCAGCGGATACCATTCACTACACGCTGGATAATTCCAATCCTACGACTGACTCACCTATTTACTCAGGGCAACCACTTCAAATTGATGAGACTACGATTGTGAGAGCGATGGCCATTAAGCCTGGATGTATCGCCTCACCAATTACGGCGAGGAGTTTCCTCTACACCACGAACGTCATCGGAACCGGAGGGCAGGGGAATCCAGCAGTCGGTTTTCAGGAGCGGCCTGCCGATTATCCAGAGTCATCGATCGTGAATGGAGCGAGAGTCGGGCCGCTGGATTACGCAATGGACCCGCAAGTCATTCAGGACAATTACGATGCACTTGCTCAGGAGTTAACGGCGATTCCATCGCTTTCAGTGACGCTTCCAGTTGGACAATTATTTGGAGCAACGGATGGATTCTATTCTCGTTCAGAAGATACGAATGTTTCTTCTCGTGACCCACTAGGGAACGAATGGAGGAGACTTGCCTCCATTGAATATATCGATCCAGCCAACCCGAGTAACTATAAGCAGGAAAATGGTGAGATCACGATTAGCGGAGCTTCCAGTCGCCGGTTCAGCACAACGGATAAACACAACATGCGGCTTCTATTTAAGTCCAAGTTTTCGCGCGCAGGTTCAGCTACCATGAACTTCAACCTTTTTGACCCTCCCTTTTCGACTACGGGAACTTACCAGTTCCGTCAGATGACACTACGTCAACCCACACATGATAGCTGGGCACTCAAGTGGTCTTTTCCTCAGAGGGAACGTGCTGTTCATTCTCGTGAGGCTTGGGCGCGTGAAATGCACCGCAGAATGAACCCCGTAGATAACATCATTGCAAATCGCCGTTGGGTTCATCTTTATTTGAATGGGATTCACTGGGGGATTTACGAACTTGGCGAGAGAGTGGACCAAAATTTTGCAAGAACCTATGGAGACGAGTTCGGGGAATATGATGTTCTCAAGCAAAGTCTTGAGATTGTAGAAGGCGATAGAATTGCTTACAATAACATGATTAATGCTTGCACAAGTGCAGCTAATTCCCCGGGAAATGCGGCCTTGTGGCAAGCCGTGACAGATGTTCTCGATGTCGATACTTACATCGATTATTTGATCGTGAATATGTTCATGCAGAACCGCGATTGGATCACGGGAAATAATTGGAGAACACTCCGTCGCCGCACTGATCCTAACGACCCCAACGATATTGCTCGTTTTAAATTTATTGTCTGGGATGCTGAGTATGCGATGGACCCAAATAACACCAGTGAAGATTATACAGATGGGCGGTATCTCCATCTTTCTCCACGCGGTGCGCTTGTTGCTCATGCTCGTCTCATCGATCACCCAGATTATCAAGCTGCGTGGCAAGCCAGAGTCCACCAACACTTCCATACTCCGGGAGGCTGCTATTATGCGATTGGAAATAACCATGAGGCATCCATTATATTCGATGCCGAGGCGCTCCTTTTTGGAGCGGTGGTTACCACAGAATCAGCACGCTGGGGGGATGCCAATAGAAATACGGCATATAGCCCGGCTGAGTGGTTGACCGCAAAAAATGCTCATCGGGATAGTTACATTAAGATGCGCCGTGATGAATTTCTGGGGCGTTTGGTTGACAAAGACTTGGCCATCGAAGTTCCTTAATTCCATCTGAAATGAGAAATAGCTTATATGCGCTCCTATCGATCTTGTTTGGACTAGGGAAACTGTTTGGAGCGACCCTCTTTGGCCCCTCCCTGTATTTTAGCGAGCGAGATAGCCCGTGGTTTTCTGGCATTGTCGATAATGCTGGTAACGGAATTTACCTAGAGAATTTTGAAGATGGCAAACTCAATACTCCTAACGTGAGGCAGCTTCCTGGTGTGAATTACACTGGGCTGACCAGCACGGCCTTTAATCCGAATGCGATTCCTTTTGGGGTTGATGGAGATGATGGGCTTGTCGATGGCCTAATATCATCTGGAATAGTATGGACTACAACGACCAACGGAGGTGGGAATTCGCAATTCATGGACTTTGAATTTCTGCCTGATGGTGAAGGTCGGTATCCTCGTTACGTTGGAATAGTGATTGCAGGTGTTCTTAACCCCGATAGTGATGTTGAAATTGCCTGGAATAGCCCAGGTGGGGAATCGTTGTTCGATGATGGTGAGTTTGATCCCAAAGAGTGGAGTCCGCCTGGTGGAGCGCCACGGGGAAGCCCTCAAAATATGAGATTTATTGGCCTCTTTGCAGAGGAAGGAATCCAAACATTAGTTCTCGGAAATGTAAGTGCGGCGGACCACCTCCAATATGGCTACTCAATACCAGAACCTTCTTCGTTATTCCTCGCTGCTACCGGGTTCATTGCATTCATACGTAGGAAGCGAGCGTGAAAGGGAGTCTGCAAAAATTGCTATTTTGTTTTTACGTAATGGGAGCTGGTGAAGCCGCGACCCTCTTTGGCCCCTCCCTGTATTTTAGCGAGCGAGATAGCCCGTGGTTTTCTGGTATTGTCGATAATGCGGGGAACGGGATATGGCTTGAAGACTTTGAAGACGGGGAACTCAACACACCAAACGTGCAAGCCGTCACACGCTTTGGTGATGAAGCTTCAACGTTCCGATCAAGTTTCAATAATCCTGGTCCCACAGCAATTTGGGGTGTTGATGGAGATGATGGAGCTTTGAACGGAAGCGGATACGGGGGGGATGTTTGGATTGTAACGACCAATGCTGGAGGACCACGAGATCAGATGATTTTCCAGTTTCTACCTGATTCTCAAGGTAGGCTTCCTACTTATGTAGGATTTGTGATTGCTCGCTTTAGCGGAGGTAATAGTAGTGCCGAGATTGATTGGCTTGATGCTGACGGAAAGACTATTCATGATGATTTTTATCGCACAAGGGATTGGGCCCTTGATCCTGTAACTCAAGAGCCAATGGAAGGTTTGTTTGGCGGTGACGCTCGATTACATCGATTTGTTGGGATTTACCATGAGGATGGAATTGCTGAGTTGCATTTAGAGAAGGTGAACCAGCTAGATCATCTTCAATATGGCTACTCTATTCCTGAGCTATCCAAAGGACTTCTTCTTTTGTTGGCTGGGCTGAGATGTGTGGTGACAAGGCGTAGAAATTGAACCCGTTTAGAAAGTGAAGATTTTTAATTCCTTTTTCCTCCTAGGCTGTCTGGTAGCCGGTCAAAGCAATGCGGGAACTTTCATTGTGGAAACGCAAAGTCGTCCTGGCATTAAGGTTTCTCAAGAAGAGTTTGATACTGCGAATTGTTACGAGCCTGGCGAAGCAGTTCGAACGGAAGAGCAGACCTTCACTGTTCCTGAGAGGGGCGAGATTTTCGCTTTCTCCTTCGCCTCACTGTGTATCCAGTGCCTCCCGGAAATTGAAGGCTCATTACACAGGGTGAATCCTGATGGCATGCTCGGTGAATCTTTAAGCATGGTCACCTTGGATCAATTTATTGGAGGATCAGAAGAACCTGAATGGATTTTCTTCCAACTAGTGGAGCCGGTTATGGTTGAGGCTGGAGAACGTTTTGCAATCAGGGCTACGGCCAGAAGCATCCTTACAAGCCCCTCTGATGCTTTCGATGGGGGAGAGCTTCTTTCTGACCCTTCAAGAGATTTAACATTTCGAGTTTATTCCATCCCTGAACCCTCGTCCACCTATCTGATCTTACTAGGTGGGCTCGCCATTTCTGGAAGCCGGAAAAGAACCTCTGATTAGTGAAACTCTGCAAGCAACCCAAAAAACGGCGGTAAGGTGGTTCTTGCCGCCGTTTTTGTATAAGACTACTCAATTGCTAATTTGATGCACTGCGCTATCCTCAGCTTTTTTCCCTCCTTGGATTCAAGACTCCAGCGCAATTTAGGTTGGCGAAAAAGTCAGGAGCTGCAGAGGTTTCTGGCTCAATCACCAAACTGAACCTGAAATGCCAAGCTACAGCCGCCTGGCCGAGTCCAAGAGATACACCATCGAAGAGATTCATAAAATTGAAGACAGCGCTCGTCTTATCTTTCACAAAGAGCTGGCGAGCGCCTTTGTTGACTTACACCTCGCTTCTATATCGCAGCACTATCGCAAAATCCTAAAAGCGCTGAGCGAAGCCTACACCAAACTCAAGCTACCGGCACGCGCCCAACATTGCGACGAGCAATACCAGCACCTCGGTCAGTTCCACCATTTACTGCAAGTGACTTCCAAGGAGTCGCAAGAAATCGCTAATCATTTTACCCCGCTAAAAAGTGCGGCATCCTTGGCAAGAAGCGACGGTGTTGATGCCCCCTTTTCACGTAAATTCTTTCACCCAGCCCTTCGAACTGAAACGGCTCACTTGAGTTGGCAATTCCTCCTGAGCGTTTTTTTCTACAGCCTATTGGTCACCGGAGGATTCTATGCTTACCGCTTTTTCGCTCCCGATGTGCAGATCGAGAAAACCGGACGGCTTAAATATTTTATCTTTCTCGGTGGGAGCTGCATCCCGGTCATCCTGTTTTTATCGCTCAGACACCTTACTCCCCTCGGGCATCTTGATCGGGGCCCGGGATGAATGATCATTCCTTCGACGGTCGTCGAATTCTGGAGTGGTTTTTTACTCGTTCTTTTAACCACCCCTCTTCTGCTGACAAAAGTTCTTCTTGAGTTCAAAAAGCCAGAACGATCAAAGAAGTGGATATCGTTCTGGGGTGGGTTACTCTTTCTCCCTTACGCCGTGCTGGCCGCCTTCATGTGTGACCCTTTCTTTGGCTCCTCTCATGTCCTTTCCGAGAAGGCGTCGATCATTGCACTCTTATGCCTTGGAATCTTTGTCGCTTTTCTACTCCTCACATTTTTAGATCCGAAACGCTACCTTACTGAAAAAGTTCAAATTGCTCAGCTCTGCTTTCCTCCGTATCTCTGCTCGTTAATTATTCTAGGCTTCATGACGAAGGCCTATTATTTGGAGGAGCTTCATTGGAGGAAGATCGACCCTCTGGCTGAGCAGCACGAAGTTTATCCTGATAGCCTCACCCGAATCTCTTTCGAGAAGACCAAAGAGCTTCTTGATGGGATCGTAAAAGGGCTTTGAAGGACCCCGGCAGGGCGACCGTGCTATATGTCTTCCCGCTTGGTGACCTTCATCTCGCCGCGCCAGTGGCGTTCGAAGTGGATGCGCTCGCGGGTGCGTTGAGCCTTTTGCACAGAGCCGTGCTCGATGAGGAGCATTCCGCGACCGCTACGGACGAAGGCTTCATGAATGAGGAAAACAGGCTCGCGCTTGTGGCGAATGAAACAATGAAGGGGTAGGTCCCAATGGTTCACATTCCAGAGAAACGCTGCGGGTAGGAAATCGGGAAGCTCCGAAAGCGCGAGGCATAGCTCTCGGATGTTCGCTTCGCCATGCGCCTTGATGAGCTTTTTCGCCATCCGCTGATTCAGCATCCGGTCGAGATAACCCGCGAAGGGATTGAGCCGCTCTTCTTCCGCTTCTGCGATAATGGCCGCCTGATGCTGGGCCATAAGTTCGTGCAGCTTTTCGCGCTTAATTTCACCAGCTTCCCACTGACGGACGAGTTCACGAGGAGTGGGAAAAGGAGCGAGTTTCATCGATTCCGCAATTTAACCTGAGAGTAGCATTTGTCCACCTCACGGTATGTGCTACCCCTCTCTTATGACCGTTTTAAAAGTGAAGTATGCGCTCTGGGCCGCTGATCATCTGAGAGCCATTCAATTCTACCAAGAGGTCTTCGGAGCGGAGCTTCAATTTGAGATGGAAGTTTGGAGCGAACTCACGCTTTGCGGATCAACCATCGGGATTCACGGTGGTGGTGAAGGGAAACGAACTTGGACCGGGCTGACCATTCAATGCGATGATGTCCTCGCTGGTGTCGAGAAGGTCAAAGCTCACGGAGGCGGGTTGGTGCGCGAGCCAGAGGAAGAAGATGGAATGATCCATCTCGCCTTTTGTTATGACTCGGAAAATAATGAGTTCATGCTTTCGCAAAAACGGGGCTAAGCCACCAGCGTTGACCAGATTCGAGTTTATCGCCACATTGGGATGATGAAGAACGCCACCGCGCCCTCCCTCTTTTTGCTCAGTCTCCTACCCGTGCAGGCCGAGATTGAGCATGAAATCCCGTGGGGCATCGAAACGGTGGTGGGGATTCGCTCGGCATACCTTTATCGCGGATTCGAACTGGCTGAAACGTCTCAGGATTTGCAGATCGAAGCAGAGATCGCTCTCTCGAATGAAACGAGTTTTAACATCGGAACATGGCACCTCTCGGAGAGCAGTGGTGATTTTTCTGAAACGGGACTCTTTCTCGATCTAAAACACGATTTGAATGCGAGGACACAAATCGGAACCTCTCTCACGTATCGAAATATCCGGAACTCAGTACTTGAGAGCGGATTGGATATCGGGGTGTTTGCCAGTTACCAGATTAATGATCTCTGGGATGTCAAGGCGGGCGCTTCTTACGATATCGGAAATGATCTCTTCTATGCCTATACTGAGCTTCGCTGGAGCAAGCCGCTTTCTGAAGACGCCTTTCTCTCCTTCGATCATGGAGTGAGTTTTACTTCGGATAATTTTGAGCGCGATGGTTTCAATGATCTCTACGGACGCCTTTCCTTGACCTACGCGATTTCAGACAGCGTCGCCGTGACGCCCTTTATCGGCTGGAGTATTCTGCTCGATGAATCTAGTGCGCACGATCCTGTGTATGGCGGAATATGGTTTGCGTTCGTCTTTTAAGCCACTTGCCGAGCTCATTTACTTTGCGGGCTTTCTCGCTTGCTCCTTCTTCGGCTGACCTTCACGGGCGCGCTTCTCAGGCTTGATGCGGAACTCTTTAAGAGACAGCTTTCCGTCCAAATCCTGATCAAGACGGTCGAAGTTTTTACGCCGAGCCTTCTCTGGCATTTTCTGGAGGTGCGGCATTTTGAGAAATTCCTCGAAAGTCAGGCTCTTATCTTCATCAGTATCGAATTCCCGAAACACCTGCCATGGATTCTTATCACCACCCTTCGGGCGATCGTTCGGGTCAATGATGCCATCCTTGTTTCGATCTAACCGATCAAAGAGGCCTTTCCGGTGTTTCTCTGGAAGTTTCGCGAAACGGGGATGAGTGGTAAATTCTTCTAAAGTGATGATACGATCCTTATTCTTATCAGCCTGACGTAGGAGCCGACTAGAATCTAGGGTTTCATTTCCCTTTTTCTGCGGCTTAATTTCCTGACGAGTAATCGTGCCATCGGAATTCTTATCAAGTCGAGCAAAGAGACGGTCACGCACCTCTTCCTCGAGCTCTTGAATACGTCGCGCTTGATTGAACTCATCGCGCGTGACGCTACCGTCATGATCAGCATCGAGATTTTCAAAGAAACGGCTAGTATGGCCCTTTTCGCGCTTCTTACCTTTCCCAGTCTCTGCGGGGGGCACCCCTATTCCATCTTCTCCAATGACAAGAGAGAGTGTGCAGATAAAGGCAAGGTATGTGAACTGGTGCATTGGTTCTGTAGGATGAAAACACGAATCCGAGGAAAAGTTGCGTAAAAAGTGCGCTTTTCCTTGGACCATGGGTCGGAATGGACTCTAGGTTTCTCAGCAGATGGACATGCTGACTTCGCTTCGTGCCCCGGACACGACACTCTCATTCGAGTTTTTCCCCCCTAAGGATGAAGACTCAGCAGAGATGTTGTTTAAAACAGTGCATGAATTGAACCAATTCCACCCATCTTATGTCAGCGTCACCTATGGCGCAGGAGGGACCACCCGCGAGCGCACGCGTGCAGTTGTGCAGCGCATTATTCGTGAAGCACAAATCCCAACCATTCCTCACCTCACCTGTATCGGGCATACCCGTGATGAAATGACGGAGATTCTAGATCGCTACGCAGAAGACTCCGTGAAGACGATTCTCGCGCTCCGAGGTGATCCACCACGTGATCAGCCAAATTACGACCGCAGCGGCGATGATTTTAAATATGCCTCTGACTTAGTACGCTTCATTAAAGATCACCCACACCCCTTCAATATTGGAGTTGCGGGGTTTCCCGAAGGTCATCCTAGGACCCAAAACCGCCTGACCGAGATGGATCACTTTAAGGCAAAAGTAGATGAAGGGGCTGACTACATTTGCACTCAGCTCTTTTTCGATAACCACGACTTTTCAGACTATCGGGATCGCTGCGCACTCGCCGGAATCGACCTTCCTATTGTCGCCGGTATTATGCCCATCACCACGCACTCGAGCATGAAGCGGATGGCCGAGCTTGCAGAAGGCAGTAATTTTCCCGCTGCCCTTCTCAGTGTTCTTCAAAAAGCAGGAACCGATAAAGCCGCTGTGCGCCAAGCTGGAATTGATTACGCGATTGCCCAATGCCAAGGCCTCATTCAAGAAGGCGTGGCAGGACTCCACCTCTACACTCTGAATAAGAGTGGAGCCACGACTGAAATCGTGAGAAATCTAAACCTTTAAAACTGATTATTCAGCCCCTGGAGTCTTCTCAATGCGAATCCGACTATCATCCAAAAGTCGCTGCGATTCCATTTGGCTGATTTTTGAAAAAGTTGTTTGAAAATTAAGCGGCAACCAACGCCATCCATCATCGTCGGCAGGATAAAGCTGCTGCAAACTCGGATAATTTATCAACGAATTCTCAGTGACCCCAAAGAGCAACTCACCCTGAATTCGGTGAACATTCATTTCATAACGTAAACGCTGCGCTTCAAGTTCCTTCGGGGTCAAACTCAGATTTTGCTGCCCCGTGCCTTGATTGTTGACACCCTCAACTTCAATCCTCAAGTCGTTCACCTTTCCTCCTCCCGTGACTCGCTTCAGCGTCATCCGGTCATTTTCTAAAGCCTGCGCAGAGGAGGTATCAGTATAATCAGGCTTCATCCCGTCACTGAATCCGCTCGTAAGAACGATCCCTAGTGCGTCAGCTGCTTCTTTCTGAGTGGGCAGAGTCGAAACCAGATCACCCTTGAGTTGAATCAAATCTCCCGCTCGAAGCGATAGCCCGTTGATTTCTAACCCTCCTCCAGAAGTTGTAAATTCAAACTCGCCACGGTCGAAATCTACCCGTCGATAAGAACTATTAATATCGAGGACAGACATCGTCTTAAGAATTTCCCACCTCTCCCGAATGGTAATCATTTCGGGAGCAACAAGACTCACTTTACCGGTCGTAATGATACGACGATTGGTCGAACCGGTGATCGCTAAATCCCCAGAAATCGAACCCGCAATAAAATCCCTCACCCGAACTCCAGGAAGCTGAATCAATTGAGCGATGGGTAAATTATTCATCACTCCAGAAAGATCAAACTCTGGAAAACCGAGAGTTCCGCCAATGAAACCTGAAAGATCAAGAGTGCCATCATCGAGAGCAAGCTTGAGAGATTTCACTTCGACTCCTGTTGAAGTGACGAGCAACTTAGCTGACTTCAGATCAAAGTTTTGGAGCCAATTCTGCGAAAACGTCCCTCCTTCTAGAGTCACCTCCCAGACGCCTTCATTGTAGATCGCGAGAAAAGAACTCTCTTCAATCGCGCCATAAGTAAGTTTTGAGTATCCCCAATCGATACTCAGCTCTTCAATCTTCACAGACTCAAGATTCTCGTGATCAAAGGTCTTAAGAATGGCTGTGAAAGCTGACTGCATTTCATCCTCTTCTCCACCCGCTTTCAGCTGGAATGACGCTCGTGATATATTCAATTCATTTGGAGCCCATTTCTCGGAAATTCCAGAGAGAAAATTGAACGGAGCAACCATGCTTTCCACATTCCCTTCCATGAAGAAACTCCCCTCCCCACCAGACAGATTGATCTCACGGAATGTCCCCTGCCCTCGAGCACGAGTGAATCCAACAACTTCGATTTCATCGACCCCCAGCACTTCGGAAATTTGCTCACTGAGGCTTTCGCGGTAATGATCCGTCCCAAAGTGGCGATTTAAGAAAAAATAACTGATTCCAATCAGTGCCACGATGCAGATGGCTAGTTTTATGAAGAGGTTTCCCAACTGCTTCATAATCGAGTAATTGCCTACGATTCCAGCGTAGCGGAGCTGGAAAAAAATCCCCTGTTCTCCGATCCATTCTGAAACTCGGTTCTGATACTCTTCGAGCCGTTTTTCGTCCACCGATTGATCCACACGAACTTTTAGTGATTCTCACCGACTTTGGCAAAAGAAATTAATAGACCCTAAATCTGATTTTCCCTCGCCGAAGAGGAGATCCTCAGTTATTTCCTGCCACGTGGAAGAAGCTGATTATAAGGTCAACCTAGAAATCTTCGAAGGCCCGCTTGACCTCCTGCTCTACCTCATCCGTCGTGATGAGGTAGATATCTACGACATTTCCATCGAGAACATCACCTCGCAATATCTCGAATATGTTGAGAGCTTCAAAATGCTGAATATCGACCTCGCCTCGGAGTTCATCTCCATGGCGGCAAACCTGATGTATATTAAGAGCCGCACCCTCCTCCCTAAGCAGGTGCAGCCTCCCGAGGATGAAGCTGATGAGGATGACCCTCGTTGGGAGCTGATTCGCCAGCTCATCGAATATAAGAAATTCAAAGACGCGGCCGGATTCCTTGCCAGAAAGGAGATCGAACAAGAACAAGTCTTCGCTCATGCTCCTGAGAAGAGCAAGAATCCACTCGATGACGAGCCTGTTCCTCTTGCTGAAGTCTCGATTTTCGATCTCATCCGCGCTTTCCAAAATGTCATCAAGCGTTTTGAAGAAACCCGAGATTTTGGAGACATCGTCGATGATCGCCACACCGTCAGCGATAAGATCGAATACTTACTCGAGAAAATTCCCTATGGCGGCGCCAGCAGCCTTCAGTCAATTTTTGAGCAAGCAACCTCAAAGGTGGAGGTCATCGTGACCTTCCTCGCCCTACTTGAGCTGATGAAAATGAATCAATTCCGCGCTCGCCAAGATCAGCTCCTTGGCCAGATTGAAATCGAGCGTAATCCTGCGCCCTAGTTCTATGAGCTCGCCCCCTCGTAAAATCGCAATCTTCGGGGGCACCTTTGATCCAGTACATGAGGGGCACCTAGAAATTTCGAATCGGGCACGACGCGAGATGGGCCTTGATGAAGTCATTTTCCTCCCCTGTCGCAGGTCACCTCATAAAGATACTGGCCCGATAGCAGATGATGCTGCACGGCTCACCATGCTCCAACTTTCTACCAGGGACCTTCCTTGGGCCACCGTTAGTGACTTTGAGTTCCACCGCCCTGCCCCTTCTTACACTTGGGAAACGCTTGAAAAGCTTCAGGAGAATTTCACCGAACCAACATCACTCTTCCTCCTCATCGGCCTCGACCAATGGCAGGCCCTCCCTCGGTGGACGCACCCTGAAAAAATAGCCTTAATGGTAGAATTCCTCGTTTTTGGTCGTGATGGTGAGCCGCAACCTCGCGCTGGCTACCAAGCACACTTTTTCCCCAGTAACCACCCCGCTTCATCCTCCATGATCCGGGAAGACCTCGCCGCGAATCGCCCCGCAAAATGGCTTTCAGAAAAAACAGCCCAATACATTACGAAAAAAGGTCTCTATTCCACGATCCGCTGACTTGCATCATCGCTTTTCGTTCGTTAGTTTGAGCAAAACAAAAGTCTATCCATGAAGAAACTCATTTCTCTTTTCCTCTTTTCAGTCGCTTTTCTTTCGGCTCAAGAAGCAAAGCCTGAGGCTGAAAAAGCCCAACCTGAAAAGAAGACCCATCAATATGAGGTCGATATTCAAAATCTCACTGCCGAGAAGCGGAAAGAATATTACACCAAACTTTTTAAGGCTCAGACCTTGTTCAATCAAAAACGGATTTTCGAAACTCTTGCCGAACTTGCCGAAGTTCAGAAAATTTACCCCAATGACCCTTCTTCCCTAAACATCCAAGGGGCCTGCTACGTTGAGTTTCGAAATTTCCAAAAAGCGCGCACCGCATTTAGCAACGCGCTTAAAGCGCACCCAGAAAACCCGAACGTCCTCTTTAACCTCGCCGAAATCGCCTTTGTCACTCACCAGTGGCAAGAAGCTCATGACAGTCTCTCCGCACTCTTGAAGGATCGATCAAACCTCTCCATGCGTGAGCTCATTCGCTTTAAAATCTTACTTTGTAAAATTAAACTTGGTGCCGTTGATGAAGCACAAGAACAGGCTGAAAAAACCAGCTTCCTCGATGATTCACCTCTGCATTACTATGCGAATGCGGCCATCGACTATTCGAAAGATCAACCAGCCAAAGCTGAAGCATGGCTAAACCGTTGTTCCTCGATCTTCACCGACCCCCGCCTCATTGCACCTTGGCAAGACACCCTCATCGAGTTCGGCTACATCAGGAGCTTCTACGGTGGCGATCTTGAAGTGGACTAAATCTTACCGCTTCACCTGCTGGAGCTTGATTCCGTATATCTTCGCGATCTCTGGAGCGTCTGACTCCTGATAAACTTCGCGATAATAGATCTCCTGAATGCCATAGGCGCATAAGGTCTGCATACAGGCCGTGCATGGCATCGTAGTAGTAGCGACAAGTTTTGCCTCCCCTCTCTTGAAGAGGCTGCAGAGATTCACCTCTGCATGGAGCATAAATTTCTGCCGATGGTCACGATCGTCCCAGAATCCCTCGGGCGCATCGAAACCTGGAGCTAAGCCATTGTAGGCCGTTGCAATCACTCGGTTATCCCAATCCAGTGCCGCCGCTCCCACTTTTCGAAAGGGATCTTCCGATCGTAAACTCGCGACATCAGCCAACGCCATCGCGTACTCAGGAATAGACAAACGCTCTTCGCTCATGCGTTAAACATGCGCAGCCTCTTTTCCCGATGTCCAGCCAGCCTCTCTATCCACGCGTAAAAAAATTAACCCGCCGTGCTAGCCTCGGACTTCTTGGCGCAGGAATTCCAAGTGCAACTTGGGCTCTTGGGATCGAACCCGACCTCCTCTCAATCACTCAAAAAGACCTGTATCTCAAGGATTGGCCAAATGCGCTAGATGGCTTCCGCATCGCCCACCTCACCGATCTCCACTATCGTCCTGGCTCCGATGAAGAAGTCACCGAAAAACTCATCGCTGCCGTCCATACTGCTGAACCCGATCTTATCCTCATCACCGGAGACTTTGTCATCAAAGATCCCTCCTCCCTTCCTGAACTCTGTCGCCACCTCAAAAGACTCACCGCCAAGCACGGCATTATCGCCTCACCCGGGAATCATGACCGCTGGCACTGTGGCGATGCCTTCCTCTGGACCGAGCTCCAACAAGCGGGAGTCACCTACCTCCAAAACAACAGCACTACGATCTCGATTAAAGGAGAGCGCATCTATATCCCCGGCCTTGATTCCATCTGGGGCGGCCACCTCAATGTTACCCGCGCATGGAAAAACCATCGCACAGGCGATCCTGTCATCGCTCTTATGCACGAGCCTGATGTCTTCGATCACCTCATCGAGGACCACCCACTCACCCTTCAACTCTCTGGCCACACCCACGGTGGCCAATGCCGCGTCCCTCTCATCGGCTACGCCCCAGCCAAGGTGAAATACGGCCGAAACTACATTTACGGTCATTTCGAAAAAAACGACGCTCAACTCTGGGTCGGTCGAGGAGTCGGCACCGTCGGATTAAGAGCTCGCTTTGCTTGTCAGCCAGAACTTACTTTTTTGTCCCTGCACTCATCCGCTTAAGGAGCTTTTCAAGCTCTGCTGGTGAATTCTTCGGAAGCTGACAAGTCTCCCCAATGCAATAATACGCCGTCGCCTTTCCACCCACTGGCTTCAAGCCAGCCGTGAACGGATCCATGGCACCTCCGGTGCCGAGCACGATTCGCTGAGGCTCCCAAATTTTCGCCGCCACCTTGAG
>JBDNAW010000015.1:0-23377 GCA_039768255.1 Akkermansiaceae bacterium | reverse complement strand
CGGCCTCCGCACTGGCGATATCTTCACCGGAGCAGAAGGCGAGACAAAGGCGAACACTTCCGAAATGGGAGCTGCCGTCATCGCGAATCTTTAGAAAAAAACTACTTTCTCAAAAGCCGCCTTCCAAGCTTGGACAGGCGGTTTTTTTATTCGCTTCTTAACCCTTTTCCAAGAAGCGAGCGGCTCTGATCAACCGAAAGCTGACGATATTCAGCCTGCTCGATCAGTAAGAAAGGCTTGCGCTTCACGCTCCGGCGAGACTCCACATACCCACTCCCTTGAACCCGTGCGTTTTGGCCGGTTTCCTGGGCGGAACCCGTGCGATAACTTCCAGTCCGGTAGGCCTGATTATTCGCCTGTGAAACGTTTCCATCAGCACGGGACTTCTTCCCTCCGAACCACGATTTCTTACCCGCTTCACGGTAGCTTTTCTGACCTTGGAATGATCCTGCAGAATAATCCTTCGAGCCATTCCAAGCCTGCGAGTGATATTCACGTGAGAGATAGCCAGGAGTTTTACGACTCTTCGCGTAAGCCGATATCTTCTTCTGGTCATACTGGCTTCGCTTTCCGCCAATCAGATTCCCACCGTCATCGCGCTGGATATCCTCGTTGCTCCATTCAAAGGGATTATTCTGACGCAAATCACCACTCCTAGGCTTCTCAGTCTGAGCAATCTCCGGAGCACTGAGTTCGGTTTCTGTTGAAGAACACGCGCCAAGCCACAATAAGACTGGCAGAATTAATAAGCTCAATGAAGCGTGCATGTGAAAAACATAGCTTGAATTCCCGGAATTCTCAAGAACTCGTCTTAGGGGATTTTCAACTTGTCGTAATTTTCCTCTTGTGCCCTTGTCTAAATTGCTTATTTGTTTAGACGGACATTGTGACGTGGTAATTACATTGTCCATGTTTCGCAGACAATCAGACGAAGGTGTAGGTCCAATTCCTGCACCTTCGTTTGTTTTTAACAGCTACTGCTTTTACTGCTTTTACTGCTTTTATTGCTTTTACTGCTTTTTTAAGCGAGGTCCATGACCTGCACCTTCGCCCACCAGTCCTTAAAATCAGCAATGAACTTGTCGTGCACTGGATCTCCCACCTGATAAGCGTCGTGATCCGCCATCGTCGTAAAACTAAAGGAAATCGCATAACTCCAAGAATGATCTGTCACTGGACGCTCGGCAGTCGCAGCAGGCTTTGCCCAGTAGTGTCGTGCAAGATGTGGTGATTTACAGAGAGCATTCAGCCCCTCTTCGAAGGTAGCGATACTAGCTTCATCCCGTCGCTCTTCCTTGAGCCAAAAGTAGACATGGTGTTCCATGCCCAGTGTTATATCGGTAAGTCCTCCCCCCCGCAAGAATCGAGCAATTCTGGTGGTTGATCTTTGGTAATCGCTATGTCATTTTTAAAACATTGGCGTTCACTCGCTTGACACACGCTCTCCTTCCCCATGCCATTTTCAAAAACCCTCAGCATTTTGCTCTTGAACATCCTCCTTGTGCTTCCCGCCCTAGGCCAGTTCAGGAGCAATGAGGCCGCCGAATTCGCTCAAGCGGAGAAATACTATGAACTTGGGATGCAAATGACTGATCGCTTCGAGAAAGCACGCTACCTCGATTACGCTGTCGGCATTTATAAGAAATACCTCCGTAATCACCCGCGCGGCGCCAATGGCCCTGCGGTTTATCACCATCTGGGCCGTGCCCAGCAATCACTTGGTGACATCAGAGAGGCTAAGCACGCCTACAACACCATGATTCAAAAATACCGGCGCGGAAACTACGTCGGCCTTTCCTCTCTTCAGATGGCTTGGCTCGCTTATACCAATGAAGACTGGAATGAAGCGGCTGATCACTTCCGCCTCGCTTCAACCGAGATCACTGCTGATCAACTCCGGCAAGGCGCCCTCACAAAAAGAGCTGAATGTCTTCTTAAAACGCACCGCACTGAGGAAGTGCGCGGTGCCCTCACTACCATCATTCAATCTCAAAACCACCCTCATCAGCTCTGGGCCCGCTTCATGCTCGGCTATCAATATTTTCAAGATGAGCAATACCGACTAACCATCGCTACCCTGAAGCCAATGCTTGAAGAGAAAGTAGCTAACAACTACCGCTCGCAAGCAATGTTCTACACCGGCCTCGCCGCAACCGAGCTTGGCCAGGGAGACGATGGAGAAGAATACCTTCGCCAAGTCCTCGCTCTTCAAACAGCAAAGCCCGGCCTTACTGCCGAGCAACGTCGCCAAATCTCACACAACAAAACCCTCTCTCAAACCGCCCTGATGAAGCTCCATTCACAGAAGGGAGATTTCGAAGAAGTCTTAAAGCTTTATGGCCTTGGTGACTTCGGAGCACGCGGGAAAATTGAAGCTCGTCGCTCCATGACTGCAGGAAACGCATTTTACCACTTTAAAAGGTTTCACGATGCTCGCTCGGCATTCCGAAGAGTTGACCGTTCCGCACCGAATACCCCACTCGCTTTCGATGCCTCATACAAAACACTTCTTTGTGACTATCAGCTCAAGCAAGCAAGCCTGCCCGAGCGAGTCGATGCCTTTTTAGAGCTCTATCGAAGTAACTTCCCCTCTCACGAGAACATCCACATGGCTCACATTCTGAAAGCCGAAACCCTCTACACTCTCGGTGAATTTGAGCAAGCCGCTACGGCCTACGCTAAAGTCGACTCCCGCATGATTCCCGCCTCCCACCGCCCTAGCCTCTTTTACAAGAGCGGGTGGTGCTTTGCCGAAATGGGAGACAACAACGGAGCAGCCCTCAGCTTCTCGAAATTCCTAAAGCAATTCCCCGATGACTCTCGCACCACCGAGGCTCTCGCCAAACGCGCCGAATCTTACTTCTTCCTTGGGGACCGCACCTCCGCCCTCCGTGATTACGAGGCCATCTTAAATCAGAATACTCAACCGGAACTCATCTCCTTCGCACTTCAAGGAAGTGCTCGTGTTTTACGTGATGAGAAAAAATATGCGCTTATGGTCAAGCGTTACCGCCGTCTCCTCAGCGAGTTCAATGACCTCCCTGCCGATACAACCGCAAATGCCAACTACTGGATCGGCTGGGGCTACTTCAAAGATAAGAAATACAAAGAAGCTGCTCCATACCTCAAGAAAGCTCAGCAGCTTATCCCTGAATTTTATAACGAACCTGCCGGGAACCTTCTTGTCCTCCTCACCTTCTCAGAAGCGGATGTTCCCGGGATGAATGAAGCACTTAAAAAACACCTCAGCGACTTCCCCGGTAAACTCATCCCAACTAACATGCTCACTTGGCTCGGCATGGAGCTTTTTCACCGCGGAAACTTTACCGATGCCGCACGCTTTCTCGAACGGGCAACCTCACCTGAAAAACCAAATTCGAGCGACGTCTCGATCTGGCGCACTCTCGCAAAGAGCCAGAACGAACTCGGACAATTCAACGATGCACTCGCCACCTCCCGCATCGTTCTCAAGCTCGAAAACGATCCTCGCTGGCGGGCCGACACCTACCTCGATATCGCTCAAGCTCAGCTTGGCCTGCAAGATTTCGACTCTGCCCTCAAATCAGCTCAAGACGGGCTCGCCATTAACGCTCCTGGCGCTCACACCTCAGGACTCCACCAAGTTATTGGTAAAGTGTCCTATCAGAAGGGAGCCTTCGAAGATGCCCTCTCTTCTTTTGAGACCACAAGCAACATCGTATTTGATGACCCAGTCATCACCCCTGCTGCTCTTCTCTGGGCCGCTCGTTCTGCTGAAAAACTCAATGATCCCGAAAGAGCAGCCACTTTCAGGCAGCAGCTCGCCAGCCGGTTTCCGACTTGGCAAGCCCCAGAAGATGAAGGTTCAATCGAAGCGACAGACTAAGAAATATCAAACTTGCTCATTGAGATACCCTAAAATAAAGCATATCTCTCAACTGACAACACCCTCCAAAAAAAGTTGCCGTTTCAGGTAAGATCACACTCTGTCCCCTTCAAGCGGCCTTTCTTGTTCACCACATTTCTCACCTCCATTTTCTACCTCTTTATGGTAGGAATGCTTGCTGCGCTTATTGCTTACGCCCTCTTCCTTACTGAGATCGCAGCTTACACCCTGATTGCGCTCACTAGCACTTCTGGACAATCACCCTTCTTAGACGTCGAGATGCCCGATGCCCTCTCTGCAAAGGCTCTCCTTACCTCAACAGCGGAGCACACTTGCATGAAAAAGCGACCAAATGGCCCATCCTAAACTACGGCCATAGTAATGTCTTACGCACCATCTTCAGGCAGAACTTCCGCTGCATGTATTGCAGAACACCCTATGATCTTTCAAAGCCCCTCTTCGATTCGATACATCGTTAAACGGCTCCTCAGCGGCCCCATTTGAGACTCACTTAGCCTCGTGAAAAAAGTGGTACGGGATGACGGACTCGAACCGCCGACATACTCGGTGTAAACGAGTCGCTCTACCAACTGAGCTAATCCCGCTCACAGACGTTGGCTGTCTGGGATGGATATAATTGGTTTTTCGAATCGATCAAGAGATTTGCGCACTTGTCTCAGAAGAATTTGGGTGTTTCCTTCTGCTCGTCATGTCGCTTCATCTCCGCTTTTCCGAAGAAGAACTCGCCACCCTTGTTGAGATGGTGAGCCTCGCCAGCGACGCGGCAAACATGAACCAGACAGAAGCCGGCCAAATCGGCTACGCTCGTTTTGAAGCCATCGAACATAAAATTCTCGAATCCGCCAAGCTCTCCGGCATGGGAGACAAAATCGAGATTGATCCCGCAACGAGTAAAAATCGTGTCACTGAGGAGTTTCAGAAGAATTCCTACTTCCAAAAATGCCTCGAAGAACTCCGAAACACTGTCTTCTGGGAAGAACTCATGATTCGCCTCACCGAGCGCGATGTCATCCGCGTCATGGGTGAGGCGAAATACCTCGCCCTCAACGAGACCGAGCGAAGCGCCATCACCAAACCACTCGAAAAACGCTACTGGGATAAGTTCATCAAAAACGGCATCAGCCCCCTCCACTGGATCGAGCACCACGAGAAGGGTTGAACTTTAGCTTTTAGGATTTTGCACGATCCACCTAGAGGTGCATGATCTTAGTCGTGATTCAGCGTCGTAAGATTTTCTACCCTCTCTCAGATTCCTTCCGATCTTACCTGCAACGTTACAGTCGTAATTCGGATATTCCACTGGTTTACGACGATCTCCTCCGTTTCACCAACTCCATCCCTTACGAGAACCCCGAAGGTGAGGAAACCCTCTGGCTAGAAGTGATGTATCCTCCCGAAGTGATGGCCGAACTCCGACCTAAACTTACTGGGATTTACTGTGCCCTACGCATCGGTGGTGATCTCTCGATGACAGACCACCTCACCGTTGATCGAATCGACTTCGGGGAATTTGGGAATTCCCGCCCTTTCCGAATCCGCATCACCAACCTCTTCAACGGAAACTCTGATTATTACTACGTCAAACATGCCGACGCCTCCCGCCTCTTCGGCCTCGAGCTTGAGCACGCTTTGTCACCAAACCGGATCAACTATCTTGTGAATGGAAACACTCTGATCGAGGAACACATCGCAGGAGTTCCCGGCGATGTCTTCATTTCCAATTACCTTCCTGACCCAAACTTAAATAAGGTTCGAGTCGCCAAAGAATTCGTAAAATTCGGGGAGCGCTGCTTTCTACGTCTTCTGGGAGACATGCGCACCGTAAACTACGTCGTCGATATCACGCCTGACTTTGAAGAAGTGCAGTATCGCGTTCGGCCCATCGACTTCGATCAACAATGTTACGAAAGCGATCTCGCTGTTTATCGAGCTCATCTTTTTCCTGATAATAAGCCAGTCGAGCAGCTCGTTCGTGAGCACCTGAATGATCAAACGATCCTACAGTATCGCTCCGAGGAGCTAACGCAAATGTCTCGCCGCGCTCGCGCTGAGCGGCGCCGCCTCATCACCCTACTTGGCGTTATGGAAAAAGAGGAAATCTCTCCTCGTGAAAATCTCCTCAAACTACGCCGATCCTTTGTCGAACGATACGGCTCTCATGCTTTTGAAAATTGTGACACAATGGGGCAACTCACCCGCACTCATCTTCAAATTGTGCTAGAGGGGAAGCATTGATTGAATTTTTCGGCTCCCAACCACGTTCCATAACCGAAGCCATGAAATTTGCTCTCCCCCTGCTCTATTCTCTCACAATTTCTTCATCCTATTCAGCTCTCGCAGGTGCTTGGGAAACTTTTCCCACTGAGGACAAAGCTGCTGATTGGCTTCTCTATGATTACGCAGATGACATGATCTACGCTCCGAATTGGTTTAATGGTGAGAACCCTTATATTGGAGCTTCATTTGCCGAGAACTCAGCCATTACCGGATCTTATGACCAGGGACTTTGGTTCTATGCTACTAGTGTAGTCGCTGATGGAGCATTCACAGGAGATTTTCACCGTAAAGGAATCCGCGGAATTGAGGTCGATGTCTTTTTTACCGATGCTGATAAGCTCGATTTTTGCGATATTGTGATAGGCTCAGACTCTACTGGAGAGGTGGTCTATTACTATTCGGTTGATTTTTCGGGAACCACCTTCACAGGAGATCCAGACTGGTATTTTCTCAATCCTCTTTTCACCGAATCATGGTTTAGATTCGATGAAGCTGCAGATGCCTTCGTGGAAACGCCACTCACCCCCGCAATTCTTTCCAACGTCACCGAGATCGGAATCAGGTTCTTCCCAACGACTACCAACGATACCCCTTGGACGCCGCAAATCGACAACATTGCCCTCACCCCAACCGTCAATGCCCCAACGGTAGACTTCAACTTAAGTAACGGAAATTACATACTTAGCTTCGATCAAAACGAAGGGAATCAATACACGATCCAAAACTACAATTTCACCATAAATGAGTGGGAGTCAATCACAGGACAGACTGATCTTGTCGGAAATTCGAACTACAGTTTCGAAAAAAACCTTATTCCAAATGGCGAATTCTTCCGCGTCTTAAGCTCTGCTTCTTACAAGCAAGTTAGCGTCACTCATTAATCAATCGCGATGCTCACGTAAGAGTCCTTCTCTCCAAGCTTTTCCATATCGGCAACCCATTCGAATTCTACTTTCGAGTAGAGATTTGAGCCAGTGGAAACTGTAAAGTGGCCAACATCGTCGCTACCTTGCTGCATCGTGAAAGACTTACCCTCGATTTTTTTAGAGCTATACTCTACGAAGGTCGCCCCCTCTTCAAAATGCTTTTCATCTGAGAGATCGATCTCTTTTTCGTAAAGCTTCACTTTGACTTTCTTACCATCTTTCTTGCGCTTCCCTTCGATGTAATCAGAGCGCATCAGCTTCTTAATTTCTTTCTCCGTAAGGTCCTCCTTCATGTGGCGAAATAGATCCGGAATACGAGCCTTAACCACAAATTGAATGGGATTTTCCGTCGTCTTTTCAATGAGCTTCGGCTTCACCAACATGCGTCCTCTCGAGAGAGCTTGCACAAGCTCAATCTTAGTTCCTCCCGTGACCGTCATGGTTACGGTGACTGGCTTTTTCGAATCTAATCCCGGCTGATCATTCGACTCGAGACCACCCTCATCCAAAATACGACGACTCACCCATTTTCCTTTAATCTGCTCACGGACAATAAAGCTCACCACGAAATCCTTATGACTCCCTGGTTTCCCTTTGATGAGGTGATGTATTTTAACCACTCCATCATCTCCAAATCCCCAATCGTAATCTTTCTGTTCCCAACCCACAAAATAGCCAAGCCACCTAGTATCATCACTCATTACCGGGAGTTCGGCAGAGGCTTTTAAAGTCAAAGTAGCTAAAAGCAGAGGTAGTAATCTCATGTCCAAAATACCTACCATTCGAATGGCACCTCTGCCAGAGGAAATGAATCTTCAAAAAGAGATGTCACCGGCCGGTCAAGGCCCCGTTAAATAAGACTATAAAAAAAAGCGGGAACATCGAAGCGTCCCGCCTTTGAAATTCTTTTTTATTCGTGCTTACTCAGCAACGCGAACGCGATAAAAATACTTTGCACCGCCACTTGGAGCTCCGTTATCGATAAAGGTTTCAACATCTTCATCTGCGAGTTCGGAATCACTGATTTCAATCCAACCATCAGGTTGACCGACTTCATTAAGCCCTGTGCTCCGGTCTACAGCATAAGTCGTGCCCGGGCGTGCGGTGTAGTCAAATGTCACGATGTCATTTTCAGTATCGTGAGCGAGGTTCATGATCTTGAGCTCGAATGGGGGAAGATCAAATGGAACATCCACCTTGAAGCTTACATCATCGATATACATCAGCTCTCCCCCCGCCGCATCGGCATCCACGTCACGAAAGCTCCAGAGAATTGTTACTCCAGTGGTCGGCTCACCATCACCACCCGTCGCAGGAATTTCCGCAGTGCCACGGACGCGGAACCAAGTGTCACGCGGAAGCCCTTCAAGCTGATTATTTCGACCTAGCGTTGTATTCCCAGTATTAATGGCATTCCAGCGGAAGATTGTCATGATGGAGTCGTTTGGCGCCATTCCATTTTCTGAAGGCCAATAATACCAAGCCGTGTATTCAAAGGTCTTTCCGATCATTTCTGGCGTGATGGGAATGCTATCAGGGACTTCATTATCAAACTGAGCCACCCTTGCTTCTCCCCATTGATTTCCCCCAGCGAGATTATAAACACCTGCAGTATCACCGCTCCGGGATTGGTCTGTGGTGGGATTGAAACGGTCATTTTGACGCCATCCCTCAAAGTTCGCGGTCTCGAAGTCTCCGTTAATGATGAGCTCCTTTCCTACAAAAGGTTCCACGGACTCCGCTGAAATAATGGTAGTCAGATTTGGAGTGGTCGGGTCGTTAGTGACAAAGCCGACATTCGCAGATAAAAAACCAAGAGTCTCGCCTGGGTCCACCGTGACCACAAGATCGACACTTTCACCTGGAGCAATATCAAGTGGAAGGCTAAGATCAGAGATCGCAAAGAAGTTTGCATTCAACCCTCCGAGATTGATCTCGGTAATGGTGAGCGTTTCAGTCTCTCCCGCATTTGTCAGCGGGATCACCCGGTCAATCGGGCCTCCATTTTGATCAATCTGCCCAAAGCTCAAATCAGAGAGGTGTGAAAAATTGGGATCATCTTCTGATACCCCTACCTCGATACTGAAGTCATCGATATAAACGGCCGTTCCCGCCGCCCCTTCATCTCGATCATGGAAAGAAAGAATCGGACGAGCGCGAGTCACGGCATTTCCTTCGGTATCGACTGCAGGGACGATCCCAGTCAGCGTGAGCTCTTCCCACGTGTCTGGTGTGATTAGATCCCAATCGGTAAACTGGCTCACACCAGAAGGCTGAAGGTTATTCCATCGAATGATCAGACCAACACGATCTGGCCCAGAAGCACCAGTTGCAAAGGTGGTATCACTAGGGACGTAGACCTTAAGCTTCACCGTAAACTCCGAAACCCCTGCTTCAGTCGCCGCAGGAAGAGCAATGACCGGATTTGGTGTGGCATTCAATTCTCCCCACTCGTTGCCCCCAGAAATATCTATCGCGGCAACTTGTCCTTGAACGCCTCCAGCCTCTGGGTCTGGGACCAGAGTCCGAGATGCTCCGTTATTTCCTTCATTAAGATTCACTCCTTCAGATTCGAAGTCTTCTTCATAAAGAGTGACTGTAGTTTGGCCGAAGATGTGGAGAGTCGTCGATAAACCGGCGAGAATAATCGGGAATATTTTCATCGTGTGTTTGTTCTATGTGTAACGAAAGCGCTTCTAAATGAACCGATTCCTCTGAATTTTATTCAGACCTAAGTCATAGTAATAAATCCCTCGTGTTGTCCATCTAAAAGAGTATGACAACTTAGTTTAAGTATTTTTCGCTTAACAGGCTTGCACATTGAGCCTTGCTCCAATTTGACCCAACAAAATGTCCCCAAATCAGAAAGTGGGTCAAAATGTCTCTATTTCCCCCATATTCAATAATCACCATTAATCACAAAATAAATCGTCATAACAAATTTATCAAAAGCGCATTAAGAGTTTTTCACCCATGGCAAAACACCTTACATTAGACACAAAAATGCTGCGGCACGCTTCCTGCAACCCTCTTCTCAAGAGAAGCAAAAACCATTATATTGTATTCCACTTTTTCTGAATAAATTCCCTTCGGTGACGCTCTTACTGATAGGAAACAGAATTATGAAGGCATTAAAAAAAACCGAAAAAACCATGTCACTATACGACACCGACAGTAGCCTTCGCGTTTATATGAGAGAAATCTCAAAAACCGAACTCCTCACCCCTGCGGAAGAAGTGAAGCTCGCTGCCAAAATCAAGAAAGGCGATAAAAAAGCCCGTGAACAGATGATCAAAGCCAACCTTCGCCTCGTTGTGAAGATTGCTCAGGATTATTCCAAATACGGACTGCCGCTGCAGGACCTCATTTCTGAAGGAAACATCGGCCTTATGAAGGCGGTGGAGCGATTCGACCCCAAAAAGGGCGGAAAGCTTTCTACCTATGCCGCGTGGTGGATTAAACAAGGGATCAAACGTGCTTTGGCGAATCAGAGTAAAACGATCCGCCTCCCAGTCCACATGGTGGATAAGATCTCCAAGCTCCGCCGGATTACCGATGTCCTCAGTGAAGCTTACGGCCGCGAGCCGACCGATGAAGAACTATGCGAAGAGACCGGAATCCCGATGAAGAAAATCAGCCTTCTTAAGCGCGCCGCGATGCGCCCGACCTCTCTCGACGCTCCTGTAGGCGACGATGACCGCTCAAATTATGCCGAAATCATCGGAGATGAGCATGCCGTAGACCCGTTTGAGGCACTTTCGGAGAAAAACATGCATCGTCAGCTCGATGATCTCATGGAAGTCCTTGACGAGCGCGAGAGCAAAATCATCGATGCACGCTACGGGATTAGCGGGAAAACCCCCATGACACTCGAAGAAGTGGGCCGTGAATTCGGAATCACTCGTGAAAGAATTCGTCAATTACAGAACATTGCGCTTGATAAGATGCGGAAAAGTTTGCGAAAAAGGGAGAAGCCAATTCCAGCTCCCCTTTCGAGGAAAGCTGGATGAGGTTAGATAACACAATCCATTGCGATTGGGATCGTAGGTGTGAAGAGCGGCAGACGTGAGTTTGCCGCTCTTTTTCTACCGACATCACAAGCATTGAAACGATTTAGCCTTCATTAAATGCCTTCTCGACTTCATCTGCGATAACTTGGATCGCCGCCTCCACATCCTCGGCAGGCATCGTGTAAGTCATCCGCACGCACTCACGGGTGTGCTGCCAGTCTTGATTCTCGGGAAGGCCGAAGAAAAAATACTCCCCAGGCACCACCAGCACCTTCCGCTTTTTCAGGCGTTGATAGAGCTCTTTTGTGGGAATTGGTAAACCCTCAAACCAGAGCCATAAAAAAAGCGCACCCTCACTACGATGCACGTAGTAAGGGAATCGCTCGCCAAAGTATTTCGTAATCCAAACTTGAGCTTGCTGAGACTTTCCTTCGTAAAATGGCTTAACCACCTCCTTACTCAACTGCAGCACCTCGCCAGACTGAATTAAAGGACGCATGATTTCTTGGCCGATGTTGCTGTTCGCAAGCCCTACAATGGAAGTCATCGAGGAAACGGCACGGCACACCTCTTCATTCGCCACCACTATTCCAGTGCGTGTCCCTGGCAGTCCGATTTTCGAAAGACTGAGCGTAAGAATCATCTCCTGATCCCAAACCGGATTGACTTCTGAAAAAATGACATTCGGAAACGGAGCCCCATAGGCATTATCAATGATGAGCGGGATTTTCTTCTCTTTGCAAATGGCTCGAAGTTTTTCGATTTCGCCATCAGTGAGAACATTTCCAGAGGGATTCGTCGGACGCGACGCACAGACCGCCGCGATGTGATCACCAAGATCGAGCGCTTCGAAATCAACCCGATATTTGAAACAATGAGCACTCAATTTTTCAATGCGGGCAGGAATCGCTTCAAAAAAATCCTCGCCCACGGCCTGGTTCGCGTAGCCGATATATTCTGGTAACAGCGGAAGCAGGATTTTTTTTCTCCTTCCATCAGGGAACTGCCCCGCGAGCGCATTAAAGAGGAAGAAAAAAGCGGTCTGACCGCCCATCGTGATCGCGATATTTTTCTCGCTCAACTCCCATTCGAATTCCTGACGAAATAGGTCTGCTACTGCTTTTCGAAACACCTCATTTCCAATCGGGGCATCATAATTCCCGAGCATTTTCTCGAGAGCTTCCGGCTCAGCCATAACTTCCTCCATCCGCTTTCGCCACATCGCATCCATCTCCGGAACATGGGCCGGCTGGCCACCCCCGAGCATCTTAATATCACCACCTTGCGCGAGAGCTTCTCCAAGGTCATCCATCAGCTCACCAATGCCACTTCCTTCACAGAGATTTTTTCCGAATTTCGATAACTCCCACTTCATGGTTCGAAACATCACTAGTGAGCGGACTCTTGTCACTTAAATCCCCCGTGATATTCACCACAAAAAAATTCTGTGAGATTTTGTCAGACAAGTCGTATGTTCATACTCAGATGAAATCTCAAATTCTTTCTCTCCTTATCGCCTTCCTACTATGCCTTCCCACGCAAGGTGGCGATTCCGTTTTTCTAGAGGCTGAGGCTTTCGAAAACCGTGGCGGCTGGTCTACCGATTCCCAGTTTATTCTCAATATGGGATCAGCCTACCTCATCGCCCACGGCATGGGCACTCCGGTTGAAGACGCCACTCAAAAAATCACCTTCCCCTCCACCGGCACTTATCACCTCCACGCCCGCACCAAGGACTGGGTTGCCCAGTGGGACGCCCCTGGCACCCCTGGCGAGTTCGAAGTCCTCATCAATGGCAAAGCCGTCAAAACCTTCGGTAACGAAGGCGCCGAGTGGCACTGGCAAAAAGGCGGCTCCATCGAAATCACTAACCCCAATGCCACTATCACCCTCAGAGACCTCAAAGGTTTCAACGGCCGCTGCGATGCCCTCTTCTTCACCAAGGACGCCGACTTCACCCCACCCAACGACGACCAGGCCCTCTTCCACTTCCGCCGTAGCCAGCTCGGCCTTCCCGCTGAGCCACCCACTCAGGAGGGCTACGATCTCGTCGTCGTCGGAGGCGGCTACTCCGGCCTCGCTGCTGCCATTTCTGGGGCACGTCAGGGTTTAAAAGTCGCCCTCATCCACGACCGCCCAGTCCTCGGCGGAAACGGCTCATCAGAGGTCCACGTCTGGGCCATGGGTGGAACACAACGTGGTAAATACCCATATCTTGGTGAGATTGTTGATGAATTTACCGACTTCTCGCGAGACTCTCCCGGCCTTAGCGAAGAGTTCACCGATGCGCTCAAAGAGAAAGTTGCTCGCTCCGAAAAAAACCTCGATCTCTTCCTGAACCACTTCGCCTTCAAGGTTGATGCCAAGGACGAAAAAATCCACTCCGTCACTGCTGTAAATACTTCCACCGGTAGATTCACCCGCTTCAAGGGAACGTTCTTCTGCGATGGCACTGGACATGGAACGATTGGAGCACTCGCTGGTGCCAAATTTATGATGCAAGAGAAAGGCCACATGGGTATGTCTAATATGTGGTCTTGGAAGCCCACTACCGGGGAAGTTCCTTGGCCCAAGACCCCCTGGGCTCTCCCACTCGGTCTTGGTGACTTCCCACCCCTTCATCCCTCCCGCGGACCCTACGATAAATTCTACAAAGCCGAGTGGTTTTGGGAAGGCGGGTTCGACAAGCACCCCATTAATGATCTCGAAGCCATTCGCGACTGGAATCTCCGCGCAAACTTTGGAGCCTTCACCGCTCTCAAGCACGGTCCCGAAGCTGAAAAACATCAGAATGCTAAACTCATGTGGATGGCCTTCATCGGCGGTAACCGTGAGTCACGACGACTCGAGGGTGATATAATCCTCACCGGCGATGACATCCTCGCCCGCAAAGACTTCCCCGACGGCTGCGTCCCTACCACTTGGTCCATTGACCTCCATTACCCTAGAAAGGAATATGTAAAAGGCGTCGCCAAAGATAATCCCTTCATCGCCGTGGCAGTGCACGATCGTAATGTGGATCGCCAAAACGGCTACCCCATTCCCTACCGCATCATGTATTCAAAAAACATCAGCAACCTCTTCATGGCCGGTCGCTGTGTTTCCGTAGATCGCCGAGCACTCGGAACGACCCGCGTCATGCGCACATGCGGCATGATGGGCGAAGTGGTAGGAAAAGCCGCATGGATCGCCGCCACTCAAGGAACAACTCCACGCGGAGTCTATCGCGACTACCTTCCTCAGCTCATCGAGCTTATCGAGACCCCAGGACGCGCTTTCCGTGATTCCAAAAATGGCAAACTTACTGTCCCACCAATACCCGTGGGAGGTCTCCGCACTAACCCCAAGGTGTCTTGGACTGGAAAGATGAAAGGATACGTCGTCGATGACGCCAAAGCCAAACTCACCGGTAACTGGACCAAAGGTGACAACCTCAAGCCTTACCTGGATAAAGGCTATCAATACGCATCCGGACCTGCCTCCGCAAGCTTCCCCATCCGACTGAAAAAATCCGGTGAATACGAAGTCCGCTTCTACTGGCAAGCTCATGGAAACCGCGCCAAAACCGCGCAGATCAAGATCACCCACGCCAAGGGAACAGACAGCGTCACTCTCGATCAGACCACTGCCTCATCAAACAAACGCTTCGCCATCCTCGGCACCTACACCTTCAGCGACGTCCTCCCAGGTGCCGTCACCGTTTCAGGAACTGGCAGAGGCCTACTAGGAATCGATGGCGTGCAGTTGGTTGAGAAAAAATAGCGGTTCCAAGGTGAACTGCGACACACTCTTCACCTGTCTTTCGCAGGGGTCATCTTGAGAGCTTATCCCAGCACCCTCTTCACGTCTTCATCGCGGCCATAGACCATGAGGACATCACCGTATTGGACTCGAGTGTCCTTATGAGGGGCGCCGATGAAACGCCCATCTTCTCGATAAATTCCCAGCACCACAACCCCATCATCAGATGGGCGTGTTTCCCAGAGAGCTTTATCAATCCACTGGTGATCTCTGCTAATTTTTTTATCGAAGACTACGAAACCATCTCGGAGGTTCAGGAGGTAATCGTAATCTCGAATATGGCCAATCCCAGCTCGTTGGAGAGACCATTTCATCATGCCGTCGAGTGGTCTTCGGATCACTTGAAGATTAAAGAGAAGGGCGATCGCCAGTGTCAGCAAAGCAGTGAGCGCAAGCCAAGCAAAGGTTCCACCAATCCCCCGCTCATTACTACTAGTGAAGGTCACCAATAAGGTCGCGAGCGCAGAAGTAAGACCGATGTTTCCTGCCACGATCAAATGAAGGATAATCCGCCTCCTTACCGGATGATCAACGACGAGTTCTGCTTCCTTCGTTGTAAACCCCACTCCAAAAAACGCTGAAGCGGCTTGGAACTGCGCAACATGCTGAGACATTCCAGTCAACTGAAGCGCGGTGCTCCCAAGCCGAACACACAAGAGTGCGATTAGACAGATCAGCACGAGCGCAAAAAAAGGTTCCATGAGACGGAATCCTAAATCTGTCAGAGGCAAAATCTAAACGCTAAAATGACTAGCGCTGTTTATTAAAGCGGGCGACCTCCCGTTGAGCTTCGCGAAGTTCGGTCTTCTTTTTAAGATCATGACGCTGATCACTGTGGCTCTTTCCTTTTCCAAGACCGAGCTGAACCTTTACCCGGCGGCCTTTGAAATAGAGCTTTAAACAGATAATGCTGTAACCCTTTTGCTGGGTTGCCATCGCCATTCTAAGAATCTCGCTCTTGTGTAGGAGGAGCTTGCGAGGCCGCTTCGCAGTGTGCTGAAAGTATTCCCCAGCGGTCTGCCAGGGCTGAATGTCACACCCGTAGAGCCAAGCTTGATTGTTATCAATACGGGCGAAGGCATCGCCAATATTGACCTTACCTTCTCGAATCGATTTCACCTCGGTGCCGACGAGGACGAGGCCCGCCTCAAAGGTGTCATCGATGTGGTAATCGCGACGCGCTTTTTTATTAGTGACAGTCTTATCCTGAGACATGGGTCTGGAAGGGGTGCTGCCGCTGCAAAAAGAGCAAATCTACTCAGTCTCGCGCAGCTTAATCTTACCCTCGATGATTTCCATCAAGGCAATATCTGCGAAACCGGTGCTAGGAAGGGCGTCCACGAGAGGTGAACGACCAGTATTCAATTGTTCAACTCGCTTGGAGACGAGATTGATCAAAACAAGGGGATCAGGGATAATTTCTGCTGCCTGTTCGACGAGATCGTTTTTCATAGTAGCTGCACTGGGGCGTGGTGGCGGACCGGAAGCTTCAAACGGGATGATGTTATCGGCTTCCATAGTTTCCGCAAAGTGAGTTCGGTCGAATCACTCAACCGTGGGCAAGTGGGAAAGCATCTTTCCACCGAAAAGACAAGTGAAATCCCATTCGGAATCTTAGAATCTACGCTCGTAGCGCACTCCAACAACGTTAGGATCACCAGGTGTTCCCGCGAAAATCGACTGATTGATAAAGGTGTAATAATCCTCATCGAGGATATTCCGACCATAAAGCACGAGGCTCCAGTCATCTGTCTTGTAGCCGATCTGAGCATCCACAACGTTGTAACTCCCTTGGCTGAAGGCTCCTGCCTCGTTTTCGTCATAGAAGGCATCACCGACAAAACGGGCAGCCCCTGCAATGAAGAACCCATTTCCAAAATTGTAGTCGAATCCAAGACTCGCAGTGAAGTCAGGCACGAAAGGCACCTGATTCCCATCAGTAGCTCCACCGTCAAAAGTAGTCTCATTCCAACCAGCAGTCGCGTAAAGTGAGAGCTGCTTGATGGGCTGCCAAGTGAACTCGGCTTCTATCCCGAAAGCCTCGACTTCATCCGCATTTACAATGATAAAATCCGTCGTCCCTGAAACGGAGCGGTTGAGTTGGTAGTCGTCGATCTGCTTGTGGTAGCCGCGCAGCTCGAAGGCGGCATTGTCCAGCTCATGGCGCACTCCGATCTCGTTTTCCCAACTAGTCTCGTCCTCGAAGGAGAAGGTGGTCGGATTATCAGTGTAAGCAGTGTAACCCGCTGGCTTAATGCCGATGGATGAACGAGCGAAAGCGGTCACCTCATCACTGACATCGTAGCTCAGGCCTAGAGTGGGAGAGAAATACCAATCAGAAGTTGAACCCGTAAGCGCACCCACTGTTCCCAGGCCAAGAATATTTTTCGAGCGAACCATCTCAGTATCGACATACTGAAGTCGTGCTCCAGCCGTAAAGTCTAACTGGTCATTCAATGCCGATGTGACATTTCCGTAGAGTGCGAAGGTCTTCTCCTCACGGTCGAAATTGGTGGTCTCAAAGAATTGAGGAGCGAAAGGATTCATCGGATCACTCGAGAGCCCGCGAGTCGCGCTGCCATCATCATCTTTGTAGGAGAGGAAAATTCCACTATTCCAAGAAAAGGCACGGTCATCAGGAGAACCCAATCGGAATTCCTGAGTCCAGTAGTTCTGAGTCTGCCCGATGCTCGAGTCAGCAATGTTTAACGGAGAAAAATCGAGGTCTACGGTCTGCGGCCCGAGGTTCCAACGCTGAAATGCCGTGATGGACTGAAGCGAAGCCCAACCAAGATCACGGTTGTAATGGAAGGAAAGCTGATAGCGATCAAGATTCGTCTCACCGGGAATATTTGAGTTCACTGCGAAAGGACTTCCCGCGTAGCTCGGCACAATAGGAAGCGGTGAAAGCCGCTGTCCGCCATCCGCGATACGCTCGTAGAGAAAGCGCACCTTCATTTGAATATCACTGGAAGGAGTCAGGTAAACATTTCCAAGAAAGCCTAATCGGCTTCGGGAATCGACATCGGAACCGAGCAAGTTGTTATCAATGTAGCCATCACGCTCGTTGTAGTAAGTTTGGAAAGAGACACCCAAGGAATCACTCACTTTCTGAGAATAGCGAAGCCTCATGCCCAACTCATGATCACTGCCACCGGAAATGCTGAACTGATTTGGCACGCCATCCTCTAAGCCAAGCGTCCGAAGCTGAAGCATTCCGGCTGCTCCATTTTGGCCAAAGTAAGCCCCTTGAGGTCCACGATGAAGTTGCAGTGAAGCGAGATCGTAAAAATCAGTCGCGTAAGTGAAGACATCACTGAAAGGAACATCATCGATCATCATCCCCACACCTGCAGGACCAAAAAATGACGTATTACCCGTGCCACGCACTCCGATGAAATCCCCATAACCCGCCGAATCTGAGGCTACCGAAGACAATCCCGGTGCCTGACCAAGAAGGTTTTTCGTTTTCACAATCTGAAGAAGTTCCAAATCATCGACGTCGAAAGTCGGTTCATCATCGGCTCTTCCGATAACAGTGAGCGGTTCGAGCGCATTTTGAGCAAAAGAAAGTGGTGTAAGCAAAAGGGCGGCAAGACCGATTTTGGGAAGCGTAAAAACGTTCATATGTGTGTCAAAGTGAGACTGAATTGGCTGATAGATACGTCAACTTGGAAAGGAATTTACGTAATAATGAAAAAGACCTATCCGTTAACATTGGAAATCTTGTCACCAACCTCTTGAAACTGCTTTAATAAGAAAAACCGATGACTTTCAAACATCTATTCCCTCTCTCATTCTCCGCACTCGCTCTAGTAAGCTGTTGCGAAAAGGAAACCCACACCTTTATTTTCACCCCTCCGGCTGAAAAAGCCGCCGTGGTTAAAAAAACCCTCGTCAACGAGACCGTCACCCTCATTGGAAAAGATCGCCCAGAAGACAGCTCGCAATTCTTCGAAGTGACGCAAAAAATCCACGCTAAGCTTAAACCGGCAAATGAAAAGATGGCACCCTACACCGAGACCGTTCCACTTTCTAAAAATGCCACCTTTGATCTCATCCCCATTCCCGGCGGTGAGTTCACCATAGGCTCCCCAGTCACTGAAGCTGAGCGCAGCCCCGATGAAGGCCCACAAAAAACCGTTAAAATCGAGCCCTTCTGGATGGCCAAGACTGAAACGACCTGGGCGATGTATCGCGCCTTCATGGAAAATGGCCAAAACCGAAACAAGGACGGCACCATGAATACCGATGGAAACATCTACTCGCACGACCCTCCCTTCCGTGGAGCAAAAGACCTCGTTGATGCCGTTTCCCAACCTACTCCACCATACTGGCCGATGCACTTCAGCCTCGCTGATAACGCAGGCTACGGAGATGAACTTCCCGCCCTCGCTCCTACCCAACACGCTGCCTCCAAGTTCTGTGAATGGCTTACCGCCCAAACTGGTCACTACTATCGTCTCCCTACCGAGGCTGAATGGGAATACGCCTGCCGGGCTGGGACCACCACCGCCTACTCTTTTGGCGATGACGTCTCACAACTCGGTGACCATGCTTGGTTCTTCGAAAACGCCGAAGACACTTACCACCCCGTCGGCGAGAAAAAACCCAATCCATGGGGACTCCACGATATGCACGGCAACGTCTCCGAGTGGACTCTCAACGCATATCTCCCGGATTATTCTACAATCCCTGATGGAATCCTCAATCCTCTCGTCCTTTCAGAAATGCGATACCCTCGCGTCACCCGAGGTGGAAACTGGGATGCTGACCCTCAAGACCTCCGCTCAGCCAAACGACTCCCGTCAGAGCCTGCATGGAAAATGACCGACCCGCAAAATCCAAAATCCATCTGGTATCTCACTGACACCAAGTGGCTCGGCTTCCGCATCATTCGCCCGATGAAGACGCCTTCTCCCGAAGAAATGCACCTTCTCTGGAATACTGGACCTGGGAAGCTGTAATCCACCTTGCTCCGCCCCTAGAGCCACTCTAGCATTCTGGTGTGAGATCATTCTATCTCATCTCAGCCGTTGTCTGCTCGTATCTCTTTTTACGAGGACATCCGGTCGACTGGCATCCTGTCTTGCGGATTTGCCTCAGTGGTGTGACCCTTGTCCTTGGGATCATCTCCTGGGGTCGTGGCACTCTTTTTAAATCTCAAAGTGCTACCTCTGAGCGCCCGCCAAGCTGGCTAGACTACCTCAGCCTCGGTGCTGCCATTCTTGCCCTAAAAGCCCTCTTCTTATTCTTCTTCGCAACCGCTCCAGAAAAACTCAACGCTCTC
Organism: Akkermansiaceae bacterium; assembly: GCA_039768255.1. Taxonomy (GTDB): domain Bacteria; phylum Verrucomicrobiota; class Verrucomicrobiia; order Verrucomicrobiales; family Akkermansiaceae; genus SW10. Next base: position 3,187 of record JBDNAW010000015.1, on the reverse strand, counting down.
GCGACGCAACTAGACGAAAAACTTCATCCCAGCTCCTACCACTCAAGCGCAACTGAGGATTCGTCCGAAGACGGCTCAGGCGATTCCCAAACCTCCGGGAACTGGCTTTGGCAAAACAACGGCCAACGCACCCTAGGCACCCGCGGTAAAGTGCGTCCCTCCAACCGCCCCGAAGTCTTCCTCTGGCCCAGCGAAGGCCGAGAGTTCGAAACCCTCCAAAACAACCTCTACCTCCGCAGCTTCACCCTAGCTCGCTACGAATCAGGAACCTGGAAAGCCCGCCCCATTCCGACCATCGGGATGGAAGCTGAAAACAACCTCATTCAACTCATTCCACCAGCAAAGAATGATCTCCGTTATGAAATTACTCACGAGGCAAACACCTCGGGCCAAAGCCTTCTCGTCGGCATTCCCAATCTCACCTCGGCATCCGTCTCCGCGCTCCGTCTCATCGCCCCCGCGACTTACCGCCTCCCCGCTCTCAAAGAAGAAGAAAAACTCCACCGTTACCAAGCCTCCTCACGCCCCCTCTTTTTCGATCCCAACACAGACCTTCCCGCACCAGCCGAAACCGGAGAACTCACAATACCCGAGAACCTTCGTGAGCCGCTGGAGCTCTTCGCCACAAATCTAGGCGGCCCACAACCCGAGCAACTCGCACGCATCCGCAGCCTCCTTAACCAGCGTTGCCAATACTCTCTAAAAACGAACTTTGATCCCGAAGCTGAACTCATCAGCCAATTTCTCTTCACCGAGCGTCGTGGCTACTGCGAGCACTTCGCCACTGCCGCCGCGCTCCTTGCCCGCACCATTGGTTACCCCTCGCGTGTCGCCTACGGCTGGTCCGGCGGGCGCTACTACACCGGCTCAAACATGTATGTTTTCCGAGCTAAGGAAGCTCACGCTTGGACCGAGGTGAAAATCGCCGGTAAAGGCTGGGTCATCTTCGAGGCCACCCCCGCAAACCGCTCCGAAGGGAACTCTTCCCTCGCCGATCACACGGAAAAACCACCCTCCCCCGGGGGGGCCGGTATGCCGAGCCTCCCCGAGATATCACTCGGTGATCAAGAACTCTCCTTAAACAGGGAGCCTCTTGACCTCCTCCGCCTCTTCAGCGGAATCATCGCCACCGTCGGCTCAGCTTTCCTCATCGTCCTCCTCATTCTTAAGCGGAAAAAGAAAACCGAAACCACCAACGCTCTCGGAAACCACTTTTTACCTCCTGCCGCAAACTACCTCACGGCCTTCCGCAAAGCCAGCGCCACACTCGGAATCCCCATGCCCATCGGCCGCACCCTACGCGCCCACCTGGAAGCGATCGAGTCCCTCCAGCCCATCCCCTTCGCCGAAGAACTCCTCTCTTATCACTACGGCCACCATTACTCGGGAAAAAATCGTGACAAACCCCGCGAACGCCGTCTTTTAAAAGAAATTAAGCGCTGGGGAGCCCAAAGCACCGCCACCGAGAAATCACTCGGAAAATCCTTGCATTCGGCATCTTCCTGAATAGAAAAGCCGCCCCATGGCTCGCAAAGCTTGTAAGTCCAAAACCAGATCGGCCGTCGCCAAGCGCTTTAAAGTGACTGGCACCGGTAAGCTTCTGCGTCGCAAACAAGGCAAACGCCACATCCTCCAGAAAAAAAGCCGGAAACGGAAAAGACAACTGGGGCAAGTGACACTTGTTTCCGAAGCAGATGCACCTCGCGTGAAGAGAAGTCTTCTCATGAAGTAATCCGATCATTCCGGTCACAATGGACGACCGGCCTCCAAACAGCCTGTTCCCCTCGGGGAAACCACCGAACGAGTGAGACTGCTGGAGTGAATAGTTAAACAACGACCCGTTCGACCAAACAATAAAATGCCAAGAGCAACCAACAGTCCGGCCAGCCGGAAGCGCCGTAAACGTATTCTTTTACGTGCAAAGGGCTTCCGTGGTTTCCGTTCGAAGCTTTACCGCTACGCAAAGGATGCCGTCTACAAGGCTCGCCAATACGAATACCGTGACCGTAAGAAGCGTAAAGGTCAGTTCCGCCGTCTCTGGATTCAGCGTATCTCCGCTGCTGTCCGTGCCGAAGGACTTACTTACTCCCGCTTCATTGAAGGCCTCAAAGCCGCCAGCATCGATCTCGATCGCAAGGTCCTCGCTGACCTCGCCGTGACCGATCCGGCAGCATTGTCCGCCATCATCGCACAATCGAAGGACGCTCTCGAAAAGAAAGCCTCCTAAACGGTCCTCACCGATCAATTCACATGACCGCTTCCTGAAAAGGATGCGGTCATTTTTTTACAATCGCATCTTCGTAAGCACGTAAAAAGACTTCCGCTCTTCCCTCCCCTCCCCTAAGAACTCCGCCGTCATGCAAGAGAAAGTCAACGCACTCCAAGCCGAAGCGCTCGAGGCCATCTCCGCCGCCTCCACCGAGCAAGCGCTCGATGACGCCCGCGTGAAATACCTCGGAAAAAAAGGCCCCATCGCAGAACTCGCCGCGGGAATGCGTGATCTTTCTCCTGAAGAGAAACCCAAGCTCGGCGCTCTTCTCAACACCATCCGCACCACCGTCACCGAGGCCATCGATGCTCGCCGTCAGGCCCTCCAAGACGCTGCCGATGCTGCCTCTGTGGTTGACCTCGATCCCACTCTCCCTGCACGCAGTATCCCCACCGGATCACTTCACCCTCTCACCGTGGTCAAGGACCGTGCGATTCAGATTCTCCGTCGCCTCGGCTTCGCCCTCGCTGACGGGCCTGAAATCGAAACCGAGTTTCACTGTTTCGATGCCCTGAACACTCCGGCTGATCACCCTGCGCGGAATGATTCCGACACGTTCTACTTTGATTCCGGAAAGCTCCTCCGCACCCACACGTCCTCGGTGCAAGTTCGCACCATGGAAAAAGCGGCACCTCCGGTAAAAATCATCGCACCCGGATCCGCTTACCGCCGAGATGAGATCGATGCGACCCACCTTTCCGTCTTCAACCAACTCGAAGGCCTCTACGTTGATAAAGATGTCCGCCTCTCTGATCTCAAAGGCACTCTCGAATTCTTCTACCGCGCGATGTTTGGTGAAAATACCGAAGTCCGCTTCCGTCCACACTTTTTCCCATTCACCGAGCCGAGCTTCGAGATCGATGTGAAGCTTCAGGTCAAAGGCGAAGAGCCTAAATGGATCGAAGTCGCAGGCTGCGG